>SXND01000147.1 GCA_005777235.1 Pseudomonadota bacterium
GGACTGAGTGCGCTGGGGGTAAGAGAATGGTGCTGCTCGGCATGCGGAGTCTGGCATGATCGCGATGTCAACGCCGCACGGAACATTCTCCGTACCGGACGTGGTACGCCAACCAAGGGAATCCTCGCCCTTGAGGGCGGGAGGACGTCAAGCTGCGTATTCTGCCTCATCACAGCCTGATCATCAGCCCGGCATGTCAGGAAGGAGAGCGTATGGCCACCCCCATGACGTTGCAGGCCTTGCTGGAACTGCTGCTCACGATGGACGGCGCCTTTGCCCTGTGTAATGTCCATGGCTCCGTCGAATTACGCGGGCAGGATTTTTACGTGAGTGCCTACCAGCAATGGCTGACCATTTATCACACCACAGCCGGCGATCCTGAAGCGCGCAGCCATATCCATCTCAAGCGCCACACGCTGCGTCTCGCCGTAGTGATCCACGAGCCGGAGCAGACGCCGTATCTGGCCTTTTACGGTATAGCTGGGGCCACCGAGACGGAGCCGCTGTTGATCTGGTATTTTCCCAGCTTCTACAACTGGGCCAAGGGCAAAACCGAGATTCCGGCCAACGTCGCGCAACATGCGGCGTTTGTCGAGACCTACGGCACCACCTTCACGTTTATCGAACCGCCTGAGTCAGGGTAACACCGGCGGCCTCGCCAGGGAGAGTGCGGCGCGGCAAGACACCTACACCGCGGCGGCTGGGTGCGCCGCCCAGGCCCGGATGGAGCGTTTGTATCCTTCTGGCATGGGCCGCGTCTCAATCTCTGCGAGCGTAAAGAGCCCAACGGCTTTATGTTCGGGACTATGGATCAGCGTTGTAAAGGGCGGGGCAGCACAGCCGTATGTCACAATGAGGACATCCACCCCAGCAGCAATGTGATACACCCAGGTGTCGAGGAGCGGCCCGACGCGGACATCGAGGCCCACTTCCTCCTGAATCTCGCGCTGCACACACGCTTCCGGCGTTTCCCCGAGCTCGAGCTTCCCGCCCGGTAGCTCCCATTCGGCGCGTTCGTTGTAGAGCACGACGACTCGCCCGGCATTGAGAATGACGCCTTTGACGGAGACGGGGAAGCGATAAGCGCGATTATCGTGCGGTGGCGGTGAGACCGGGCACGAGGACATACGGACTCTCCTCTCGAAACGTTGATGCACTGGCTGGACGGGCCATGTGGTGGAGGCTTCCCGCGTCGTGATGGTCGATGATGAGCGTCTCATAGGCTCTGCCAGGAGCCTGCTCCTACAGCTGGACGCCTTCTGGCGCCACAGGGATCCTCTCGTGGCGCCTCGTGAGTGCGAGAGAGTGGCTCACAGTAGCGCGCAGGAATTTTCTATCATAAGTATGCCCGAGGTGGTATACCCTGTCCAACGAGACGGAGGGCCGAGCACGGGCTCTCCTCGGCCTATCACCGACCTATCTAGGCCCCCGCAGCGCCACGTGCGTCGCGTCGCTGCCCGTGGGAGCGCAGGCAGGCTACCATGCCCATACGTGTACGGATTCAACCCTCACCCATTGCTGGCCAGGGTTTGTTTGCCGCGCAGGAGATCAAACGCGGCACGCGGATTATCCCGTACGTCGGCGAAAAGATTGCCAAAGCCGAAAGTGTGAAACGCTTACGGGCCGGCAATGCCTACATCTTCGCCTTCAATGCGCGTTACAACATTGACGGCGAGGGGCTGGACAATACCGCACGCTACATCAACCATTCTTGCGATCCGAACTGTCTGGTGGAGCAAACCGCCACGACGCTGTGGATTGTCGCCATGCGGCGGATCAAAGCGGGCGAGGAGCTGACCTATAACTACGGCTATGAGGCCAAAAAATATCGCTGTAACTGTGGTGCCCCGCAGTGTTGCGGCTATATCCTGGACGAAGAATATTGGTCATGAACCACTGCCAAGACATTGGCGTGGCTTGTTAGTCGTCTCAACCAGATGCGCTATCCTCGTGAAGGAGCCTCCGCATGCACCGACGCCCTCTCCGGTCTTTCTGCTTCAGCACGCTGTACCTGCTCGTCCTGACCATTGCTGTCAGTCATGCCCAGCAACCCGCCGATGGCCGTCCGCTCTCCAAGGCGACATTTGCCGGGGGCTGTTTTTGGTGCATGGAGCCGCCATTTGATAAGCTCGACGGCGTGATCTCTACCACCTCCGGCTACATCGGTGGACAGAAAAAAGATCCGACCTATCAAGAAGTCTCGGCTGGGAACACGGGCCACACGGAGGCCGTAGAAATTGTCTATGATCCCGCCAAGGTCAGCTACGACAAACTCCTCGACGTCTTCTGGCACAACATTGACCCGACCGTGGCGAATCGCCAATTCTGTGATCATGGCTCGCAGTATCGCTCAGGGATTTTTTATCACGACGCGACCCAAAAGCAGCTCGCTGAAGCCTCCAAGAAAACCCTCGACACGTCCAAACCCTTCAAGGAACCGATCGTCACCGAGATCACTGCCGCCTCGACGTTTTACCCTGCTGAAGATTATCACCAGGATTACTATCAGAAGAATCCCGTGCGCTACAAATTTTATCGTTATAACTGTGGCCGGGATAAGCGTTTGCAGGAACTTTGGGGTGAGAGTAAGAGCTAGGACGGGCTGTTGCATGGATGACCACACCCTGTTCGGCCACGACCCCATGCCGCGCCTGGTTGCCGTGCACCCACTGCCAGCTGCTGCGAGCCCGGACCAGGCTCGCATGCGCCTGTACCAGCGCGCCGCCACCGGCGGTGCGCTCGGGACGGTGGATGTGCCATTTTACCCGTTCTTCTTCCTCACCGACATCCGGCTGTTGCACGGCTTCCCACGCCATACCTGGCGTTGTCAGACGCTGCAGGGGGACAATGCCTACCGTTACCTGGTGGTGTTTACCGCCTGGCAGACGCTGTGGGAGGCGGTCCGCCACGTTGCCCGGCTGACGGGCGCACGCGACGGCGACCCGGAGCAGATCTATCTCATGGCCAATCCGGTGCAGCAATATCTCACGCAAACCGGGCGCACCTTGTTCAAGGACATGACGTTTGATGAGGTACATCGCCTGCAACTTGACATTGAGGTGTTCAGTACCGGCAGTTTCCCGCAGGCGCAGCGGCCCGAGGATCGCATCATCCTGATCGCGCTGTCCGACAACCGGGGCTGGCACCACATCATTGACGGACGCTACGCCTCCGAGCCGGCGATGCTCCAAGAGCTCGTGCACCTGCTCCGTACCCACGACCCGGATGTCATCGAAGGCCATAACATTTACGCTTTTGACCTGGCCTACCTGATGGCACGCTGTGCCCAACATGGCGTCGAGTTTGCCATTGGTCGTGACGGCTCGGTGCCGCGTGTGTTCGCCTCCAGCATGCGCTTTGCCGAGCGCGCCGTCGATTTCCCGGTGGTCGATATTGCCGGGCGTCACATCATTGATACCTACCTGCAAGTGCTCGCCTTTGACGTGTTCAAGCGCGACCTGCCTGATTACACGCTCAAAACCGCGGCGCGCTACTTTGGCCTGGCCTCGCCACAGCGCACCTACATCGAAGGCCGCGACATTGCCCGCGTCTGGCAAGAAGATCCTGCGCGCCTCCTAGCCTATACCCTGGACGATGTGCAGGAGACCGAACGCCTGGCGCGGCACCTTTCAGGCTCGACCTTTTACCTGACCCAGATGCTGCCCATGCTCTACGGCCAGGTGGCGCGCACGGGTCCAGCGGCCAAGATTGAAGCGCTGTTTGTGCGCGAATACCTACGCCAGCGCCATGCCCTGCCGTGTCGCGGTACCGGCAGTGCGATGGCTGGAGGCTATACCGACGTCTTTGTCACTGGCGTGGTCGGCCCCATTGTCTATGCCGATGTCGAAAGTTTATACCCTTCGATTATGCTGACCCACGACATCCGCCCCAGGACCGACGACTTACGCCTGTTCCAGATTTTTTTGCGCCGCCTGACCGACATGCGTCTGGACGCTAAGCACCGCATGCAAACCGCCACCACGCCGGAGGCCCGCAGTGCCCTGGATGCGCAGCAGAGTTCCTACAAAATTCTCATCAACAGCTTTTACGGTCAGTTAGGCTTTCGTCATGCCCTGTTTAGCGATTTTGCGGCTGCCGACCGTGTGGCCACCACCGGCCAGGCCATGCTGCGTCAGCTCATCGCCGCCATTCGCCAGGCCGGTGGTACGGTCGTCGAAGTCGACACCGACGGCGTGTTATTTATCCCGCCAGACTCAGCGCCGGGTGAGGCGGCGGAACGGACGCTTGTGCATGGACTGCAGGCAGCCCTGCCACCGGGGATTCGGCTGAGTTACGAGGGGCGGTTCGAAAAAATGCTGTCGTACAAGATGAAAAACTACGCCCTGCTGAGCTACGACGGCACCCTGCATGCCAAAGGTTCGGCCCTGGTCTCACGCGCCACCGAGCCCTTTGGTAAGCGTTTTATGCGCGAGGTGACGCGCTTGCTCTTGCAGGAAGACATCCAGGGCTTGCACAACCTCTACCTGGCTTGCATGGAGCGCATGCTACAGCATACCTGGCAGGTGGCGGATTTCGCCCGCACCGAAACGCTCAAGGCCAGCGCGGAGGACTATCAAGCGGATGTGCAGCACGGGCGTCGCAGTAAAGCCGCCGCCTACGAACTGGCCCTGGCGCGGGCCCAGGCCACCGGTCAGCCAGTGCGCAAGGGTGACCGCATCACCTACTACATCACCGGCACGGTCCCGGGTGTTACCAGCTTTACGCATGCCCGCCTGGCCGTGCAGTGGGACGCCACGGCCCCGGACGAGAATACCGCCTATTATCTCAAACGCCTGGACGACTGCGCCCAGCGCTTTGCGCCGTTTTTTAGCCCCGAGAATTTTTCCCGCGTGTTTGGTCCGGAAGATCTCTTTGGTTTTGCGCCCACTGGCATCCGCCTGCACATCACGCGCCGTGGCACGCCGCTTGACCATCCAGCCGCGAACGCGCTACGATAGGCGCTCTTCCGCCTCTGTGCTGACCATCATGCGTGAAGGGAAACGCTATGAAATTTGCACGTTTTCAAGCCGGCGGCCAGATCCGCTACGGCATTGCCGAGGGCGAAAACATCCGCGAGATCCACGGCGACCTGTTCGGGGATCATACCCCCACGGGCACGGTCTATGCCCTCAACACCGTCAAACTCCTGGTGCCGTGCACGCCCAGCAAGCTTTTGGCTCTGGGGCTCAACTATGCGCTGCACGTGGCCGAGGGCGGCACCGGTCGCAAACCCCCAGAGCGCCCCGAGATCTTCTACAAAGTGCCGTCGTCGCTGTGCCATCCGGACGATACGATCATGATTCCGCCGGGCGCCGGGGAAACCCACTATGAAGGTGAACTGGTCGCCGTAATCGGCAAGACGGCCAAGCGCGTGTCGGTCGCCAACGCCCTGGACTACGTGTTTGGCTATACCTGCGGCAATGACGTCAGTGCGCGCCCCTGGCAGCGTGGTGATTTGCAATGGTGGCGTGGCAAATCGTGCGACACGTTCTCACCCCTCGGCCCGTGGATCGAGACCGACATCAAGGATCCCTCCAAGCTGACACTGGAAACGCGGCTCAACGGCCAGGTGAAACAGCACTCCGGCACCGACCAGCTGTTATTCGACGTGCCCACCTGCATCAGCTTTATCAGCCAGCATGTGACGCTGTACCCGGGCGACGTCATCTACACTGGGACCTGTGACGGCGTCGGTCCTATGGACACAGGGGATACCGTTGAAGTGGAACTCAGCCACATCGGCGTGCTGCGCAACCCCGTCATGCGCGAAACGGCATAAAGGAACCCATGGTCTATGAGCAATGAAGAGACACTCCGCAAGCTGGCGCTCCAGGTGCGCAACTGGGGCAAATGGGGGCCAGACGACGAAATCGGCACCTTAAACTACATCACCCCGGCGAAAATTGCCCAGGCCAGCCAGCTGGTCACCGCCGGCAAAGTCTTCGCGCTCGGCATTCCGCTGCAGCGCAACGGCCCGCAGAGTGGCACGCGGCAGCGCTTTAATCCCATCCACTCGATGTTTCGCGACGGTGGCGATCAGCCCAAGACGCATGAGGAAGTGCTGGCGCTGCAAGGCTATGGCGGCTCCGACGACTGGATCGTCATGCCCTTGCAATGCGTCACGCAGTGGGACAGCCTGGCACACGTGTTCGATTCCGGCAAGATGTACAACGGCTATGATGCCACGCTGGTGACCAGCAGCGGCGCCGCCAAAAACAGCATCGACAAAACCAAAGACAAAATCGTCGGACGCGGCGTGCTGCTCGATGTGGCGCGCTATAAAGGCGTGCCGTTTCTGCCACCGGGCTACGCCATAACGATTGCCGATCTGGAAGGCACGGCAGCGGCGCAGCATGTGGAAGTGCGGAGTGGCGATCTTCTCGTGGTGCGTACCGGCCACATGTCGACGTATCTCCAAAAAGACAGTTGGGATCATTTTGACCTCGATACCTCGCCTGGCGTGTCCGTATACGTGGCCCCCTGGCTGCACGCCAAGGAAGTTGCTGCCATTGCCAGCGACAATTACGCTGTGGAAGTGCGGCCCTCGGAACTACCACCGTTCCGCAGTCCATTTCATATCTGCGCCATTCCCAACATGGGTTTGACGCTGGGCGAAATTTTCTTTCTGGAAGATCTGGCCGCTGATTGCGCCGCCGATGGCCGCTATGAGTTCCTGATGGTGGCCCCGCCCTTGCCAGTGACCAACGCGGTGGGCACGCCGATCAATCCGTATGCCATGAAGTAGGGGTGCGACAGCGCATACGAGCCTGTGTGCACACAAATTGGGGCAGCACATGTTGTGGCGTGCTGCCCGCCATGGAGTACGGATTGCGCCATGCGGGTGTTGCTGAGCTTGGAGCTAGAGACATTGCCGACCACAATCAAGCGTGCTCGCTGGACCATCGCTGTGGTGGTCTTCCGCGTCCAGTCTTTCCGGGTATGGGCGATCCGGGCGTGGATGGCTTTAACGCGCGTGATCTTGTGGGCCCGTTGGGCCATGGCCAGCGCCGCGCCAGGGCGCCGCGTCAGGTTCGTGCGGGAGTACGGGGCAGCCATGTCCGCACAGGTGCGCTGGTATGTGAGCCCCCGATCCATGCCGATCTCGGCAGCGTCGAGGGGCACGCCAGGCGCATCCACTGCACACTGGAGAGTGACAGACCAATAGCTACAGGCGTCCTGGGTAAAATCACGCTCAATGCCTCCGCCATCGGCATGAGGAAGGTGTCGCAAAGGTGTTGATCCTGTGTCAGAGGGCTACCCCAAATTCATAGCAATTGATGCAGAGGCCAATCACCAGATCGTGCAGCGTCGTCGTTTGAGAAAAGCAAATGGTACGGCGTACGAGCCGCTTGATCCGGGTCCGCAGATTGATGGGCTGACTTTCGATTTTCTGCGTGTTCTCCTTGCCAACGTGAGGCTGTTCTGGGGTGATATACCGCTCATAGGCGCCCCACCCATCGGTGGAAAACCGTGTGATCCCAAAGGGCTCCAGAAGGTCCTGGAGTTCAAGAAAGACAGTATCCTTCCGACGCCCAAAAACATACGCTAAGACGGTGCCACTGTGATGATCAATCGCATGCCACAACCACCGCGGCTCCGCTTGCTTGCCGACAGAACTCCACATCTCATCGAGCTCTGATGTCAGCCCGCGCCGCTGCGCCGATGCCTCGGCAAGACAGATCGCAACCTCCACGTGCTCAGGGAGCAGGTGCGTCAACACCGCCTGATGCACCTGCTGGAGGTGCGGTTCTTTTTTTTAATTCCTTGATGACCGTGTTGGGGCTGCTGTGCAACACCCGCGCCGTAGCGCGAATCCCGCTGGCGTTCATGGCCATGTCGATGATCTGGCGCTTCACCTCAGGCGATTGCCCTGCAGAGGTATAGCCTAGCAGGAAAGTTCGACCCGCACAGCTTGGCTCCCGGCAGCGGTACCGTTGCGTGCCTTGACGGGTCTGGCCATGGCGGACAATATCCGTGCCATGATAGTTGTGACAGTCCAGAACTTGAAGGATCATGACGTCACGCTATCGCATTGGGGTTACTGAGCTTCAGAGATGCTCAAGAGGGTAGCACATCAACACCTTTGCGACACCTTCGTTTCCCGTTATGAACATTTGGCGTTATTTCTTTTTTGTAATCGTTCTCTCTGGGTAAAGTTGTTTAAAAACAATTTCGCCAATGGCATTAGAAAAATCTTTAAGAGGATTTTTCTTACATTCATTTGTAATTAATAGCATTGTTTCATCAATACTTAGAGTCCCTAATATGTCATAAGTATTTGGAACTATTCCATTCACT
Source organism: Pseudomonadota bacterium (assembly GCA_005777235.1). GTDB lineage: Bacteria > Tectomicrobia > Entotheonellia > Entotheonellales > Entotheonellaceae > SXND01. The sequence goes on from SXND01000147.1 coordinate 8,299, forward strand.
GCTGTAATATATCCATTAATATACTGCGCATAAGAAAGATAAATATCTCTATCTGTACTTAATTTCACAAATGTATTACAAGGTTTTGCACCCCATCCATACATCTTGTAATCACCGTTATCAGCGCATATTCCAGAGAGAGGCAGTAAGAATGGGAGAACCAAAAGAAACCACATCTGTATTATTTTTCGTATGGTTCGAGAGAGCATGATTCTTCTCCTGCAGATTATGTAGACCATGACACTAGCATGGTCAGTCCTTCTCCGGGGACGCTACCCGCTGTTATGAGGATGCTACGGTCTCCCGTAGGAATTCCCCTTGATTTTTCCTCCGCGCCTCTGTCTGGCGCCTAACGCTGCGGCTCAGGCGCGGCAGACAGCGGGAGCGAGGCACGAGCGGACGCTGTCTGCCGTCGCCTGCAGCCGGTTGTTAGACCGGGCGCTTGGCTGCCTAAAAGACTCCCTGGAACCATTGTTTGAACGTCTGTGCCACTGCCGGTTCTCCCGTCGCGAGGAGTCGCTGATCTCGGAGGGCGGCATCAAAGTCCATCCGTCCACAGATGAGCAACGCGAAGGTCTCGCGTGCGCACGCAAACGTCGCGGCGGCGGGGGAAGCCTCGGCCGCGGGTCCTATCTGGGATTGGGTACCTTCCACTACAATATCCCACGGCCTGCCGGGTGCGTCTTGGAAAACAAACCGATACCGAAGCGGGGTGGATAACCGGGCGACAGGGAGAAAGAACCAATGTGGACATGCCGCGAAAAAATCGAGAAGGGCAGTGAGGGCGTCCGGGGCGAGAGGGGCAGACAATGCGAGGGCAGAGCGAATATCCCAGCCATGGATGACGAGTTCAAAGAGACCAGCGTGGGCCAGGGCGTGGGCAGGGATCATGCCGAACGAATGATAGCAGGGTTGGTTCCACGTGTGGGCACTAAGCGTGGCGAGGACATGCAGGAAGGGGTCCCAAGCGGGACGGAACGCGGACACAATGTCATCGCCAAAACGGCCACGGAGCGTGAGTTGTTGCGCTCCCCTTTCCCGCCATCGCTGCCGCCGTTCCTCCTCCGAGAGGGTCTGCCAGAGGTGTGATGCTGGCGCACTGCCAGGAGGGGCAGTATCGCCCTGCAGTCCTCGGGTTATATGGTTCGTATAGGCATTAGGTATCCTGAGAACTCACCTTACGCGGAGCCCTGTACGGGGGTGAGGGCCCGTAAAGTGGCGAAAGCGGAGCGGAGGGCATTGAGGTAGAGTTTGGACTTTAGGGCAAAATGATGAAGCTTGGTCCTCATTTTCAGCCGCTCTAGTTTAA
>SXND01000023.1 GCA_005777235.1 Pseudomonadota bacterium
CGCCACCATGCGCCATGTCGCTCTCAACCTCCTCCAGACCGCTAAAGACAAGCGCGAGTCCATTAAGCGATTGAGAAAAAAAGCCGGTTGGGATAACCACACCCTCAAACGCATCCTCCAAATCTCATGAGGGAGCCCTGCATGGGTCCCTCCTGCAGTTCCCCTCAACACGGGCCGCCTGTGCTCAACCGGGTCCGAGGTGCCACCCCGTTCCCCGACGTCAGCGCTCGTATGCAGCCCTCCGACTCCCTGCCTCCTGCGGCCACGACTCCGGTTCCCCTCGTTCGTGGCCTCCCTCGCTGCGGACGCTTGTGCTGTGCCCCACAGGGCCGACGACACGGGCGTCCGCCACGTGCCGTGCGTCGGAGACGGGTCACCGGCTCTCCGCCACACCGGAGTTGCTCCGAGGAGAGGCGAGGGCCTCCCAGGTGCCTGGACCGTCCTCGTCGGGCGTGCCATGGTCGCACACCCCGCCGGATACATCCCTCTCCTCGCCCACTTGACGCAGAGCGTGTTGGAGCCTGCAGGTACAACAGCACCCTGGGCCTCCGGAAAGCGGAGAGGTTTCGGGGCCGCATGCCCCATGGCCCACACGCTCACATGCCTACGCTTCGCCCGCCTTGGTACCAAGACCGTCGCAAGGCTTGCTACCGGCTCGGGCGGGCGCACCCTTGGCCGGGCAGGATGCGCACCTGCTAGACGACGCACGAAGTTTCATGAAGTTATCGCCTCTTCACTCCCCTGCGACCAGCCTTGCCTGGTCGCACTGAATGTCCTATACTCCAGCCATCTGAGCCGTCTGTCCACCTACGGCCTGCTGCAAGGCACTACACGCGAGCAACTGCACGCCCACATTGATGCGCTGCTCGACGCCGAGTGCCTGCACGTCATTGGCGATGAATACCCCAAGCTCGACCTCACGCCGCTCGGGCAGGCGGTGATGCGCTGCCAACAGCACGCCCCCCTCGCCCTCCCCGCCTCCCCGGCCCCGCGCCTGCCGTCCCTGACCCCCGCCGTGGTCGGTGGCCCTCCCCAGAGCCCTACGGCCCTGCCCTGCGATGAAGTGCTGTTGGAGCGCCTGCAGGCCCATCGTCTCGTGCTGGCGCAGGCGGAATCGCTGCCGGCCTATTGCATCTTTAATAACCGCACGCTGCGCGAGATGGCCTCGCAGCGTCCCCGCACCCCGGAAGGGCTGTTACAGGTGTACGGCGTTGGCCCCGTCAAAGCGAGTAAGTATGGCGAGACATTCTTAGCCGTGATTCGTGACCACATCGCCAGTGCCAGCACGCCGTCGTAAGCCCATGGAGGACCGTATGCCCACACGCCCCTACTGCGACAGCCTCGGACGCCTTCTCCAGGTGCCCACGCCCCCCCGGCGCCTGCTCGCCCTGGTGCCCAGCCTGACCGAAACGCTGTTTGCCTCTGGCTATGGGCCGCAGGTGGTCGGCGTGACCACATACTGCACCGAGCCCGCCGCCGCAGTGGCAACGAAGCCGCGCCTCGGTGGCACCAAAAACCCCGACATTGCCGCCATCCTGGCCCTACGACCTGAGCTGGTTCTAGCCGTGGCCGAGGAAAATCGCCCCCAAGACGTCGAAGCCCTCACCCAGGCTGGTATCCCGGTGTATGTCTTTGATCCACGCACGGTACGTGATGGCATTGACCTGCTCTGGCGCCTCGCCGAGCTACTCACCTGCCCAGATCACGTGCGAGCCCACATCGAGGCCATCGAGCAGGTCTATGCCGAGACCCAGGCCCTCGTGGCGCAGCGCCCCCGGGTGCGGGTGTTTTGCCCGATCTGGAAAGACCCCTACATGACCATCAACGAAGACACCTATCTGCACGACGTACTGCGCGTCTGCGGTGGTGACAACATTTTCGCCCATCGTCAGCGCCGTTTCCCCCTCAGCGCTGACCTCGGCCATGGCCCGGAAGCCACCGGCACCCGCTACGAGGCGCGGGATCGCCGCTATCCGCGGGTGACCCTGGCCGAGATGGCGGCGCTGCACCCCGACGTGGTGCTGTTACCCGACGAGCCGTATGTCTTTCGCGCCAGTGATCTCGCCGATTTCGCACCCTTCAACCCTGTCCCCGCCGTGCAGCAGGGGCGGATACACCTGATCGATGGCAAGTTGAGAACCTGGTATGGTCCACGCCTCGGCGCCAGTCTGCAGACAGTACGGGCCTTGTGTAGTCCGTAGCGAGGTCGCGCCTCTGTCCACCAGCGTGGGCAGCCAGAGTCAGGACCGTACAGATGTCGTGGCAAAGTCAGCCGGATGGCGCTGTAACATCCCGAGCACGGCCTGCGGCACCTCCTGCTCCACGGTGTCCGGTGCCAGGCTGCGCAGGCTGGCAACAATCGTCTACATGACTGTATGCAGGGCGGCTGGGTGCCTGAGGTAGTGGGCCTCCAGCTCTCGGAGAGCCCGCCGCAGGGTCTGGAGAGAGGCGCTGTCACCTTCGCGCTCGCGCTGGCAGCGTGCCAGCACCGCAAGCGCCTTGCCATATTCCGCTGGGGCGGGCCCTGGCCGCTCGCGCAACATCTCGTCCAACACGGTCACGGCAGTCTGGGCCTTGCCCAGTGCTTGCGCTAGCTCGCCATTGGCCAAGAGAATCTCTGCCAGTAGGCGCTGGCACCACCCATGGTGCTCTTGATAGGTTTTGGGGTACCTGGCTACTAAGGCGCTATACAACGCCGACGCCTGTTCCGCAGGAGGTAAAGCGCGCCGCATCTCACCTGCCAAGCACAGCGCTTCAGCGACATTACCGAGAGACGTGGCCCACATGGACTGATAGACCTCGGGCTGGGCTTGGGCTAACTCCCGGTAGATGTGCTCGGCCTGTTGGGCATGCTCTAGCGCTTCCGTATAGCGCCCTAATGTATTGAGCAGAGAGCCGAGATTATTGAGAGACCTCGCCCAATCAGGGCGATAGACCTCGGGCTGGGCTTGGGCTAACTCCCGGTAGATGTGCTCGGCCTGTTGGGTACACGCCAGGGCCTCGCCGTAGCGGCCCATCTCCCCCAGGCGATGGCCCAGATTGTGGAGCGTATCCGCCCACGCGGGGCGATAGACCTCGGGCTGGGCCTGGGCTAACTCGCGCTGGATGTGCTCGGCCTGTTGGGTACACTCTAGGGCCTCGCCATAGCGGCCCACCTCCCCCAGGCAATGGCCCAGATTGAGGAGCGTATTCGCCCACGCGGGGCGATGGACCTCGGGCTGGGCCTGGGCTAACTCGCGCTGGATGTGCTCGGCCTGTTGGGTACACTCTAGGTCCTCGCCATAGCGGCCCACCTCCCCCAGGCGATGGCCCAGATTGAGGAGCGTATCCGCCCACGCGGGGCGATGGACTCGCGGCAGCTTCCGCGCCAGCGTCCGTAAGATACTTTCAGCCCGTTGAGCGCTCTCCAGGGCTTCACGAAAATGACCAGTCTTGGCGTAGAGCTCGGCCAGAGCCATATATATCTGGGCAAGCATCTGTTGGTTGGTGTCACTCGGCTTTGAGCTAGCTAATGTCAGGGCGAAGTCGAGAGCCTGTTGTAAAGCACCCAGTGCTTCTGTAAAGCGACCAGTGGCTTGATAACGCGAGGCCAGCAGGGCGTAGGCGTCTTTTGTATTCAACCTTACGGTGAAATTCTTCTTACTGCCTTTCTCCGTTAACAACGCCACGTGTTGCTCGGCGATGGTCACCGCAAACTCCAGAAGATTAATGGTCTCTTTCGGCACCTGGACTCGCAACGCATTGATGAGCTTCTGCCGGGCTGATGTTCTGGGATTCTTGAGCACCTCTGCCAGCATGTCCGGCATGGGCGCGCCAGTTTCCCTGGCCACGGCCATCGCATCGTCTGTGGTGTGCTGCAAGTGACGCTCCAAGGCTCTCTGCAGCCATTGGCGTTCGTGCTGACCGTGCCGCGCCAAGCGGGTGAGCACCGTGTAGGCGTACCGCACGCGCTCTGCAGTGTGATCAGGAGGCACGAAGACCACGTCCAGCAGTTCGTCGTCCTTGGCAAGTGCCTCGGCCACCAAGCGCTCGCCAAGTAAATCAGGTTCGACGCCATGGGTACCGCCATCACGCCCGTAGAATGGTCGCAAGAGCTGAAAGAGGCGGTCGCGTACCAGTGGGGCGGCCTCACGCAACAGCGGCGTCAGACGAATCACCTGTTTGGTGTCGGCTGCCGAGCGTGTGCCGCCAATCAGGGTTAGGTGTGCTAGCAGTTGCTCAAAGCCATCGAGATACTGCTCCTCAATCGCCGCTTCTGCCAAAGCCCGGCGCCAATACCCGCGCTCATGGCTCAGGGTGGCACGAAGCAGCTCTTGCTGATCGGTGACGACTCTGCCACGCAACGCCGCGAGGGCAGCGAGATGGAGAAACAGCAGATGCTGGAAACACGCCGCCGACAGATCCGGTATGGGCAAGGTAGGCAGGGCCAGCCCTGTCTTGGCCGCAAACGCCGTCAGCGCTTCGTGGAAGATCGCTGGACGCTCATCCACGGCAATATCCACTTCCGACATAGAGTACGGTTCCATCTTGGTGCTGAGGCTGTGCAAGATGCTCGCCACTGCGGGGTTATCTTGCACCCTGTCTGACAACTGGGCCCGCCAGTCGCCACCCCCACGCGCCAGGAGGACAAGGCGCAACGGCCCGTGATGGCCAATGCTCTTGGCTGTCCGCACCAGGTCAACGATGTCTTGGGCACGGGTTTCTGCGTAACCCACGACGATGAGGCAGCCACGCGCCGTCTGTCCCAACGCCCGCAGTTCCTGATCCAGATGGTCACTAGACTGCAAAAAGCCGGCATGCCATCCATGCTCGGCTTGCAAGCGCCGGCAGACTTCGATCAGCAAGCGGGTTTTGCCCGTGCCCCCTGGGCCTGCCAGGAGCCGCAAAGTGATCGGTGGCTCTGCGGCGAGCACCCAATCCAGGTGCTGCTGCAAGAGTCCATGCCGATGATGATGAAACGGCACCACCCCGCTGGCGGGTACGAGCAGGAAGCGGTCTGGGATCTCATCCTTGGGAGCATCAGGCCATGGGAGGTGCGGGATGTGTATCAGCGTCGAAGTCGTGTGGGGTGGGGCAGTGCTCTCCGCCTGGGGTGCGCTGACCTCAGGCGCAGGCGGTCTGACAGAGGCCGGGGGCACCTCTACACGCGTGGTGGGCGGCCGCGGGCTCTCGAGGCCAAGCCCGGCACAGAATGTCTGAGCGGTATGCTCCCATGTGCATACCAACTTTTGAGTCAGGCAGTCTTTGAGAAAGGCCGCATTCTGCTGCCATTGTGGCATATCACGCACCATCTCCAGGATGGCGTCGCGCACATGCTCTTCGTCCGCCGCAGTAAAGTTGGCGGCGTCGTCATCACCTTCTTGCCCTTGAATGTCCAGTACCTTCATGCACGCAATTCCAGGCGCCCCGGCACTCTCCTGCACCAGCTTATACAGCCCGCTTTCCTGACTGACAATGAGCGGCACCTGCGCCGCAATGGCTTCCCATCCGGTCAGACCGAAGCCCTCGTGCCACGATAGCATCAGCGCCAGGTTGGCCCGTCTGAGCTGATCAAACAGGGGCTCACGCTGGGTCGTAAAAGGCTGCGCCAGAATGTTTAAGGCACGCCCCGCTTTCTCTTGAGCCAGTTGGCGTAGTTGGTGTTCTTCCTCCCCTGCTACCTGTGCGATACCAATGACCCGCATTTGTGGATGATCACGGAGTGCTGACGGTAAACCGGAGATGGTGTGTGCTTGATGACAGGCGCTGGCAAACCCGGCTACTGCCAGAGAGCCTTGCTTGACGCGGTCACTTGCGCGATCCATACGCCCAAACGTGATAAGGCTTAGACTGGCTGTCGCAGGTCTTGATACAATGGTCGCAAAGCCCGGTACCAGCATGGTGACATCGCCATCCACCATGTCACGCATGGCATTACGGAGCAGCGGACCAACGGCAAAGTGCTTGTCGGCTTGCCTAAAGAGCGTGCGTTGTTGTGCGTCTTTCTCAATGGCATGGAAACCACTGCTATGCTTATAGCCGGCATAGTCAATGTAACTCATATGCATAATGATCGCCGTGCGTCCGGCCCCTGCGACAGAGGGGCCTTGGACTGCTGCGGCCCCTGAGACGACATCGTGGCCGACCCACCAATCGATGGTCTGGCCTGGATGCTGCTCCCGTAGGCGTTTCCACACATCATACGCCCAGCTCTGATCATAGCTGGGACTCTCCGGTGGGCGCTCGATAGACAGCAGGGTGATATGGTGCGCTGCCGCCTCCTCCACCTCGTCACGCGATGCGCCTAGGACTGCGCAGAAGACACGACCCGTGCCTTGCAGAGAGGCCTCTAGTCCCTGAGCAAAATCCATATTGAACGCATTGATTCCACCATGTTTGGGTCCCCATGCGGTCGCTAGCAACAGGATATTTGGCATCTTTGCATCAGCCTTCCATCGCAGAGTCACGAGGCGCCATGATGAGCTGACCGTCCTCAGTCCTTGGTACTTTTGCTCATTGCGCAGGCGGTGTGGCATTGTAGCGGCTTTGCCCCTGGAACGCTATGCCCACGAGCCGCATCGGATGGTGATGGAGGACGAGAAGGCTCTGTGTGCCTAACCCGGATACGGTACGGGCCTTGTGCAGTCCGTAGAGCACTCGCGGCTCTGAGCACTGGCGCAGGCCTTTACACGCCGCCATACCACTCATACCCTTTGGCTTCCCAATAGCCCCCGGTCCGCTCCGGCAAGAAATTCACTTCAGTCAGATACTTCACCATCTTATAGCCGAGCTTCACCGCTGAGTAGACGCGCAGCGGCGCCCCGTGCTCGGGAGACAGCGGATTCCCATTCATGCCATAGGCAAGCACGGTCTGGGCATGCTAGGTAAGCAGCACGGCATCGCCCACCTGCACCCCTAGCTGCTGCAGGGTGTCCTGCGACAGGTCCAGCACAATGGGTATGCTCCAAATATAGCCGCTGGCCAGGGTCATGTGGCGCGCCACTGCATCCACGTCCGCCCGGCCCATAAAACCCTCGAGGGGCGAGAAAAAACCATAAGCGATGTTGACACACTCGTGGGCAATCTGATCCCGCACGGCCAGACTGGGCAAGGCGGCCAGACCGTTGGGCCAGCGCTGCGTGATC
>SXND01000024.1 GCA_005777235.1 Pseudomonadota bacterium
CCGCGTGCCAGGGAGGGCGCCGCATGGCAGGGTGCACGCCCCACCAACCACACCAAGGCCGACTGGCCATGCCCCACCGAAAAAGCGCGGATCACACTCAAACGCCTCTACCCTGTTATGTAGTTAAGATAAGCTACTAGGCATCATTCCTGGAGCTTCAACCCACTGCGGCAGTTGGTCAGCTACCAGGCCCAGCGGGCTGGCGTGCCCGTGGTCCTAGTGGACCCATGCAACACCAGTCGCGGCTGTAGTCGTTGTGGCTTTACGGACAAACGCAACCGTCGTAGTCAAGCGGAGTTCTCCTGTCTTCGGTGTGGGCACACGGCCCATGCTGACCATAACGCGGCCAGGAATCTGGCCACGAGGGGCGGAGTAAGCCGCCCTGATTTATGCGCACCAGTCAAAGGGCAGTTGGCCTTTGACTGGTGGTGCAAAGCTGCGGCACTGTAGTGCCAGCAGTCGCTTACGGATACATCTTGCCGTTGCCCCAACCGGACGGCACCGTGATCAGGCCACGTTCGAGATTCTGCACATCGGTCTGGCCGCAATACCCCAGTACCTGATCCAACTCCGCCCGCAGCAGCTCCAGCATGCCGTGCACCCCGTTGGCACCGTCCACCGCCAGGCCCCAATAGAGTGGCCGTCCCACACCCACGGCACGCGCGCCCATCGCGAGCGCTTTCAGCACATCGCTACCACGCCGCACCCCGGAATCCAGATACACTTCGGCCTGGCCTTTACAGACGTCGACAATCTCCGGCAAGCTCTCGATGGCACTGAGCGTCGCGTCCATCTGTCGCCCACCGTGCGTGGACACCAGGATGCCATTGACGCCGCATTCCACTGCCACATGCGCGTCCTCAGCAGTGCGGACACCTTTTAAGACGAGCGGCAGCGAGGTCAGCGAGCGTAGCCAGTCCAACTCTTTCCACAGCAGCGCCGGCACGCGCGCTGGCTGCCAGTTCGGCGCCTCATCGGTGCCACTCATCTCCGGCATAGCTTCCGTGGTGGCCCCGAAGTTACCCAGCGGGAAGGGATTTTCGTAGCGATTGCGGATATCGCGCTCTTTCGGCGCGGGCAGCGGTGTATCCACCGTCAGGACCACCGCCTTGTAGCCGGCGTTTTCGGCCCGCTGCACGAGCATTTGCGTGGCCTCGTAGCCGCGGTGATAGAGCTGGAACCACAGCGGACCACTGGCAGCCTTGGCCACCTCTTCCATGCTGTAATGGGAGGAGGTGCTGAGCATCATCAAGGTCTTGGACATCCCCGCCCCGCGTACCGTGCCGCATTCGCCATCCGGGTGGGCGATTTTATGCCCGCCGGTGGGGCAGATCATCACCGGAAAGCTGATGGGGGTGCCCAGCACCGTCGTCTCCAGCTTGCGCTCGCTGACATCGCGCAAGAAGCGTGGGCGCAGGCTGATGGCATCAAAGGCCGAGCGGTTGCGCTGGGTGGTGATTTCGTCCTTCGAGCCACCGGCAATAAAATCCCAGTTGGCGTGTGGCAGTACTTGTTGGGCCCGTGCTTCATAATCGTACAAATTGACAGGGTCTAAACGCATACAGCGCTCCTTGTGTCCGTGCAGACAGCGGGGTGGGTGGAATGGCCTCTCCGCCAGCTGCGAGGCACACACCTTACCGACGTGTCGCCTCAGGACGGGATAGCCTCCTCGACTTGTGCGGCACCAGTATCGGGAATCCCTGTATCAAAGAAAAACGCATTGTTTTCATCATGACAGTAGAAACATTAATGACTGCCTCCGGTGCACGTGCCGCACCTCCCCGGCTATCAGGATGGTATCGTGCGGACACAGCAGTCCCCGCGTTGCTCGAGAGTCTGGCTCAACCTTGATACGAGAGATGTCCTAGGGGTCATCCCCGTACGTGCATCAGCACGCCGAGGACAAACAGCATCGCGAACAGCAAACGACGGAACTGTGGCTGATTAATATGCGTGAACAACCGGTCCCCCAGCGCCAGACCGACTGCCGCTGGCACGGCATAGAGACACGCCAGCCAGATCACTTCAGGCGTCACCAGACCCACCAGCCAGTGATTGGTCAGGATGACCGAGTAATGGACGAAAAAAAACGCTTGGAGCATGGCCTTCATGAGGCGCGGCGGCCAGCCTTGGGCCACGGCATAGAGAATCACCGGCGGGCCAGGGGTGCCAAGCGCCCCACCGAGCACCCCCGCCAGGCCGCCAGCGCCCAGACTCCAGCGGCGTCCGATCAAGTGCCTGGGATAGAGCCCGCCCCACTCCAGCACCGCCACGCTCATGAGGATAGCCCCAATCACATGTCGGAGGAGACTGGGGGGGCACGTGCTCAGGATCCAGACGCCGACGGGTGTGCCAAGCACCGCGCCTACAAGGAGCGCACGCAGGTGCGGGAACAAGATATCACGCCGTAGTTGCCACGTGGTCACGAGCGCAAAGACTGCCCCATAGATCGTGACGAGCGGTACTATAGTGACCGGCGGCATAAAAAAAGGGAGCAGTGAGAGCGCCACGAGACCAATGCCAAAACCCGTCAGCCCATACACAAAACTCGCCAGCGTCATGATCAGGGCGCCGAGTAAGTATTCTGCCCCCACAGCAACTCCTTTCGCCTCCGTAGCATTGACTCAGACGCGCAAAGACACTCTGGCAGCGTATCACATGGCCCTCTATGACGCTAGGAAGCGTGTCATGCATGTCCGCGGCGTAGCATTGCTTTACGGCGTAGTTTGGATTATCGTGCCGCCAGCGCCTTCCTCATGACCATATGACAACAGAGGAGCATTAGCATGATGTCCCAGGCTTTTGCTTACCCATGCATGTATTGGGTCGGCATGACCACGCCCCCCGACCTTGATCCCGCCGCGGCCGAGGAGTTTAGCAAGTTCTATAGTACGGTCCATGTGCCAGAAGTGCTGGCCAACAACCTCGGGTTTGTGCGTGGCACACGCTATGAGCTGCTGTACCCGGATCCGCGCGGCGATTTTGGCCCCCGCTGGCTGGCAGTCTATGAGATGGACGGGGACGCCGCCGCCCGCACCTACGCCGCCCGCAACGATGGCCCGCCCGAGGGACGCCCGACCTACACGCCCGGCCCGGCAGCCTGGAAGCAGGCCCAGAGCACCTGGCGCATGATCTGGCGTCAGGTCGCCACCGTGGGCACCGCGAGCCAGCCCCCGGATGCCATTTACCTGGTCGGCATGAACATTCCCCCGGACACCGACGCGGCGGGGCTGGCGGCTTTTCACGCCTTCTACACCAGCATCCATGTGCCGGAAGTCATGGATCGCGGCAGCTACGCTCGTGGCACGCGCTGGGAACTGCACCGCGAGTTCCGTCACCCGCAGCCGGGGTGTCCACGCTTCTGCGCGATTTATGAGGCAGATGCGGCTGCGACACAGGCCAACCAAGAACGCCGGATCAATCCCGCCTTGCAGCACGACAGCCGCCCGCTGTCCTCGGGGCCACCGACCTGGGAGCAGCATGAAACCCTGTGGCGACTCGTGTATCGGCGCATTGCGCTCTAAGCGCCTAGGCCACGCAGTGGACCGGCAGCACTCTGGAGTGAGTGTGTCGCCACGTATGGCCTGCGCACGGTCCTCTGGGGCGGCGTGCGGCACAGGCCGACCGCGCTCGCCTGTGCGGTGGCGGCGTCCCTACCTCCGCTTCGTGGTGTATCGCCTCGACTGCCTCTGCCGCAATCGCAGATGGCCACCCCAATGCCATCGCAGTCCATGAAGAACTGGCAGAGCGCCGCGCACGCGCCTACACGTCCGCGGCGTGGAGCTGCGACCATTCAATGCCAAAGCGCGCCAGGTATTTGCGCAAACGATCCGCGTCATTCAGCGTTTTCTTCCGATCTCGGGAGGCCCCAAAGAGCGCCCGGCCCGCGGCTGAGAGGCTGCGGGACTGGCGGCAGACGTCGAGTACAGCGGTGAGCTGCATAAGATCAAAAAGATCTATAGTGGCCAGACGCTCTGGGCCGAGGAGGCGCTCGCACCACGCTGCCTCCTGCTGCGAGGCGGTGGGATGCCATGCGGTGCACAGGCGGGCGATCTCCTCCTCGACGACGTCGCGTGCAATCCGTCCGCTAGGAGCGAGCGTGGCCATCCGAATAATCGCGGCGTTGAGGTCGCGGAAATTACCTGACCACAGAGCCTCCGGCGCCACGGCAAACTGCAGAAAACGCCCACGTGCGTCACGGTTGAACGTCACTTGCCGGCCGGTGCGCTGGGCGTACTGCTCCAGCTCGTAGTCGAGATTCGGCTCAATGTCTTCAACACGCTCGCGCAGTCCGGGCAGGCGGAACGTCCAGAGATTAATGCGGGCCAGGAGATCGTCACGAAAGCGCCCGTCGCGTACCATGAGCGCTAGATCGCGATTCGTTCCAGCAATGAGTTGAAAGGCGCTGTGCACCTCGCGGTCGCCGCCTAGCGGCAGGAAGACTTTTTCTTCCAGGGCACGCAGCAGCATGGCCTGCTCGTCGAGGCCCAGTTCGCCGATCTCATCAAGGAACAGCACCCCGCCATCCGCCGTGCGCAACAGCCCTGGGCGGTCGCGTAAGGCACCGGTAAAGGCCCCTTTGACGTGGCCAAACAGGGCCGACATGGCACCATCGCCACGCAGGGTAGCGCAATTGACCTCGACAAACGCGCCTTGCACCTGGTGTCGCGCCTTTTTCAGCTCATAGATGCGCTTGGCCAGTTGCGACTTCCCAGCCCCGGTCGGCCCCATGAGCAACAAGGGATCCTGCGCGGCAATTGCCACCTGTTCGATCTGCGTGATCAGCCGATTGAACTGCGCGTTGCGCGTCGCAATACCCGATTTCAGAAATGACGCGGCCTCGTGGCGTTCCTCACGGAAGCGCGACGCCAGACGGTCGTAGCGCGACAGATCCAGGTCGATAATATCCAAGGCTCCGATGAGCTGCGCACGTCGGGGCGGGGAGGTTTGGATGAGCTTGGCGGGAAAATAATGCGCCTCAGTGAGAAGAAAGAGGCAGATCTGGGCCACATGCGAACCGGTGGTGATATGCACCAGATATTCTTCCTGCTCGGGCTTGAAGTCGTACGACCGCGCAAAGGCGTACAAGGCCCCGTACACTTCCTCGAAATCCCACGCATCATCGAGGGGCAGCGGGACGAGGTGCACAGCGGTTTCAGGCGACACGGCGGCCATATCGGCCATAACGAGATGCGCGAGGGCGGCAAATTGCGGCTGATAGAGGAGTTCAAAGCGCGTCACCAAGAAGTCCTCATGCTGGCACAGCGAGACCGTCGGTCGCCAGCGCTCCCAGCGGATGGGCCCGCGGCCACGGTCCAGTGACGGTCCCAGGAGTCCGATGATGACATACGCTTTGGGCGGCATGCGTGAGCTCCTTGTGGTTGGTGTAGAATTTTATCTAGTGTACGCGCTACAAAAATACATTTCCAACATAGCAGGTAAGGTCTCCAGCGTATCCCCTACCCATACGAGCTTGTAACATACTGTCTTTATTGAATTTTTATATTCATATTCCCTCAGATAGATTTTGGCACACATTCTGCTCTACCCATACGGCCAGAGCCTCTTGGCCCCGACGGCATCATGAGCAAACACGCACAGAAAGAGCATATTCCTATGTCAGCGACGACCTATAACGTCATGCAGCCCGCGCACGGCGTGCCCATTAAAGCCTGGACCCGGGGTGTGACCGTCGAAGAGGCCGCGGCGCAGCAGCTGCGCAATGTGGCGAGTCTCCCGTTCATCTTCAAATGGATTGCCGCCATGCCAGACGTGCATTGGGGCCTGGGAGCGACGGTGGGGAGCGTCATCCCCACCACAGGCGCCATCATCCCGGCGGCGGTGGGGGTGGATATTGGTTGCGGTCTCATTGCAGTCCACACCAGCTTGCAGGCCTCTGACCTGCCGGACAACCTGCATGCCATCCGCACGGCGATTGAACGCGCCGTCCCGCATGGACGCACCGACAACGGGGGGAAGAACGATCGCGGCGCCTGGCGGAACATCCCGCCGCGTTCCGTCGAGGTGTGGCAGCAGCTGCAGCCGGGCTATGAGCGCATTATTGCCAAGCATCCGCAACTGAACCGAGGCAACCACGCCAATCATCTTGGCACGCTCGGCACCGGCAATCATTTTATCGAGGTGTGCCTCGACGAACAGCAGCAGGTGTGGTTCATGCTGCACAGTGGTTCGCGTGGGGTCGGGAACCGTCTCGGTACCTATTTTATCGATCTGGCGCAGCGTGATATGCAGCGCTGGTTCATTCAGCTACCCGACAGAGACCTGGCGTACTTTCCTGAAGGTGCGGAGCATTTTGACGACTACGTCGAGGCCGTGGAGTGGGCGCAGGAGTACGCCATGTGCAATCGCCGCTTGATGATGGCGAGCGTGCTGGAGGCGGTGACGGCGTCCGGGGAAGTGCCGGCGTTTGTGGCGACGTTGCAGGTGATCAACTGCCATCATAACTATGTGGCGCGGGAAAGGCATTATGAGCACAATATCCTCGTGACCCGCAAAGGGGCGGTGCGGGCACGGCTGGGCGATCTGGGGATCATTCCGGGGAGCATGGGGACGCAGTCCTTTATCGTGCGTGGCCTCGGGCATCCCGAAAGTTTCCACAGCTGTAGCCATGGGGCGGGACGCGCCATGTCGCGCAATGAGGCCAAGCGGCGTTTTACCGTGGCGGACCATATCGCGGCCACGGCGGGTGTGGAGTGTCGCAAAGACGCGGCAGTCATCGACGAGACGCCCATGGCCTACAAGCCTATTGCCGATGTGATGCAGGCGCAGAGGGATCTGGTGGAGATTGTGCATACACTGCGCCAGGTGGTGTGTGTCAAAGGCTAGGAAGGTCGTGTGCAATGACCATAGTGATGATTGATGGCGCCTACGGCGAGGGCGGCGGCCAGATCCTGCGCACCGCCCTGGGCTTATCGTTGGTGACTGGGACGGCGTTTTGCATCGACAACATTCGGGCTGGACGCGCCAAGCCGGGCTTGCTGCGCCAGCATCTCACAGCGGTCCTGGCCGCCACCGAGATCGCGCAGGCCGAGGTGTCCGGCGCCGTGTTGGGTTCCAGGCATGTAACCTTTCGTCCGCATCAGGTCCGTCCAGGAGCGTATACCTTCAGCGTTGGCACCGCCGGGAATACCACGCTGGTGCTACAAACCATCCTCCCGGCGCTCCTGCGCGCCACGGCGCCGAGCACCCTGACGCTGGAAGGGGGCACCCATAATCCGTATGCCCCACCGTTCGACTTCCTCGTACAGGCCTTTCTCCCCTTGCTGCAGCGCCTGGGTGCCAAGGTCGAGGCCACCTTGGAACGTCCGGGCTTTTATCCTGCTGGCGGGGGCAAATGTCAGGTGCAGATCACCCCCGGCACGACCTGGTCGCCCCTCGAATTGCGCATGCGTGGTGCGATACAGGACATGCAGGCCCGAGCCGTGGTGGCGAACTTGCCGCGCCATATCGCGGAGCGTGAGCTGGCTGTGCTGGGGCGCAAGCTGTCTTGGCAGGGCGACTGGTTACAGGTGGAATCGCTGCATGCCTCCAGCGGTCCCGGCAACATCGTGACGCTGACCATCACCAGTGCGCATGTGACGGAAGTGTGTACGGGCTTTGGCGAACGTGGGGTGGCGGCCGAGGCGGTGGCCCAGCAGGTGGTGCAGGCGGCCCGGCGCTATCTGGCGACCGACGTCGCCGTGGGCGAGCATCTGGCCGACCAGCTCCTGGTGCCGCTGGCGGTGACCGGCGGCGGCACGTTCACCACGCTGCCGCCCTCATCGCATACCACGACCAATATATATGTCATTGAGCGCTTTCTCGGCCATGTCGTCACCGCCGTGCCGCACAGTAAGGACATCTGGGAGCTCACCGTGCGTCCGTGAAGCGCCCGTCCGTTCTCCCACCCCGCCATCCCGTGACGCCTGTCAAGAAATTTTATTGATTCTCTCCCGCACATCGCCTACATTTTTTCTACTGCGCATGGCACATTGGCCACCGTTGACACAGCATGGCACGACGCATAGGGCAAGTATGCACCCCACATTTCAGCCCCGCCCACGCCTTCCCTGGTCCACAGGTTGGCGACTCCTCACGCTAGCCGCCGTGTTGCTGTGCTGCGGCTGTACGGCCTCCCGCAGCCCGCAGCCCGCCTTGGCCTCGGGGGCGGGAGGGCGCTCCGCCACGCTCTCCGGGGTGCGCCCATCATCCTCGGGCACGACCACACAGGTGGTGATCACCGGCAGTGGACCTATGCAACCGCTGGTGCAGCGTCTGTCCCAGCCAGATCGCCTGCTCATTGAGCTGCCCTATACGAGACTGCCAGCGCCGTGGAACCAGGGCGCGATTACAGTGGGGGATGGACGTCTGAAGACGATCCAGACGACACACAACCCGCAGACTGGCGTGAGCATGACGTTGCTGCTCAATACCATCCGGGACTACCGTGTCGGCGTACAGTCCGCACCCCACCGGGTGATCGTGGAACTCTTTGGCGCCGAGACCGCCGTGCGTCCCCGCAGGAAGGCCCGCCTCGCCAGCACCGGAGGGAAAAAGAGTGTGGCTGTGGCACGTGGGAAAGCCACTGCTGCCGCACCGCGGCACACGCCGCAACCGCCTCCTGGGCAGGGGCCGCTCATTGTCATTGATCCCGGCCACGGCGGGCACGATCCCGGCACGCAAGGCGTCGCTGGGGTGGTCGAAAAGACGGTCGTCTTACAAATTGCCCACGCCTTGCGACAGCGTATACAGGAGGAGATGCCGCACTACCGGGTGATGCTCACACGCAACCGCGATGTGTTCATCCCGCTCGGGGAGCGTGCCAGAATGGCCAATGCGGCCAAGGCGCGGGTCTTCATTTCCATTCACGCCAATTCCAGCCCCAACCATGAGGCCAGTGGTCTCGAGGTCTGGTATTTGAGTTTTGCCGCCAGTGCGCGTGCCAAACAGCTTGCGGCGCGGGAAAACATGCTGTCGGAGCAGCAGCAGTCCGTGCTGGAACGCATCTTACGCGATATGCAGGAAACGGATCGCATCAATCAGTCGGCGGTGCTGGCCCAGACGACGCATAAGGCCACCGTGGAGTACCTGGCTACGCATTATCCTGGGCTCACGCCGCGTCGGGTGGAGGGCGCGCCCTTTGCCGTGCTGCATCGCACGCAGATGCCGAGTATCCTGGTCGAAACGGGGTTCCTCAGCAACGCGGAGGAAGAAGCCCGGCTGCGCACGCCGCAGTATCAACGCCTGCTCGTCGAGGGGATTGTGCGTGGGTTGCAGCAATTTCTGCACAGCGCTGTTGTGGCCATGCGATAGGCCTGGACAGTGCGAGCTGGACAGAGAGCAAGAAGGACACACGTTATGGGCGTACCTGTCGAGACGTCGTCCCGCCCGCTGCGAAGCGGATGGCGTGGACGTGCCTGGTGCTTGGGCATGCTCCTCCTCCTCAGCCTGGGGACATCCCTGGGTGAGGTGGCCCACGGGCAACCGCGCAATCCGCAGGCCGGGCCGCGCGCCGTGACCCCGCGTGCGGGCTTGAATCCTGAAGAGCGCGCCACGATCGGCCTGTTCCGTCAAGCCTCGCCCTCGGTGGTCTACATTACCACGCTATCGCGGCAGCGCGATTTTTTCAATTTGAACGTCACGGAGATTCCCCAGGGCAGCGGTTCGGGGTTTCTCTGGGACCAGGATGGCCACATCGTCACCAACTTCCATGTCATCCAAGGCACCAGCGGCGCCAAGGTAACCCTGGCCGATCATTCGGTGTGGGATGCCGAGCTGGTCGGCCTGGCGCCCGATCATGACCTCGCCGTGTTATACATTCAGGCCCCGAAGGCGCAATTAAAACCGCTGGCGCTGGGCACCTCGGCGGATCTTGAAGTGGGGCAGACTGTACTGGCGATTGGCAATCCCTTTGGCCTGGATCAGACCTTGACCATGGGCATCATCAGCGCGCTCGGACGGGAGATTAACGCCACCACCGGCCGGACGATTGCGGGCGTGATTCAGACTGATGCGGCGATCAATCCGGGCAATTCCGGTGGACCGCTGCTTGATAGCGCCGGACGCCTCATTGGGGTCAATACCGCCATCTACAGCCCTTCGGGATCCAGCGCTGGCATTGGTTTTGCCGTGCCGGTCGATACGGTCAACCGCATCGTGCCGCAACTCATCCGCCAAGGAGCGGTCACGCGGCCGGGCCTGGGTATCCGCATCAGCGATGATAGCCTGGTGCGCCGTTTCGACCTCAAGGGGGTCCTCATCATGGAGGTCGCCAAGGGCAGCACGGCAGAAGCGGCGGGCTTGCGTGGCACGCGGGTGGGTGGACGAGGCCAGATGACGCTGGGGGATATTATTGTCGGTGTGGAGAATGAGCGTATTGAGACCTCGAATGATCTCTTCAATGCCTTAGAGAAGCGCAACGTTGGCGACACGGTGAAAATCACCGTGCGCCGGGGTGAGACGCGCCTGAGTGTGCCGGTGAAATTGCAGGATGTCCGCTAAGACGCGTGGCCAGCCCCAGCACGGCCAGTCCCGACCGGGGAGGTTGCCTCCTGCGTGCCCGGTGCGCGCCCACGGGCCATACGAGCCTGTGGGCGCGGGCACGCTGTTATGGCTCCATGTGGATAGTCGCAGTGACCCGCGGCACCGAGCCGACCACGCGGGTGGTATGGCCGTGGCCGGTGAGGTCTTCCGCCATATTCACGTCGCCAGCCTTGAGACGGTGGATGGAGCCGTCACGCAGGCCAATTTCCGCCTCCCCAGACAAAGTAATCACGTACTGCCGCCGGGGGGCGATGTGCCAATCACTAAAATGTCCAGGAGGCGCCGCACGGAACACCACCCCCTTGGCGCTCTGGAGAGCGGTCAACTCGGGGTGTGAGGCCAGATCCAGCTCTTCCATATGTGACTCGCCATCGTTGCCCGTATACAAGCGAAAAATACCCATACTGCTCTCTCCTCCGTGTGTCATCGTGTATGTTGCCATGTCGACAGGGGGTCCAGTCGTCGGCCTCCCACGTCGCAGCGACCCGGTGCCGCTGTCGCTGAGGCACGCCGACACCCCGGTCGCTGGAGCAGGCGCACTGTAGCACACTTGCACATGCCTCCAAACAGTGAGAGAGGAACGCTCCTGCCCAACCGCTGACCAGACCATCGATACCTCGCGTGTACTGCGCTGCTCGTCCATCACAGTGCCTCCCGCCATGCACCGCTGCAACCGCGCTGCCCATCCCTCTCCCAGCCTTATCCCCTAAGCGCTCCAGACTACTCCGCTCCAGACCGCGCGACGTCTGCCCCCCTGGAGTCTGGCGCACCAATGTCACCTGTGCTACGCTCGCCAGCGCTGTGCCGCGCGGTAGTATGTGACGTTGTGGCTGGAAATCTATCGTGCCTCCCGTCAGCCCAGGGAGGTAGGGAGAAGGCGCTATGCAACCCAAATGGCTTGAGCAGTTTTTTACCCCGCAACCCACTGGCCCCTGTCAGCATGGCCACGGTGGCGAGACACCTGCGACCCCGGCTCCGGACGACGGCGTCTCCCGCCGCGAGTTTGTCACTGGCGGTCTCGTCGCCGGCCTCGCCGCCGGAGTCGCCGCCGGCAATGCGGTGAGCCCACCCGCCGTGGCCGAGGCCCAGGACACGGCCAAAGCCACCAATGTCTTAGGCGACGCCTGGTGGCCTTCGCCATGGGGCGCGGAGGATGAAATTGGTGCCTCGCAGCGCATCACCTCGGCCAAGGTGTTGGAGGCCAGCAAGCTGATCAAGACCGGCAAAATCTATCGTTTGGGCATGAACATTGAGCCCGGCATTCCGCTGTTCGGCCAGCGCCATCTGTCGCTGACCATTCCAGGCGGACCAACGGGCGGACCGTTTGGCGATCATCAGATGATGTACAACGACGAAATGTTCTCGGGCGAGATTGGCCAGGTGGGCTCGCAGTTTGACGGCCTGGGGCATATCGCGGCCCATGTCGGCAAGGAAATCCGCTATTACAATGGTTTTACCCAGGAGCAAGTCGGCGGGGCCTATGGTCTCAAAAAACTCGGCATCCACCACGTCAAACCCTTCTTTACGCGTGGCATTCTGCTGGATATTTTAGCGCTGAAGGGCGGCGAACGGCTGCCGATGGGCTACGTCATCACGGTGGAGGATATCAAGCAGGCCCTCAGCCGCCAGCAGATCAAAGAACCTGGGGCCGGGGATGTGGTGTTGTTCCGCACCGGCCATATCAAGCTCTGGAAGCATGACAATACAGAGTATAACAAAGGCCACGCCGGGCCAGGTGAGACCGCAGCGCGCTGGCTGGCCGAGCGCCAGATTGCCTGCGTGGGGGCGGATACCTGGGCCGTGGAGGCGGTCCCCGGCGAACACGAGCAGCGGCCGTTTGCCGTCCACGTGATTCTGGTGACCATGCACGGCATCCACATCATTGAGAATCAATACCTGGAAGAGCTGGCGCAGGACAAGGTGTATGAGTTTGCCTGGTCGTTTACGCCACTGCCGCTGGTTGGCGCGACGGGCTCGCCGGGCAACGCGGTGGCGCTGGCGTAGAGTTGGGGCCACGTGGGGCCGCACTCCACTGGGAAACGCTTGATGTCGATGTCAGACTGAAGGGATTGTTGGCCCGGATTTTTGCTCATCAAGACAGGGTATCTAAGTACAAAAAGTCTCATAAACACTCACCGCTTGCATGAGGGATTTGCGCCCTTCTATGTTCGCTGTATCCATGGTATCGCAGCAGGCTTGCTCTGCAGGGACCTCAAAGCTATGACAGACGCACAACTTCTGGAGCGTATTACCCTCAATCCTCAGGTCATGACGGGTAAGCCCGTCATCCGAGGGACACGTTTAACCGTAGAATACATGCTGAATCTGTTGGCGCAGGGCACAACAGTCACGGAAATCCTGACTGAATACGATGGATTGACTCACGATGATATCCGGGCCTGTTGCCTGTTTGCCGCGCGCGCTTTGGAGAATACGACGTTCATGCCCCTGGTGGCGGAGACAACGTAAGTGCGTTGGCTTGTTGATGAAAGTACAGGCCCTGTCGTCGCATCCTGGTTACGCACAGAGGGACACGAGGTCTTCTCGGTGTACGATGAGAACCGTGGCATGTCTGATGATGCAATCATCCATAAAGCGCTCATAGAGCACTGGATTCTGCTGACGAATGACAAAGATTTTGGGGAAAAAGTTTACCGTGAACGCCATGGACATCGGGGTATTGTTTTACTCCGCCTTGCCGATGAACGGGCTGTAAATAAAGTGGCGACACTACAACGCTTGCTGGCAGCCTATGCTGCCCAACTTGTCGACCGTTTTGTCGTGGTCACCGAGAGGCAAGTACGTTTTGCGCGCTCGTAAAACCGCTTGGCGTCTCTTGAGTACGTACGGTTCCCAGTTATACAAGAGACCCCAGGTAACGCCAGAAGGAGGGCAGACATGCACAGCGATCATCGTGCCGGACGGCGCTGGGCCCGGACCGGCGGGCTGCTGGTGGGGCTGGGGCGGGGGCTGGGGCTGGCGGCCTGTGGACGGGTGCCATCGCCGGCGCCGCTGCCAGGCCCGCTGCCGGTGCAGCCGGCGTCCGTGACCGCGGCCCAGTCCGTCGAGGCGCCGGTGCTGCGCATTGAGGCGGGCATGCATACGGCACCCATCTATCGGATCGACGTGGATGCCGCAGAGCGTTTTGTGGCCACGGCGTCACTCATAAAACCGCGCGGGTGTGGGATCTGGCCAGCGGCGCGCTGCTGCAGGTGCTGCGCCCACCGCTCGGGGCGGGTCATGAGGGCAAGCTCTCCGCTGTGGCCATCACCCCGGACGGCAGCATCGTGGCGACTGCCGGGTGGACGGGCTGGGATAGTGACGGGACGGCTTCCATCTACCTGTTTGAGCGC
This sequence comes from Pseudomonadota bacterium, assembly GCA_005777235.1. Taxonomy (GTDB): domain Bacteria; phylum Tectomicrobia; class Entotheonellia; order Entotheonellales; family Entotheonellaceae; genus SXND01. The sequence goes on from SXND01000024.1 coordinate 13,896, forward strand.
GCCAGCGGGCGGATGCAGCAACGCCTGCCGGGCTTGCCAAACGTGATCTTCCACCTTGCCGTCTCGCCGGATGGGCGCTTCCTGGCCGCAGCCCTGGGGGGAGGCGAGGGTATGCGGATCTACGACCTGCGTACCAACACAGAAGTAGCACGTGACCGCGACTACGGCGATAGCAGCTACTGGATCGAGTTCGACCGCCAGGGGCGTCTGCTGACGACCTGCGCTGATGGCTGGCTGCGCCTCTATGACGCCAAGTTCCACCTGCTGGCCAAGCGTCAGGCAGCAGGCGGGCGTCAGCCTTTTGCAGCGCGTTTTTCGCCCGATGGTGCTCTGGTGGCGGTGGGTTTTGCCGACACCACGGCGGTCAATGTGCTGGACAGTACGGACCTGACCCTGCGCTATGCCCCGGACACCACCGGGGTAGACAACGGCGATCTCAGCACGGTCGCCTGGTCGCGCGATGGCCAGCGGCTCTATGCCGGGGGGCGTTATGTCCAAGGAGAAGGCATCGTTCCCATCCTGCAGTGGTCGCAGGCCGGGCGTGGTCCGCTCACCCGACTGCCAACAGCGACCGACACCTTGATGGACCTGCGCCCCCTGGCGGACGGTCGCCTGGTGTTTGGGGCACAAGATCCGGTGCTCGGCGTCTTGGCGCGCACGGAGGCCAGGCTGTGGACGCAGGGGCCAGCCACGGTCGATTACCGCGGTCTGCACTCAGCACTGCGCGTCTCCCAGGATGGCCGTGTCGTGGAGTTTGGCTTCGACGTCTTGCAACCCGAGCAGCGTTGGCACCCCCGCAGCGCCCGGCTGCACCTGGCTACAGGCCGCTTGCTGGTCGACCCGCTCGCGCCAGCCAGCGGCGTGCCCGTCCACCCGCCGCGTACCACCGGACTGGCGCTGCACAACTGGCAGGATCGCGCTGACCCCAGGCTCAACGACGCCCCGTTGGCGCTTGCGCCCTACGAAACCTCCCGCGCCCTGGCCATTGCCGTGGATGGTCAGTCGTTTGTGCTGGGCACCGATTGGCGGCTGCGCCTGTTCGATCGCCAGGGCCAGCCCCTGTGGGCCGTGTAGGTGCCTAACGTGACCTGGGCCGTCAACCTCAGCGGTGACGGTCGGCTAGTCATTGCCGCCTTTGGCGACGGCACAGTGCGCTGGTATCGCCGCACGGACGGGGCGGCACTGCTGGCGCTGTTCGTGCACCCGGATGGCCAGCGCTGGGTGCTGTTGACGCCAGAGGGCTTTTTCCAGGCCAGCCCAGGGGGCGAGTCGCTCATTGGCTACCACCTGAATCAGGGGCCAGACCAGGAAGGCAACTTCGTGGCCGTGGACCAGCTCTACGACCTGTTCTCACGCCCTGATCTGGTGGCACGGCGCCTCGACGATGACATTGAGCCGGTGCTACACGAGGCCCTGACCCGCATCGGGGATGTGCGCCAGGTGCTGGCCACGGGCTTGCCGCCGCTGCTGGCGCTGTACTCCCCGGCAGAGAGCACGCAGGAGACGCTGGACTTTACGCTGCACTTCAGCCTCACGCCGCGGAATGGCGGTGTCGGGCGCGTCGTCTATCGCCTCAACGGCGCCGTGGTGGGTGACCCTACGGCGCGTCCACCAGGCCTGGGTATGCCCGGGCTGCGCCGCCCCTTCACGCTGCAGCCCGGACGTAATGAGGTCAGCGTCACGGTGTACAACGACAAAGGCAGCATCGAATCGCCACCCATCACCGCCGTGGTGCACGTCAACAAGGCGGCGACACCGCAGCCCACGCTGTATGTGCTGGCCCTGGGCATCACCACCTACCGCGACCACGATCTCAATCTGCGCTATGCCGCCAGTGACGCCGAGGCCATGGTGGCGCTGCTCCGGCAGCAGGGGGCGCCGTTGTTCACAGACGTGCAGGTGCAGACGCTGCTGGACGGTCAGGCCACGCTGGCGGGTATTGAAGCCGCCTTCCGCCAGTTAGCCGCGCGCATCCAGCCGCACGATGTGTTCGTGCTCTACCTGTCTGGCCATGGAGTGGCGCTGGACGGGGAGTATCATTTTCTGCCCTGGGATCTGGTCTACGCCAATCGCCAGACCCTGCACGACGGCAGTGTGCATCAAAAGCGCTTCGAGCAATGGCTAGGGATGATTCCGGCGCAGCAGAGTGCCATCCTGGTGGATACCTGCCAGGCCGGTGCCTTAACTTTGCCCCGTACGCCGGAGCAGCAGTGGGCCCTGGATAAATTAAGATGGGCGACCGGACGGGCGATCATTGCAGCTACCACAGCGCAACAATTAGCGATAGAGGGGCATGAGGGACATGAGGTGTTCACCTATGTGCTGCTGCAAGGCTTGCGCGGCGAGGCTGATAGCGGGCGCAACCCTGATGGGAAGGTCACGGTCGATAAGCTGGCGACCTACGTGATTGACGAGCTGCCACGCCTCACTAAGGCCAAATGGGGCTATGAACAGTTACCCACACGCCAGATGGAGGGCCACTCCTTTCCTCTTCGTATGGTGCGGCCATGACGGACGCCAGCGCTGCCCGCCCGCCGGTGCGCGTGTTCTACTCCTATGCGCATGAAGATGCGGCCTTGCGTGACGCCCTGGCAGTGGCTTTGAGTCCGCTGCGGCGGCGGGGCCTGATTATGGAGTGGTACGATAACAACATGCTGCCCAGCGAGGAATGGGAGGCGCGGGGGCTCGGCGAGCTAGCGCGGGCGCATCTGATTCTCCTGCTCATCAGCCCTGACTTTCTCAACTCCGACTACTGTTACACTCGCGAACTACCCCTGGCCCTGGAGCGGCACCAGCAGCGTGCAGCGCGGGTGATGCCCGTCTATCTGCGCCCGGTGGATGTGAGAGACTTGCCGTTCACGCATCTGCAAGGCGTGCCTGCCCCCGATTACCCGGTGATAGAATGGCCGCAACCCGATGCTGCCTGGGCTGAGGTCGCAACGAAGATACGCCAGGTGGTGGAGGAGTTGGCCGGGCCGGCACAATCCCAGCCTGGGAGCGCGGGCATCTTGCACGCTTCGGATGCGGGCGGGGCGCCCGCGCTTCCAGGGCAAGCAGCCTGGCGACGCAGAGGCTGGAGGCTGGGGGCACTGTTGGTGCTTCTAGTACTTTCCAGCGGGGGGTATTATGCCAACGAGCGGCACCGGGCCTCCCTCCACGTGCTAGACGCGGGCAAACGTTATCTGGACACTGGGCAGTACCAGCGCGCCCAGCAGGCCTGCCAGCAGGCTCGAGCCGCGGGATGGCTCTGGCTTGGCGCGGCGCAGTCCGGGCTGGACAAAGCCACGCTCTACGACGCTGGCAAGCTGCCAGACATCGCACAGCGCCTAGAGACACTCCTGGCGCAGCACCCCAACGATGCGCATCTGCACCTGTTTCAGGGCGACGTGTACGCCCAGCAGCAGGCGTACGAGCCAGCGCGGCGTATCAGCACGCCATTGCCCTCGATCCCAACCTGGCGCAGGCGCATTATAGCCTGGCCCTGGTGGCCGCACAGCTCGGGCAGATGGACCAAGCGCTGGCTCGGGCCGAGCATGCCGTCGAGCTGGACGCATGGCGCCCATCGTACGCCCTGCTGCTGGCCTCGTACTATGTGCAGCGCCAGGACTACACACGGGCGGAAGCTCTCTATCACAAGGTCTTGGGAAATTATCCTAAATTTGCGCTAGCATACGTGGATCTGGCGAACTCCCATCGCGCTCGCGGCCAGTTCGCCAAGGCGCGAGACTATCTCGTATATAGCCTTACGCTGCTGGCTGACAGCACGGCGATGGCCCTAGAGGACAGTCAGATACCCTGGGAGATGACGCTGGCGAGTCAGGCCCGCATCTTTGACACACGAGAACGGCAGCAGTGTTACGTACTGCGCCGTCTCGCCGCCGTGCTGCGTCGCTTGGGGCAGGTGGATGAGGCGGCGCGCTCCCAGGAGCAGCCCTGTGCTGGACTGACTGCTCCGGAGGCGCGCCAGATCGAGGCGTGGGTGGAGAGCGATGGGTAACGTGTAAAGACAAAAGGCAGAGACGACTGACGTAGCGCCTGAAGGCACGTGGCGATCAGCCGTCTCAAAAGCCGCCACGGGTCAGAGGCCCGTGGACGGCCGAGCGGGAGAGGGTCTTACTCCGCCCGCAGCTCGATAGTGAACGCGCAGCCAGCATCTTTCCCTTGAAACTAGGGAGAGTTTTATATTACTTGATGTAATTAGGGATAATTGTAGCCGAATAAGGCGAAGCCTAGCGGAGAATATTTTGCTGGCTGTGGAGTGTATGATACGATGCACAAGTTGCAACAGCAGCAAGATTGTCCGAGAACTATGTCTTCTGAATGGGAAGAGTTTCAAGACCAACGATATGGTGTTGTATCGCCTGCTAGATCATAAACATTTCCAGGTAGATGATCGTTGCTGGCGGTGTTATATCACGTCTGTTTTGCAGATATTGATCGAACAAGGCGAAATCACCAAAGATAAAAAAGTACTTAGAACCTGTTTAAAGTCTTTTGGAAAGATGATCTACTGTGCTTCCACACAACAGGGAGGCAGTATGACAGTAGTGTATCCAAGCGACATCAGTCGCGAGCAGTGTGAGAGGATGCGTGGTGCTCTGGCATCGGCACGGAAGCGAGCGAGTCCGCGACGTAGGGATGTATCGGAGGTTGTTTGTGGAGTGCTGTAGGGTCAAAAGGGTGGCATCCCCTGGCGGAGGCTGCCACCAACCTCGCCGCAGTGGCAACGTTGCTCCGAGGATTGTGGCGTGTGGAGTGAGC
>SXND01000148.1 GCA_005777235.1 Pseudomonadota bacterium
ACCTGCCCCAACTGGTGATAGGTGCTGGCCTGGCTGTAGCGGTCGTTGCAGGCGATCTTAATGGCGAGGGCCTGCTGGTACTGCTGCTCGGCCTGGGCCCACTGCCGCTGCGCCTGCGCCACCATCCCCAGCTGGTGATAAGTGTGGGCCTGGCTGGAGCGGTCGTTGAAGGCGACGTAGATGGCGAGGGCCTGCTGGTACTGCTGCTCGGCCTGGGCCCACTGCCGCTGCGCCTGCGCCACCATCCCCAACTGATGATAGGTGTCCGCCTGGCTGTAGCGGTCGTTGCAGGCGATCTTAATGGCGAGGGCCTGCTGGTAATGCTGCTCGGCCTGGGCCCACTGCCGCTGCTCCTGCGCCACTACCCCCAACTGGTGGTATACCCCTGCCGTATGACGGCGGAGGGAGGCGTCGTGCGCGGCGGCCGCGGTAAAGAGCGCCAGCGCCTGGTGATACGTCGCCTCCGCCTCGTGATAATGCCGCAGCGAGAGTTGCCGGCTGCCCATGTCATCGAGCACCCCTGCAAACTCCAGCCCGAGTGGGCCCGCGAGTTGCTCGGCTGGGTAGGCTTCCAGGCGTGGCAAGACCGCCTCGCCGAGCTGCAGCCCACGGGCGTGATCCTGCGTGGTATCGAGATAGAGCGACAGCGCGCCATAGATACGGAGGATCGACACCTGTGCGGCCAGCGCCAGATGCAGGGCGCTGCTGAGATTCTCGTACTCCAGGCGCGCCAGCACCTGCCCGGCCTGTCGCTCCGGCGCTTCCTTGGATTGTAGCCACTGGGCGATGGCCCCACCGAGCCCGTTGTAATACTGCCGAAAGGCCGTGTCAATCGCCTCCCGGACCGCCGCCTGCTCTGGCACCTGCCCACGGCTGCGTAGGAAGTAGGGCAGGATCGGTTGCAAGGTCAGGACACCGGGCACCTCGGCATGTGGGCTGACCAGGCCCCAGTTCTCGGCTTCCTTGAGCACCTCCGGCCAGCACGTAAAGGGCAGGTGCGCCAGGGCGGGCTGCTGCTGCAACGCCTGCGTGTACTGCAGGAGATACCTGGTGTTCAGCACCGACGTCAACGGCGCCAGGCACGCGAGCAGGGCCTGCGCGTCCGGCGACAGGTTGCTGTGCGAATACTCGATGCAGCGCAGGATGCTGGCCGTTTTCGCCTGGCTGTCCTGGCTGTCCAGGGTCACATCACCGGCCTGCAAGGCGGCCAGGATGGCCGTCGGGCTCTGCCGCTGCACGTTGGCCAGCACCACCTCCAGGGCCAGGGGATAGCCGTGCAGGAGGGCCAGCAGCTTTTGGCAATCCGCGTCGCTGCGATAGTGCGTGGCGTGGTACTGCTCCAGGATGCGCTCGGCCAGGGTCGAGGCAGCTTCCGGGTCCAGACCGGGCAGCTCGTAGACATTGTCGCCGTGCGCCACCTGGGCCAGCCAGGCTTCACTGCCGCGCGAGCCCAGCAGCACCAGCGTGCGCCCACCCACCAGAGCGGCCAGGAAGCTGCCCAACTCGGCCTGCTCGGCTGGCGGCAGGGTGTTGGGGATGGCCAGACTGCTGCCGGTAATCGACTCCAGGTTGTCGAGGATGAGCAGATGGCGCTGCGCCCGCAGCAGCTCCGCTAGCCTGGCCTGCTGCGCTGCGGGGCTGAGGGGCTGAAAGCTGCGTGCGTACTCCACCGGCGTGAGCAGGCGCTGGGCCATCGCCACCATGAGCTGCTGGCGTGTCCAGGCTTGCGCGTCGTAGCCGAAATACCACACCTGCTCGACCAGGCCGGTCGTCTGCCACCAGGCCCCAAGGTGGTGCAGCAGCGTGGTCTTGCCGGCCCCGCCCATGCCGCGCACCAGCACCACGTTGCGCCGTAACAGCAGACGCTTTTCCAGCCGCAGAATGTCCAGGTCGCGGCCCACAAAGCCATACGGCGGCTGCGGGAAGGGATAGCGTGCCGCCTGGCGCTCGTAATAGGCGCTGGCCTCGGCCTCATCGGCGAAGTCGCGCACGCTGAGGCGCAGCTCCTGGTGCTGGTACGCCACCGGCAGCAGCCAGTCCTCCAGGTCCACCGTCTGGTCAAAATACGCCCGCCGCCCCTTCGTGTCATGCAGAGCCAGGCGGGCGCGCCGCAAGGCGCTGGAGAAGTCGCGGCCAGCACAGAGATGGGTGTACAGGCTGCGCATCAGCAACTCCGCGGCGCTGACCGTGACGGTATAGCCCATGGCCAGCACCGTCTGCACCCCGGCCTGCAGCAGGCGACTGCCCAGGCTGGTCTCACTGGCGCCGATCTGCTTGCCGGATTGGCAGGCGTTGAGGATGACGCAGGGGATCTGGTGTGTCATCAGGCGCTGCGCCAGCTCCTCCGCCTGCACCGGGTCGGCCTGCGCCTCCTGGTCGCCTTCCAGGAAGATAAAGGCCCGCTGGCCGTCATACGGCGCCAGGTCGGCACGGCCATAGCGCGTCTGGTAGAGATAAGGCTCGCTGGCCAATCCCCGCTGCAGGGCCTCATACGTCAGCAGAGCGCCGTGCACGTCAAAATGGATGATGTGGTAATAGCCGGCGCCGTGGCGGTCGCGGATGTTGTCCAGATGCTGCACCAGAGCGCGGTACGTGCCCGGACGCACGTGGTCCACCTGCACGCGCACCTCGGCCTGGCGCAAGATGTCCACCAGGGGCCGAGAAATGGTGCGGTAGCCTACATCGCGGTCCACCTGCGGCCGGGCCGTGACCAGCAGCAGATGGACCATCGGCGCCGGCCGCCACAGCGCTGGCATGGTCTGCGGCGTCAGCGTCGTGCGCACCATCGGCGCCAGCAGGGCCAGGGCCTGCGGCAGGTCCGGGTCCTTCAGCGCCTCCCAGTGCAAGCGCTGGAACTCCGGCGTGCCGGCGATCTCCAGCCGCAGCGTCTCCAGCCCAGCCTGCCGGGCCATGAGGTAGCGCGCATACACCTGCGGGTTGGCCACGAACACCTGCTGAAATAGCCGCTCGCCGTAGGTGGCCACGCTGGCCGCGGCATCGCGAGCCTCAACCTGGCGCACAAACGGGAAGCGCACGTGCTGCTCGAAATACCACTCTACGCGAGCCTCGTCCTCGGGCGTAAACGGGTCGGTCACGGTGATGGGGTAGGCGTCCTGGGGCTCGAAACTTACCATCGCATTGGCCCCAGCCGGTCCGCCAGGGTGTTCCCGGATGCTGATCAGCGGCATGGCGACTACTCCTCACGCATTTTGACTACGAGGACGCGGCTGCCGTCGGGTTGCTCGATCTGCACAATGTCGGTCTGCTTCCTGACCCCCTGCGCCGTGAGGACGCGCTTGATGAGGTCGTACACGGCATTACCAGCCACGCCGAGGGCGACCGAGCCGAGGACGGCCCAGACGTCAAGCCCCAGGCCAGGATCAAACGTCGCTGCTGTGGCCGTCTCCAGACGTGCTTCTGCCACCTCGCGGCAGGCCGGAGTGGCATTCCAGGCGGTGACAAACGCGGCAGCCGTCACGGGCACATCGGGGGCCAGGGCCAGGTGGTAGAGCATAAGCGCGGACTCCTTTCACAGGATGAGGCGTATACTCCATTATCTTTCAGCACTGGCTGCCGCGTCCAGTGCTGCGCTGAGACGCTTGCGCGCTTTATCGCTGAGGCGGGCGATGCCAAGGGCGCGGGCCAGCTCGACAGGATCGTTACTCAGGGACAGGGATGCCCTGATGGCCTGTAGTTCCTCCTGGCAGATGTATTCGACGGCTTTTAGCTCATCGTCGCGGTTTTTATAGCGGGCCGGCGCGCGGCGCTCCTGGGCGGTGTCCTTGCTCCAGAAGAACAGACGACCGTCCTCCTGCGTCCAGTCCCGGCGGCGTTTGGCGATCTCGATGACGATCTGGCGAATCTGGCGCCCGGTGCGCTGGAATCCATGATGACGGGCAATGCGCCGGACGAGAATGTCTTCATGGATAGGACCTTCCGTGTCGATGACATGATCAATCATGGAGCACAGGCGAAGCGCATAGTCTTCGGTGTAGAATCGCTCGGGGTCAGTGGGATAGCACTCGTCGTCGAGGTGAGCGCAGACGTAGCCCACATCGGTATCCTCACCGAGGCTACCAACCAGGAGCGGCGCTGGATGGGGGCCCTCGTCGTTGGCTCCCTCTGCCAGCAAGGCGGGGGCGGGCATGTCGCCTTCATCGACTTCTTGGCGTACGGCGCGTTGCTGTCTGTCGACTGCCAGGTGGCACGTGAGGGCGTCGTGCAGCGTATCCAGCGCCCTGGCCGGGTGCGTCCACCAGTCCGTTGACCAGAGACGGAACAGCGTCCAGCCCAGGCCTTCAAGCACTGCCTGGCGGATCTTGTCGCGCTCCCGCGCGAAGGCGGAGCTGTGATACATGGCGCCATCACATTCCACGCCAGCGAGATACACACCCGGATAGTCTGGGTGCACGATGCCGAGATCGATCCGATAGGCAGACACCCCTACTTGCGGATGCACCTGCCAGCCCTTCTGGCGCAAGGCACGGGCGACAGCCGTCTCGAATGGGGACTCGCAATCTCCCCCGGGGCCATAGACGGCCGCTCCCAACGCCGCGGGACCGCGTTCAGCATATTCCAAGAAATGCTTCAGGTCCGCGACTGCCCGCGCCTGCGTTCTCGACAGGTCGATACGATCCGGGCTGAGCGTGGAGAAGACCAACATCTCGGAACGCGCTCGCGTTAAGGCGACATTCAAGCGGCGCTCGCCACCATCGCGGTTCAGGGGACCAAAATTCATCGTCACGTGCTTGCTCTGGTCCGGCCCGTAGGTCACGCTGAATAAGATGACGTCCCGCTCGTCACCTTGCACTGTCTCCAGATTTTTCACGAACACGGGCTCAAGTGTCGTGTCACGAGAGAAGGCCCACTCGATGTCCGGCTGCCGGGATCGGGCCTCGTCCAGCAAGTTCTCGATGAGCGACTGCTGTTCGGTGTTGAAGGTCACCACACCCAGGGAAGCCTGGCGCACCGCGAGGTCTGGATGGGTGAGCCGCCGCACGATCTCCGCGACGATGGCCCTGGCCTCACCCTGGTTGTGCCGGGCACCGCCGCGTGCATAAAAGCCATCCGGACGGATGAGGCGAATGCCACGATCCGGATGGAGGGGGGCCGGGAAGGTGATCAGGCTGTTATCGTAGTAGCGGCTGTTAGAGAAGGCGATCAGGCTCTCCCGACGCGAGCGGTAGTGCAGGTTGAGTATGCGCTGCGGGATACTGGCGCCCAGCATCTCATCCAGGATGCTTTCCAGGTCACCTTCCACGTCAACCTCCCCGTCGAGGTCGTCGGCGCTGCGGGCGAAGAAATTCGTCGGCGGCATCTGCTTGGGATCGCCAGCGACGATGACCTGTCGCCCACGCGCGAGGGAGCCGACCGCATCCCAGACCGTAATCTGCGATGCCTCGTCGAAGATCACGACGTCGAACAGCGCCTGATCGGGAGGCAGGTATTGCGCGACCGAGAGTGGCGACATCATGAGGCACGGCGTGAGCGTCGTCAGGACGTCGGGAATGTCCCGGATCAGCTGCCGCACCGGCTTGTGCCGCGTTTTCTTCTGCAACTCGTGGCGCAGGACGCCCCAAGAGGATTGCCGTTGCCTGTCGGTGGAGTTGGGGAGCTTGCCAGAGAGCTGTGCAGCAATATAGGCCGCGGTGAGCTGTTGGAATTGCCTGTCGATGGCCCGGAAATGCTCGATTGTGGCGACATGCTCCGGCGTGGAAAAGGTGCGCAGCACCTCATCCTCGCCAATCACCGCCCCCGACCACCAGGCGCAGTAGGCCGCCTCAAACGTCGCATCGATCTCCTCAACAGGCACGCGCCCCTGTTCGATCGCTTCTACCAGAGGTCCGAGTTCAAGATCCAGCGCCTCTCTCCGGCGCCGGCGCCAGCCGCACCAGTCACGCAGTTCGGCATGGCGTGCGGCGATGGTGTCTGCCGTCTCCTGTATGGCGGCAAACGCCCTCTCGGTGCGGGCGAAATGCTCCCGGATGGATGCCCCGGCAACCGCCTCGAACGCTTCGCACGCGGCTTTGATCTCCTGGTCGGCCATCAGGAAATCCTGTGCTGCCTGCCCGATAACGGCTTCCGGCGCCAAAAGATCGTTCTCGTCGTGCAACAAGGTTCTGACCTTGTCGCGGATCGCCGTCAGCCTCGGGGTGTCGTCCGCCAGACGGCGGACAGTCGCTCGCATTCTGAGACCAAGAGCCTGAAGAGCACGTAGGACTTCCGCATCAGTCGTGTGCCCCTGCCAGTCCTTGAGGAGCGAGAGCAACGCATCCAGCCGGTCGATGGCTTCGCCTTCTGCGCGCAAGCGCTGCAACAGGGGAGCATCACGGGCCGGGTCTGGCGTGCCCTGAGCGCCTTGCGCCTGCATGTCTTTGAGGAGACGGCGGCGTGCGAAGAAGCGCTTGGGCCACCATGCGGTCTGCGCCTCCCGCCAGCGCCGGGAGATGTCGTGCCCATCCAGTTTCCGCCAGGCAAAAGGATCATAGGCACAGCTCAGCCCCGCCTGGAGTTCCGCATAGGCTTGCAGCCGCTGGACAGCTTCCTCAAGGGCCTTGATGCGGTCAGATCCATCCGGCTCCAGCGCGTAAGCGACTTGCCGGCGCCAGGAGTCCCTCAGGCCTGCCGCGAGATGGGCTATGGCGTTGAGGCGTGCCATCGTCCGGTCCGCCACAGAGATGCCGACAGCGCTCAGAAAGGACGCGCAGGAGCGCTCCAGTGCATGCGCCGCTGCGGACAGGCGGCCCGCTCGCTCGACTACCTGGGCTTCCCACTGTGGCGACCAGTCACCATACTCCAGGAGTTGGAAGGGGCTTACGGACACATCGCCGATCGCCGCCACCTGGATGCGCAGCTTGTCCACAGCCTCGCGCATCTGCGTCAACCGGGCCTCGTCGTGATAATCGGCTGATGGCCAGGCAAAAGTTACACGCGCTGCCAGCTCCGCATCGCGCACCTTGATGCCGATGGCGTAGTGTGCTGTCAGGCCATTCCGGCGCGGCCTGTGGAGGTGATCGACGACACGGTTGAGCTGGTCGCGTAGGTGCTTGAGCCGCTCGGCTTCCCTCTCCCAGTCGCGCGGGTTGATGTCCTGCGCACGCTGCCATGCCTTGTCGAACTGGGCCAGGACATCGGCCTTGCGGGCCTTGTTGGAGTGGAGTTCCAGGCAGAAGCGTCCAAGCCCAATGTCGTCCAGGCGCCGAGAGACCACCTCCAGCGCTGCGGTCTTTTCCGAGACGAAGAGGACAGTCTTCCCCTGGCCCAGCAGATGGGCGATCAGATTGCTGATGGTCTGGCTCTTGCCCGTGCCAGGTGGGCCAATGATGATGAAATCTTTTCCCCGGTCGGCCGTGGCAATCGCTGCCATCTGCGAGGCATCCGCTGGTAGCGGGGTCAGGAGATCTTTGGGACTGTACTGACGGTCAATGTCGGCACCGTTGACGAACGCGATATCACTCCGGTAGGGCTCGCGCGGCGTGTCAAGGAGATGCGTGACGATCGGGCTCTGGCGCAGCGCCGCGGTGCGATCTACCAGATCCTTCCACATGAGGTACTTGGCGAAGGAAAAGTGGCCAAGTACCACGTCCTCGATGACTTCGAAACCAGGGGCATCCTTGACTGCCTTGCGGACCGTGTTCCAGATGTCATGCACGTCGATGCCACTGTGATCCTCGGGCAGCGTACCATCGAGCCCCCGGATATCGATTCGGAAATCCTTACGGAGCATCTCCAGTAAGGTCGTGTTGCAGCGCGGCTCGTCGTCATGGGCGAGCATACGGATGCCGCTGCGCACAGACGTGCGCTCTAGTGTCACTGGGAGCAGGATCAACGGCGCACGGAAGCGGCGCTCGTCTTTCTCGTTGTGCTTCCACAACAGAAAGCCAATGGCGAGATAGAGCGTGTTGGCACCGCCTTCCTGCAGGGCGATCTGGGCCTTCCTGTAGATCTCGACCGCCCGGCGATGCAGTTCGTCCTCTGGCAGGTCCACCAGCACCTGATTTTTCCCCAGCGCATCGCGCGCGTATTCCTCGGTGATCACTTCGCCCGTGCGTTGCCGGTGTAGATCTTCGTCTTGTCCCAGCCCCGTGGGCTGCGGCACGGACCGGAGGGCAATCCGCGCGCCTGCGGCGAGCTTGTCCTCCAGCAGGCCAGGTTCGGGGCAGAGCAGGCGCAGGCTTACCTTCGAGGCTTTATGGTTGAGCAGCGGATTGCGCGCCGACAGATCCAGTAACTTGCGCTGCCAGCGCTCCAAACGGCCTGCCGGCGTTTCAGGTGCTTGCTCCTCTTCCAGGCCATCATCGAAGTCTGGAAGCGGCGGTGCTTCCTCCAAGGCGAGCTCAACCCTCCTGCCGTCTGCCTCTCCTGCTGCCGCCGCTGGCGTACCAGATATCTTGCCCAAGGGCGTGATGCGATGGGCGCGGGCACGGCGGATATCGATGGCGGCCTGGAAAGTGGCGTCGTGGTCAGGCGAGATGCACTCTGCAGCGGCCGCGACGGCTTTGGAGAAGGGCGGCGCAGGAGAGGAGGTGGCGCAGGTCGTCTCGATGAGGATTAGCTCCTTGAGTTGCATGCGCTTTCTCAAGATTTCCGCTTCATCGATGACGATAGTCGCTAATTCTTCGGGCTGCAGCCAGACCCCGACGACCGCATGTCCTTGGGGCAGGGCGACGATGGGATTGAGCCCGGCTTGCTCCAGCGCCGAGGCAAACAGCATGGTGGAGTCCAGGCAGGTGGCAAGGCGATTGGCGAGAATGTGGCCGGGGAGACGAATCTTCTGGCCGTCGCGCTCGAAACTTGCTGGGGGAACGGCGTAGCTGATGCCAAGATTGCAGATAGCCGTGTAGAGGGACGACGCGATCTCCCAGACCCGCTGCCGGCTCCCTGCCTTGTATCCGTCGATGCTGTCTGGCTTGCCCGCCTTGTGCAAGAGCAGGCTTGCATCACGCAGCACGCGATCCACGGCCGGATCATTGGGCAGAGAAAACGCGGCAAGCAACTCGGGCATATACCCTGCGCCGCCCCACTCGTTATACGCCAGGAGTTCGACGGGCTTGGTCTCCTGCGCCAGGACCATCCCGCCTTGTTCGACGGTAATGATCACGGAGCCGCGCACAGAGTCGGCCAAATTGAGCAGAAAGCTCCCATCCAGTTCGATATCTCGGCTCTTGATAGGCAGGATGCCTTCGGGCGCAATCCGATCCAGTCGCCACGATTTCGGTTTCAGGAAGGCTGGATTCGCGGACAGAGTGACAAGCAGATTATCTAGGAAAGAAGCTGGGTTTTTGTTGGCTATGTGCAGGGCTCTCAGAAAAGCAAATGCGCTCTGGTGGCAAGCAAAATTGAGTTTTGCTGCTGTCTCACTATGGATGTGTATGGTTGTTGATACCGTTTTCTCCAGTTCCACTCGTCACTCCCTCAGCCCTATGCTTTGCCCAGGTCACCACTTCGTGAAGATTCTTTCGACCTTTGCTGATTATACCCTGATAGGCGTTGGGCACGCCTCGCCAACCTCGACTTGACTGCCGTGTGCTCCCCCTCCCAGGAGAGGGCCTATCTGGCCGAACCTCCCGGCTTGACCTGCGTGGGTCGCCCGGATGTGACGCTCGTCGAATCTGGCATGGCGCCTGCGAACCGTAGCATGGCTGACGCAACGCCCTCAACAGATGTGGCCACCCTCGAATCGGTAATCATCGAAATCCCTCTGCTCGCCACAGGGGGGAAGCGGCCCCATGGTCGGAGTAGGCGCGTGATCCCCGTCGAGTTGAGTACAACAAAGGTACGGCGCTTGACGTCGGGCATCCGACCTGCCATGCTGCTGGCGGTCGAGCCACGATGATCTGCCTGGGGGACGACGTCCACAGGCGTCTGCGAGGTCACGCATCACGTGTGCACCAAGGGCCCCGTTGCTAGGCACAGACGTTCCCATGGCGTCCCTGACGGTGCAGGCGATCGACGAAGACGGGGTCCTCCGCCCGGTGTGCCCCCTGCCGTGACAGGAGCATGAGTGCGTCGTGCTCCAGAGCACCCGCCGGGGGACCGTGCAGGAGACCTCGGGGCTCTTGCAGGGGCTGCTGCCGGATGTGGTCGAGACCCTGGCCGCAGGGGAGGAGTATGCTGGTCTCACCTCGTAACCAGGGGCAAGACCTGGCTGCCCTGCCTGCCTGCCGCGCGCTAGCCCTCGACGCCAATAGCTTCCTTGATCCCTTGACCCAGTCGCCGTTGACCGCCTCATGCTGCGGGAGGCGATCCGGCCCCTGGGGCGCGCACCCCGCACGGCGGTCCGCGCCCTGCAAGAGCCCCCCACCGCCGTGACGGGGCTCACGGCGTCTCGGCAGACGGTGAGCGCTCTCCCGGGCTTGGGTGTCACGGTGGTGCCCGTGCCCCCGGCCCCCCTGGCTGCCGCGCAGGGCCTGTGTGCCCAGGACGGTTTACTCACGCACGACGCGCTCCTCAACACCGTCACGCGGGTGCTCGGCCTGACCGATCTCGCCTCGCATGACTCGGATTTCACTCGGCTCCCGGGGGTGCGGTGTCTCACCGACGGGTTGCGCGAGTACTGCACCGCGGACGAAAGGAGGGACCCATGCCCGCCATACTTACGGTGGTGACCGTCGCTGAGCTGCTCGACTCCCTAGGGGGTATCCCCGCTGAGCGCGTGCGGCTGCAACCCCCACCGGGGACGGCGACGGAGAGCGATGTCGTCGCGGTGCAGGTGCAGGAGGACCGCCTCTGTGAACTCCTCGATGGCACCCTGGTGGAAAAGACCATGGGATATTATGAGTCCTACATCGCGACCACGCTGAGCCGGTTGCTCGGTAATTTTGTCGCGGCGCATGACCTTGGTATTGTCGCTGGCGCCGACGGCATGCTGCGGCTGGCCCCAGGGCTCGTACGTATTCCCGATGTGTCCTTTGTCGCCTGGGAGAAACTCCCAGGGCGCCGCCTGCCGCGTCAGGCCATCCCCGACCTGGTTCCTGACCTGGCGGTCGAAGTCCTGAGCGAAGGGAATACGCCCCGCGAAATGGCCCGTAAGCTGGACGAGTATTTTGCCCTTGGGGTACAACTGGTCTGGCTGGTCAACCCCCGCACAGAAACCACGGAAGTCTATAGCTCCCGCCAGCAATCGACCACGCTCGACAAGTTCGCCACGCTGGAGGGCGGCACGGTACGCCCAGGTTTTACCCTACCGCTCACGACCCTCTTCCCTGCTGCGGACCAGACAGGACAGGCGTAGCGGAGAGCCTATGGCACAGGGCCACCGCCCCAGGGGGAGGACGCCACGCAAGGCGTGCACCTTACCCTGGCGCGGGCGCTCGGCCTGACCGATGTCGCCTCGCATGACCCGGATTTCACCCGGCTCCCGGGGGCGGCGCTCCGGTCACCGCAGGCGGTGCCGCCTCCAGCGGTGGAGCCACCCGGCTCTGCACCGTCCGCGTAGTCTGGGAGGCTGGGGGCTTGCCGCATACGAGACACACCTGGCCGAACACCCGCATCACGTCCCGTTGCGCCGCGGATGCCGCACGCCTCGCCTTGGCTGCGTTCCTTGCACGCATTGGCCCCAGTTGCTGGCACGAGCCCTCCACAGCGCCTCCAGCGTTGCCAGCGCTGGTGTATCAGTCCCCTGCAACAGCCCTCGCAGCGCTGGCGGCCCGTTACTAGGCTTCCAGCCTGTCCGTGCCCGGCAGCACGGGCCTGCTGCGCCGCGGACGCGAGCGCGGGGTGGGGGGGCTGGCAAGTTGCAAGGGGGCAGAGGCCGCGTGGACGGTGGAAGATGCGCGGTGCAAGCTGGCCAACGCGGATTTCCTCCGCAAAGCCAGTGCCGAGGTGGTGCAAAAGGAATGTGGCCGTCTGGCGGAAAATGAGGCGCAACTGGAAAATGTTGAAGCGACACTGGTGGCGCTGGGGTAAGGCTTGTAAAGTAGCAGGTACGATACAGGCATTATCCACATC
Organism: Pseudomonadota bacterium; assembly: GCA_005777235.1. Lineage (GTDB taxonomy): Bacteria > Tectomicrobia > Entotheonellia > Entotheonellales > Entotheonellaceae > SXND01. The sequence continues at coordinate 11,950 of SXND01000148.1, forward strand.
AGGTGGTATCGGCCACGGGCACGGCGCGACACGGCACACCTGGCGTCACAGTCACCGGCCACGTCGCATGCGGTGTCCATGAGCCCATATACTGCCAGGACAATGGAGGCAAAGAACGTCTGATGGAGAGTGCGTCAAGTCTGTCCTGGGGTCTGGTGATTGTCTTGGTCTTAGTGCTCGTGAATGCGTTTTTTGTGGCAGCAGAGTATGCGCTCGTCCGGGTGCGCCGTACACGCATGGAGGCGCTGGCCGCACAGGGCAGTAGCCTGGCCAAAGTGGTCCTATATGCTCTCAGCAAATTGTCGCGCTACATCGCGGGTGTGCAGGTGGGCATTACGCTGGCCAGTCTGGCCTCCGGCCGCTTTGGCGAGCCAGTGTTGGCCACATTGTTCGCCCCGCTGTTCGCCTGGTGCTTTCCGCCAACGCTGATCAGCCCGGAGACGAGCGCCGTGCTCGCCACCTGGCTGACGCTGATTGTGATCTCCTATTTGCTGGTGGTGCTGGGTGAACTCGTCCCCAAGGCGATCACCCTGCAACACACTGACCGGGTAGCCCTGCTGGTTGCCAAACCAATGCGCCTCGCGGTGTTCGTCTTTACGCCTTTCGTGTGGAGTATGAATGCCCTTGGCAATTGGGTCCTCCGCCTGCTGCGCTTGCCGCCCCCGGAAGAAGGGCAGGGGGCTTATTCCGTAGAGGAGCTGCAATTGCTCGTGGTGCAGAGTCACCAGGCGGGCGTTCTGGAAGACATCGAACGCCAGGTGATGCAACGCGGAGCCCGCGTTGGTGACTTGCGTGTCGGGGATGTCATGATTCCTCGCCTTGACATTGTTGCGCTGGACCTGACCTTGCCCACGGATGTCTTACTGGATCGGGCCGCGCAGACCATCCATACGCGATTGCCCGCCTATGAGAACGACCTCGACCATATTGTGGGCATCCTGCATCTGCAAGATCTGTTCAAGTACCTCCGCCAGCCTACGGTCGCGTCTGACTTGCGGTCGTTGGTCCGCGCACCGCTCTTTGTACCAGAAATCATGCCATTAGATGAGTTGCTGCGTACCTACCAGCAGCAGCAAACCCAGATTGCGCTGGTGGTCAATGAGCACGGCAGTATCGAAGGGTTAGTGACCCTGGAAGATGTGGTCGAAGAAGTCTTTGGCGAAATGCATGACACCCTTGAGGCCGTCCAGCCCAGTATTCAGCCTATGCCAGATGGTCGGGTTCTGGTGCGTGGGGAAGTGCGTTTACGCGACTTGCATGATCGCCTGGGATGGCTGTTAGAGGATGAGGAAGTCGGCACGATCGCCGGCTACATCATGCAACGTCTGGGCCGTACAGCCCGGGTGGGTGATGTTGTGGACACGCCTTATGGCACCATCCGGGTGGAGAATATGGCGCGGATGCGGATTACCCAGGTCGCCATGACGCCGACGCCGCCCCCTGCTCCTGAAGTCCACACCGCATGACGTGCAGGCTGGTTGCGATGCGGAACGCGTCATGGGCCGGGTCTGCGTGTCCATGGTGCTCCATCCCCATGGCTGGTTGGCCTTGTGCTGCACGCCACCAGGCAGGCGGCCAGACCACCCATCAACCACCGGCTACGCTTCTCTCCTGCCCATAACGCTCTCCTGCCTCCCGGAGCGCCGCAGGCGTTTCTGCCAGCACTCCCATAGGATCGTGGGCACAGCATGCCTTGTCGCACACTACCCCCGCGCCTACAACTCTCCCACCCGCTCCGCGACGTCATAGGCTGCCATCAGGTAGATGGGCGTTGGATTGAGGGCATATTCGCGTAAGCATGCCTCCGTGAACTTGATGCTATGGGCCCCTCCGGCAGCCAGCGCCCGGTCAATCACGGCCTTGCGCGAGGCTGTGGTCTGGGTGAATGTCAACGACCGCCAGCTCAAGCAGGCGGCTTGTTGCTGGCGTTGCCAGCGATCCCCGGAGGGATCGACGGACAACCCGCAACGATAGGCGTATTGACAGGACGCCCGCCCGCCCCAGATGTACCAAGGCTGGCATGATACTTGGCCGCGATATTTCTGGCCGCATTGAGGTCGGCATGCAGCTCAAAGCCACATGGACGACACACAAAACGTCCGCGAGAACGGCGGTTGTTGCGAGCCTGGTGCCCGCAGCAGCTACACCTCTGCGAGGTATGTCGCGGATCGACCGCGACCACCGTACAGCCCCGTTCTTCGGCTTTGTACTCAAGAAAAGAGCGGACTTGGGCAAAGGACCAACTATGCACCCGGCGCGAGGTCGCGGTTTTGCGCCGTATCTTGGTCCGAGTACGGATAGCGGTGAGGTTCTCGATGACGAGGATTGTTCCAGGCACGCACGCCTGGACAATCTGCTTACTCAGGACGTGATCGCAGTCGCGACGAAACCGGGCTTTCTTGCCCCGAAGATGCCGCAAGTGTCGCTTGGCCGATAGGGTGCCCTGGCGTTGGAGTTGACGTGTGAGCTTGAAGCGCTGGCCTGCAATGTTCTTCCAGCGCCGTTCACCCAGGAAGGCGCACGTGCTCGTGACGGCGGGTTGGGCCAAGCCCAAGTCAACGCCCCTAACCGCCTCAGAGGGCAGTAAGTACCTAAGCAAAAGTAATTTGATATTCTGATCCGACCTGGCTCAGGATGGTTTCTAATGCCTCGCTCAACGCGTTCAGACACGTATACGCCGAGAACGGGAGCCAGGTGTATTTGATGCGGCGCCACAGGATTTCT
>SXND01000149.1 GCA_005777235.1 Pseudomonadota bacterium
CGACCGGTGCCTGGGCGCGCGGGCGCCTCGCCCGCACCCGGAGCGGGCGAGACGCCCGCGCTCCCAGGAAAACCGGTCGGTCGCTTGCCCACACTGGACAACGGAATGACCCTGGGTCAAGCATGACAGGCTTGCAACGCCTGGCGGTCGAGAGGTAGAGTATGTGCGGTGGTACGGTCTTGCAGCAGAACACGGCTTCGGCCCAAGAGTCCGCACAACCCTTGTCTGGCAGGCAGCGCTCCCCGCAGCACAAAGGTGGCACATCCCATGCACACGCTCCTCGTGGCCAATCGTGGTGAGATCGCCGTGCGTATCCTGCGCGCCGCACGCGAGTTCGGCCTGCGTACGGTGGCTGTCTACTCCGACGCCGACCGCGACGCCCCGCATACCCAGCTCGCCGACGCGGCCTACCGCCTTGGTCCCCCAGAGCCCGCGTCCAGTTATCTCGATAGCGCCCGTATCCTCGCAGTCGCCCACAGCAGTGGCGCCGATGCCGTGCATCCGGGCTACGGTTTCCTGGCCGAAAACGCCGCATTTGCCGAGGATTGCCGCCAAGCCGGGCTGATCTACGTTGGTCCCTCGGCAGAAGCCATCCACCAGATGGGCTCGAAAATCCTCTCCAAGCAGATCGCCGCACGCGCCGGCGTGCCGGTGGTGCCGAGCTATCACGCCCCCGATGGCGCCACGCTGGCGCAGCACGGCCCGGAGCGGGCTGCACGCATGGGCTATCCGGTGCTGGTCAAAGCCTCGGCGGGTGGCGGGGGCAAGGGCATGCGCCTGGTGCAAGGCCCGACAGATTTGCTGGCGGCCCTGGAAGCCGGGGCGCGTGAGGCGCAGCAGGCTTTTGGCGATGCCACGTTGATGCTCGAAAAGTACATCCCGCAGCCGCGTCACATTGAGGTGCAGGTACTGGGCGATCACTTTGGCCACTACGTGCATCTGTACGAGCGCGAATGCTCCATCCAGCGGCGCTACCAGAAGATCATCGAAGAAACGCCGTCGCCCGCAGTGGATGCCGATTTGCGCCAGCGCCTGACCAGCGCCGCCTTGCGGCTGGCAGCAGCGGTGCAGTATAGCAATGCCGGCACGGTGGAGTTCCTGGTCGGGGCGGACGGGGCGTTTTACTTCCGGGAGATGAACACGCGCTTGCAGGTGGAGCACCCGATTACCGAACTGGTCACCGGCATTGATCTGGTGCACCAGCAGCTGCGTATGGCCCGCGGCGAGCCACTGGCGTTGACACAGGCGGAGATCAGTCAGCGCGGGCATGCTATTGAGTGCCGTCTGTACGCCGAAGACCCGGCTCACAACTTTCTCCCGGCCACTGGACGCATCCGGGTGCTGCGCGAACCGCATGGGCCGGGACGCCGCATTGACAGCGGCATTGCCGTGCAGCAGGAGGTCACGCCGTACTACGACCCCATTCTGGCCAAACTGGTGGGCTATGGCGCCACGCGTCAGGAAGCGCTGTTGCGTATACAGGCCCTCCTACGCGAGTACACCATATTGGGGGTGACCACGAATCGGCAGTTTTTACTGGACGTGGTGTCGTCGCCCGCCTTTGCGGCCGGAGAGACCGACACGGCGTTCCTCACGCGCCATTTCGCGGCGTGGCCACCGGAGGTGCCGGTGCCAGACGACATCTTGGCCCTGGCCGCGCTGGCCGAGTTTTTGCAACAGCCGCAGGCGACGAGGCCGCTGTTGGCCACCGCGCCGGCGCTCACCCCCTGGCAACGCGCCGATGGCTGGCGCCTGGGAGGGCGGGTATGAGGTTTGCCTATCGCCGCAGCCCCGATGACGGGCAGGCCGTGACGGTGGACATCATGCCGCACCCGGAGCGCGCCGGCACGTATCGCATCACGGTGGGAGAGCGCGTCTTGGAGTTGAGCGACCACCTGCTGTCGCAGCTCGGCTTTCTCAAGGAAGCCGGGAGGATCACGCTGCAATGGCAGGGCATGGAGTATCACCTGTTTGATGCCAGCCAGCGCCGTCGTGCCACGCCGCACCAGGTTGGGGATCTGCGCGCCCCTATGGCCGGCAAAATCATCCGCGTCCTCGTACAGCCCGGCACGCTCGTCACTGCCGGCACGCCGCTGCTCATCCTGGAAGCGATGAAGATGGAGCACCAGATTACCGCCCCGCAAGACGGCACCGTCACGCGCCTGCTGTGCCGTGAGGGAGATCAAGTGAGCACGGGTGCTGAGCTCGCGGTGGTCGAACCGACCGCCTAGGGGCTGTGCTGCTCCGCGTGCCCAGCCGATGCCATGCCCTGGGGGCTGCCTTCTTGCCATGCTTTACGAGCTACGCACCGCGCACCCCCTACCGCTACCGTGACGGACCATGAGGCCACGGCACGGACAGGGACCGCTGGGGGGGGGGGGTGCGCACGTCTGCCCCGATCAACCAGTCGCCGCTCAGCATAAGAACGCTACTGCCTACCAACTGTACGACCGTGCTCTGTTCGTGCAAGAAGGTGTGACTACGCCGCCCCGTAAACGAGGCGGCGTAGATGCGTAGAGATGGCCTGGCAGGCTACGCGATCGCGGTATGGAGAAGTAAGATAGGCAGATATTAGCATAAGACTGAAATTACTTTCACTCCTCAGGCTGAGCATGGTATAAGCCTGGAGATGACGTAGGCATTCAAGCAACGGAAAGTGACCAGATGCAGGCCAAACAGCCGTCTCCTCCTATCATCCGCAGTAGTAATCTTCGCACATGCCGTGGTTCCCGCGTGTCGCTCCAGCCAAAACTCCAGGGGACAGAAGCTGAGGCTGTCTGGCAGAAAACCGTGAGCGCTCCAGAATCCATGGTGGCACTCGATCTCTTTTGCGGCGCAGGTGGATTGAGTTACGGCTTCCAGGAAGCAGGCTTTGTCTGTGCCCTGGGGATCGATCGGGAGGCCGATGCCTGCGAAACGCACGCCGCCAATCTGTTCTCCAAGACCCGCTGTCAGGATATCCGGGAGATTCTGCATCCTCTGCAACTGATGGAGGAGCTGGGTATCCCTCGGATCGATGTCATCGTCGGCGGGCCACCCTGTCAGGGCTTTTCCCTGGTCGGACGTGGGAAGGTACGCAGCTTAAGTAAAGAGATGCAGGACAGAATATTGCGGCAGAATTATCTGTACCGAGAATTTGTTCGGTTCGTCAAAGCGCTACGACCGCTGTTCTTTGTTATGGAAAATGTCCCGCATCTGCGTTCGTTCGCTGATGGGATCATGATGCAAGCCATTAGGGATGACTTTGACACACTTGGATATGCTCTCTACCCTGAAGTGCTTGAAGCCGCTCAGTATGGTGTGCCTCAGCACCGTCGTCGGCTCTTCATCATTGGGACGCGCATCGGCTGGGTCTACCGGAGGCCGAGGACAACTCACGGAGAGACGATACCCGTGAGAACGCTCGCCGAGGCGATTGCTGACCTCCCCCCGGTGCAAGCGCCTGCCCTTCTGGATGAACTTCCGTATAGCCCACACCGTTCTCCCGATGTGGGCATTACAGGAGACTATGCAATATTGATGCGGAGTGCTGTATCTCCTATCCATCAAAGTGTGATCTTCGACCATGTCGTGCGCCCAGTGCGCGAGGATGATCGCGTGATCTTTCACGCGATGAAACAGGGGGACCGGTACCGGGACGTTGACCCACAGTACAGGCGCTATGCCATGAAACGGTCCCAGAGAGACGGGCGGGATTGCTTCGCCGATCGCTACTACAAACTTCCCTGGGGGCAGCCTTGCGTCACGATCACTGCTCACATAGCGAAAGACGGTTATCGCTACATCCACCCTGACACGAATCAACCGCGGACTCTGTCAGTGCGCGAGGCTGCACGTATCCAGAGTTTTCCGGATCACTTTCGTTTTGCCGGTTACCGTACGAGTCGATTCAATCAGATCGGCAATGCAGTGCCACCGCTCCTAGCCGAGGCGGTTGCCCGCTCTATTGCTCGGGCGCTCCGGGAGTACCGCCAGGGGATATCCGAGGAACACGCGCAATGTTTCCGATGGCAACCACTTTTGCCGGGTTTCCATAAAGCCCTCATTGTGTCATGAGCCAGATAACCAGGGATGATCCAAGCGAACGCAGCAGGTTTTTTCGAGAGCAGCTTGTTGTATGGGGTACACTCCATGGTAGATCGTTTCCCTGGCGGAGTTCCAGTGACCCCTATCATCTGCTGATTGCCGAGATGATGCTCCGTCGGACCCAGGCCCGGCAGGTCGTATCAGTCTACGAGGAATTTGTACGGCAGTATCCCACGCCTCAGGCGCTGGCCGCAGCCACAGAAGAGGATGTCACGCAGCTATTACATCCTCTGGGGTTATCCTGGCGGATTCCGGCCTTCCGGCAGATGGCACAGCGTCTTGTCGCCGATTATGACGGAGAGGTGCCACGCGATCGCAAGGCGTTACTGGCGCTACCCGGGGTGGGCGAATACGTCGCAGATGCGCTGCGCTGCTTCGCGTACCATGAGCCCATTGCCTTGCTTGATACCAACACTGTGCGTGTGGCCGGGCGATACCTGGGTTTCCCCGTTCACGCCGAATCACGACGCCGGGCTCCAGTGAAACGTGCCCTTCTATGCCTCGTAGAGCCTCACGCACCACGAGCCAGCAATCTGGCATTGCTTGATCTTGCTGCCACCGTCTGCCGTCCCCGACAGCCGCACTGTGTGTCGTGCCCTGTTGCGACGGGCTGCGCATGGTGGCAGGCGGAACGTCTGTGTCAGGAGGATAACCCATCGCATGGCCGCTCCAACTGAAGGTAGCGCTCCGTTTCGACCACGAGCACGTCTCATACGCCTTCTAGGCGATGAACTCATCAGTGACGAAGTGATGGCCTTGGTCGAGCTGGCCAAGAATGCCTTTGATGCTGACGCCCGAAAAGTCCTCATTACCCTCCACCTCTCCGATAACCCGGCCACCGCATATATTGAAATCTGTGATGATGGTGTAGGTATGGATCTGGACACGCTCCTCCATGCGTGGCTTGAGCCTGCGACAGAACATAAACGACAGGGAGGCCGGAAACGCCGGACAGCCCTTGGTCGCTACCCGCTTGGCGAAAAGGGGGTCGGGCGTTTTGCCGCGGACAAACTTGGTACTGAGATGGAGCTGGTGACTAGAGGGTGTGGGGAGTCACAGGAAATTCGTCTTGCCATCCGTTGGGACCAGTTTGATACCGGCAAATATCTTGATGAGATTGTGAACACCTGGGAAGTCCGCGTGCCTCAGGTCTTCCCGGGATGCACACATGGTACACGGATCCGGTTGGCCCAGCTGCGCACCCCTTGGGACGTCGCCAGAGTGACACGCGTGCGTGATGGCCTGGCACGACTCGTTTCTCCCTTCTCAACCGCCCATGACTTTCACGTGCACTTGATCTGCGAGGCGTATAAAGACCAATCTGGCCTTATTAGTAATGACATCCTCAAACATGCGCCTTACAGCCTGATTGGTAGGGTGGATGAGACGGGCCAGTTGTCTATTGAAAATCACACCTGCGAAACGATGGACTTACGCCAGACAGCTCCTGAGCAGTTTGTTAAGGATCGGCAGCTGCGCAGGCCCTGGTGTGGCCCGTTTCGCATCATGCTGTTTGTCTGGGATCTCGATAATACCGGCCTGCGGCGCGCAGCAGTAGATCGGAAACTGCGCGACACCCTCAAGCGTCTATCTGGCGTCAGCATCTATCGGGATGGATTTCGCGTCTGGCCCTATGGTGCACCGGGCGATGACTGGCTCGAACTCAACCAGCGTCGCGTCAACAATCCTACCATGCGAGTCTCCACCAACCAGATTGTGGGTATTGTGGAAATCGATCAGGAACAGAATCCTGATCTACGCGACCGGACCAGCCGTGAGGGGCTGATCGACACCCCCGCCTTTCATGATCTGAAAGCCCTTATCCTCGGGGCTCTTACCTGGCTTGAGGAACAGCGTTTTACTACCCGTAAAGATGACATAGAATTAAAGACTGATAACGGAAAGACCGATACGGTATTACAGGCGATCCAGCAGTTCCGTAATCATGCATCGCAGGGTGCAACACGAGGTCCATCCCTGGATCGTATTGCCGCACTCTATGATCAGCAACGCAAAATACAGAGTGCACGGGAAGAACGCCTGATGCAACTGGCGAGCACCGGCCTGATAACCGAGCAAATCGTGACTGAAATTGCCCGTACTGTCAGTGCAACGGATACCGCATTACGTGTCGCACGTAATGTGGCACGCCAGCCTGCTGTGCCCCCGCAAATCCTGGAATCCCTGGAGCACATTGAAAGTCAGCTCTACCTCCTAGGTGAACAACTGGATGCCATGCAGCCCCTCTATGCAGCACGTGCGCAAAACCAGGAGCGACTTGATGTGCGGACAATGATCCAGCATACCGCCATGGTGTTTGCCTTCAGTCTGCAGCAGGTTGGGGCACGGCTCACGTTCAAAGCCCCGAGACCGCTGACCGTGCGAATGGTCCGGGCGCATTTGCTCCAGATAATAGTGGGGCTTTTCGATAATGCTATCTACTGGCTCAAGCTGGCTCCAGCAGATCGACGCCCGGAGATCCGCGTGCAGCTCTCGTATAATCCCCCGGGATTCATTTTCGCTGATAGTGGCCCTGGTGTGCGCCCCGAGGTTCGTGACCGCATTTTTCAACCATTTTTTACGGGAAAAAAAGACGGTCATGGCCTCGGGCTCTATCTGGTAAAGACGATACTGGAGAGATATCGCTTCTCCATTGAGCTGGTGGAAGAACCCATCTTACTTGCCGGGGCAAATTTTCGTGTCATCCTGGGTAAATTGCCAGGGAGAGACGAACAGGCAATGCGGACAGAGTGATGATGCCTCCCGGAAAGCACCCTGGGTAAAATAGTGTTAAAAATGGACTTGCTTATGCCGAGGTATGACTTTTAAAACTTTGGCAGATGACGGAGTGAAACTGTGACCGGGCAAACATCCAATCCGTATAAGCCATTAAGTTCTCTATTTAGAATGGCTGTGCTTACTGGTGCTAACTCTGCTGTCAGTTTGCAACTCCGTCGCGGCGAGGATGTAAACGCTCGGGATGCCCTGGGCAGGTCGCCTTTAATGCTTGCAGCATCGCGAGGGCAACGGGAGACCTGCAGACTTTTACTCGAGATGGGGGCTGACCCATGGCTCATGGACAACGAGGGAAAAAGCGCTCTCAGCATCGCAGGCGAAAATCACCAGGCTGAAGTTGAGAGAGTGCTCCGAGAATTCATGCCATCCTCGTCTGGGGAAGGCCTGGTGACCGATGAAGAGAACGTATCACACGATGCTCCACGTAGCGCACCTGAGGACGATATAGACCAGGAGTTTGATCTCTCCTCCTGGGAAGCAGAGCACGATTCTCCACCGCCTCCGGAAGACCCCGCATGCCTCGCGCAGACCAGTGATCTCCAGAAACAGATCTCCCGATATGCTCCAATCGATACAGATGATGACTGGTCTGATATTGACGTGTATTTTCCCGAGTACTTGCTCTCCCTCCAACGCAAATCCCTGAGCCTGAGCACTGAAACATTGGAGGTAATCAGGCAACTGATCACCACCGGACTGACGGATGGCATGGTTCCTACCGCTCGAATTAGCGCCTTGATATCAGTGAATCGTGACGCGGAAGGCGAACTCAAGTCAGCAATCCAGCGCACGCTGCGGTTCGTGCTGGGCGAGATAGGCGTGCTGGTTGAGGATGTCCCTCGCTGTCTGGATATGTTTGAACTCCCTGATCGCGAATGGGACGATAGTGATGAGCGCCTGATAGATGAAGCGCTCGATTTCTTCACCAGTGTCCTCATCGAGGGGGATGACCTGCGGGGGCACTATTTCCGCGATATCAGTCCGAAGAAGCTCCTGTCCCGAGAAGCAGAGCAAGAGCTGGGGGCCTGCATGGAGCAAGGCATGGAGGCAATACTCAGCGCCATTGCCCGTTGTCCGTCTGCGGTGGCCGCAATCATAGCTCTAGGGCGGAGAGTTGGACAGGGGGAGGTGACGTTCGATAGCGTGCCGGATGCCAGGGAAATGGGCTGGAATGCAGCAGGGCAGGCAACGGGGGAAACCGACAATCAGGATGATGACGATCCTGAAGACGCACAAGACCAGGTGGAGATCACCACGGCAGCCGCCAGACCGGAATTCCTGTCTCGGATCGGCAGGATCGAGCGCCTTTATACGCTCCTATTGAAGGCAGGTGCAGGCTCTGAGGCCGTTACCCTGTGCGACGCTATCACACCGGAACTCTCCTCCCTCGCCCTGTCCACGCTCGCCATCGAGCAACTCTGCGATATCGTTGAGCGAGAGCCAGTGATCGCGGATGCACGCCAGCTTATGGCATCCGGTCTTGGGAAGGTTAGACAGGCGAAGCGCACTTTGACAGAGGCCAATCTGCGACTTGTCGTCTGGGTTGCGCAGAAATCTAACGGCCTGCCATTCATGGATCTGCTCCAAGAAGGTAATCTTGGCCTGATGAAGGCAGTGGATCGCTTCGATTACCGGCGAGGAAATAAATTTAGCACGTACGCAATATGGTGGATACGCCAGTCGATCTGGCGGGCAATAGATGTTCAGAGCCGGACCATCAGGATTCCTGTTCATGTCAGCCAGAGTTTGACGAAGATCCGACGCTTTGTGCAGGAGGAAGCAGATAGGACAGGATATGCTCCAGCAGCGAACGAAATCGCGGCAGCACTCGCAATGACCGCCCAGAACGCCGAGAGGTTCCTGGCTCTTCTCCAAGAGTCAGTCTCTAGCGGTGTAGCATTTGACAACAGACGACATGTCGTTGCACAAATCCCGGATACGGCCTCTCTGGGGCCAGAGGAAGCGGCACATCGGGAGTCTCTGCGAGTCTTGATAAGAAAGTGTCTCGCGCGCCTCTCTGATCGAGAGGCTCTGGTCATTCGGATGCGCTTTGGGATTGACTGTGACGATGAGCATACCCTTGAAGAAACCGGTCATGTCATGGGGGTCTCAAGGGAGAGAATTCGGCAAATAGAGTCCTCAGCATTAAAAAAGCTCCAGCACCCAACGCGCGTCAGACAACTGGTGGATTCCCTTTGATCTAAGAAGCATCTCATGAGTAAACCCCGCACAATCACCAGATCTCGTCTCGCCCCACCTCGCGCTGGCGCCATGTTAGAAGCACTCCGCGGGCTGGGCTACTCGCCTGCCTCTGCTCTGGCGGACATCATTGACAACAGCATCGCTGCACGCGCCAGCAGGGTTGATCTGCAATTCGCATGGAAAGGTTCCGAGAGTTACATCGCCATTCTTGACAACGGCGAGGGGATGGACGAGCGGGAACTGGAGCGTGCCATGCGACTCGGCGAGATGAATCCCCTCGACCAGAGGGCATCACATGATCTCGGCAGATTTGGCCTGGGTCTGAAAACCGCCTCCTTTTCCCAGTGTAGGCGTCTGACAGTGGCCAGCAAGCAGGCAGCTTTGCTCTCCTGCCTGCGCTGGGATCTGGATGTCCTAGCGGCGAGCGAGGACGATGGGTGGTATCTCCTGGAAGGCCCATCGGAAGGCTCTAAGGTACTCATGGCTCCAATGGAGCGCCTCGAACGCGGTACCCTCGTCCTCTGGGAACAGCTGGACCGACTCGTAACGCCGGGTTTCTCCGAGCAGAACTTTCTTGATTTGATTGATGCCGTTGAGCGTCATCTTGCGATGGTCTTCCACCGGTATCTCGAAGGTGTACGACCACCGCTCAGACTCACGATCAACGGGAGGTCTGTTGTGCCCTGGGATCCTTTCCTTAGCAACCATCCTGCCACCTGGAGTTCTCCTGTCGAACGCCTGAACACGGCGGGAGGGAGGATCGAGGTGCAGTGCTACATACTTCCACACAAGGACCGTCTGGACCAAGAAGTGCATGAGCGTGCGGCTGGCCCAGACGGCTGGACCGCCCAGCAGGGGTTCTATGTCTATCGTAATAGAAGACTGCTTGTTGCCGGAAGCTGGCTGGGCCTGGGGCAGGGACGCGCCTGGACGAAGGAGGAAGCCCACCGTCTCGCTAGGATCCGGCTGGATATCTCGAACTCTGCCGACGCCGAATGGAAGATCGATATCCGTAAATCGCGGGCACGACCGCCTGTCTCTATCCGCGCAAGCCTTACCAGGCTCGCAGAAGATACACGTGCGAAAGCCCGTCGCGTCTTCGCTCACAGGGGCCAGGTCATACGTCTAGGAGGCTCCCAACCCGTCGTCCAGGCATGGCGAGTAGAGCATGGTCAGGGTAGCATTCGCTACCGTATCGACGACACCCATCCCGCCGTGAGACAGGTGCTGGACGAGGCAGGCTCTCTCCTGCCGCAACTCAAGGCGATGCTTCGCGTGATCGAAGAGACCGTGCCGGTACAGAGAATCTGGCTCGACACCACGGAAGGTAGGGAGACGCCCCGCACAGGCTTCGCAGGCGAGTCGCCTGCCGAGGTACGGGAGATCCTGGAGGTGATGTACAGGAATCTGGTCAGCAGGAAGGGGCTGGACGCACCGCGTGCGCGTGAGCTGCTGCTGCATACCGAGCCCTTTCACAATTACCCGGATCTTGTGGCCTCTCTCCCTGATGTTCTTTCTGAAACGGAGTAGACACCGCATGGCTACTGCCTCACAAGACAGCCAGCAGAAGGTGGTCAGGTTCGTCCAGGAACTCCTGCGGGATGAGGCGGACAGAACGATTATTACTACTGCCCTGATTGCCGAAAAGATTGACATGGTCGTCACCATGAACCCGCGGTGGGGTGAAGGACTGGACAGGACCGAGGTCACGGACGAGCTGATCAGGCGATTTAGTCTGTGGATCGGACAGGATGCCATCTTGAGAAGTGACATCGACCATGAGAGCTGGCTTCTTGCATCGCGCAAGCAGGGATGGAGGTACTGGCAGCGCTATCGGGAGTGGCTCGAACGCACGCTGTCGATCAAGGCCGTTGAGGGGCTCGACCTGTCAACCGACACCGTGCTGGGCCTTCTGGAGGATCCTGCGCGAGAAGGCCACTGGGACCGCAGAGGACTGGTCGTTGGTCACGTGCAGTCGGGAAAAACGGGACACTACACTGGTCTGATCTGTAAGGCAGCGGACGCTGGGTACAAAATTATCATTGTTCTCGCCGGGCTGCATAATAATCTGAGATCACAGACACAGATGCGTCTCGATGAAGGTTTCCTTGGGTACGAGACCACACCGGTTTCTGACGACATCAGGATCACCGGTGTGGGAGAAATTGATAGCGATCCGGTGATTCGCCCCAACTATGCTACCAACCGCTCAAACGCCGGGGACTTCAGCACCAGAGTGGCTAGAAACCTAGGAATCTCACCGGAGCAGAGACCGTGGTTATTTGTTGTGAAGAAGAACAAGACGGTCTTAGAGCGTCTCTATCGCTGGATACGCAATCACGTTGCCAATGTTCATGATTCAGAGTCCGGAGGACGAATCGTCACACATCTGCCACTTCTGATGATCGATGACGAAGCGGACCACGCCAGTGTCGATACAGGAGAGCAGGTCTTTGACGCGGAAGGGAACCCAGACGAAGAGCATCAGCCCACAGCCATCAACCGCTTGATCCGGCGTATCCTCCATACCTTTGCGCGTTCCGCGTACGTTGGATACACGGCAACGCCTTTCGCCAATATATTCATCCACGAGAGGGGTACCACGCGGCAGGAAGGTCCTGACCTCTTCCCAGCAGCCTTCATTATCCATCTCGCTGCTCCCTCGAACTACATCGGGCCAACCAGGTTGTTCGGATTACCCGCTGATGCGGACGAGAAGACAGGTCTGCCGCTACTACGCTCGGTCGCGGACCACACGACCAGCGACGGCCGCGGAGGCTGGATGCCACCGCAACACAGGAACGGCTATATGCCATTACATGATGGGCAAGACCAGCTGCCTCCGACACTGTGTGAAGCCATCGATGCTTTCCTGCTTGCCTGCGCGATCCGGCGTCTGCGCGGTCAGCAGCACGAACACTCTTCAATGCTGGTGCACGTGACCAGGTTCAACGCTGTGCAGCACAGTGTGCATCGACAGGTTGGGGAGTACATCCGGCAGATGAGGCAACGGCTCACCCGAGGCATTGGCAAGGCAGAGGTGCTCAGTCACCTTGAGCAACTGTGGCAGCGGGACTTCCTGCCAACAACCGAGGTGATCAGGAAGCGCTATCGCGATCTAGTTCCTGACGTCAGTTTCGCATGGCATGACATCGTCGCGGTCCTCCCCGATACCGTCTCCGACATCCAGGTCAGGATGATCAATGGGACAGCCAAAGATGTACTGGATTACGCAGAACACCAGCGCGCAGGGCTCAAGGTGATTGCCATTGGAGGGGATAAGCTCGCCAGAGGGTTGACGTTGGAAGGACTCTGCGTCAGTTACTTCCTGCGGGCGTCTCGTATGTATGACACGCTGATGCAAATGGGCCGATGGTTTGGATATCGACCGGGCTATCTTGATGTGTGCCGGCTCTATACCACGGCAGAGCTCTCGGAGTGGTTCCGGCATATCGCCGATGCCGGAGAAGAACTACGCGAAGAGTTCGACTTGATGGCGGCTTCCGGTGCGACACCACGAGACTATGGCCTGAAGGTGCAATCGCACCCCATCCTGATGGTGACGTCCCGCCTGAAGATGCGGACCGCCCGCAACCTTCTGCTTTCCTTCAGCGGGCAGCTCCTTGAGACTGTCGCGTTCTATCGAGATCCCGGCGTGCTCGATCACAATCTCAATGTTACGAAACGTCTTCTTGAGACACTTGGCATTCCTGAGGTCGATCCCCGGCGAGACCGTAACGGCACACGACAACAATGGCAGGGCTATCTCTGGGAGAACATCCCTTTAGCGGACGTTGTAGATTTTCTCACCTCCTATCGCACCCATCCCGAGGCACACAAGGTCAACAGCACGCTGCTCGCAGAATTCATCCAGTCGATGGGTGGAGCGGGTGAACTTATACACTGGACCATCGCCTTGATAGGTGGCCGCGAGGGTAGGAGTCTCAAGCTCAGGGAGGATGTCGCGGTCAAGATGGTGCAGCGTTCCGCACATGGTGCATTCGAGGACCGGTACTCGATCGGTCGTCTGATGTCTCCTCGGGATGAGGCCATCGACCTTGACGAGGCTGCCTGGAATGCCGCTCTTACGCTGACACGTTCGACGTGGCACGCTGATTCCGCACGTGGTCAGAATTTCCAGGAACCCGACGCTCCTAACGGGCCTGCCGTGAGAAAAGTGCGCGGCTTCGGAGCCGAGGGAGTCCCCGCGCGCCCCGACAAAGGGGTTCTGTTCCTCTATGCCCTGGATCCGCAGGAGGCAAATACCGGTTTCATCGCCGAGACTCCCCCCGTGATTGCCTTCGCGCTCAGCTTCCCAGGCAGCAACGCCGGGATGAAGGTCGAGTACAAGATCAACAATGTCCTCTGGGAGCTGGAATATGGCTCCTCAGAATGACACGGAGCGCTTGCAGTCAGCCTGGCGGGCTCTCGCGGGAGACGACAGAATCGAGGGGTGGCGCACAATCCCGATCAATGTAGCAGGGCCTTGCCGCCTCCTCGCAGGGAGGCATTTCCCTGGCAATGAGGAAGCCATCCTGATCGGCTTTCCGTCCGTCCGCCTGCCCTCCGATAACCTCCTGCCGCAGGGGCGTGGCTTCCGGGTGGCCAGAGTCCCTGGGGGAATAGCTGGCGGAACCCACGCATGGGTCTCTCTCTCCCGTGAGCCGTTGGGGAGCAGCGACTTCTTTGCGATGATGGCAGGAGATGTGATGGGACTGCTCGAAAGTTTCCCCTCAGCCAGCCGGGAGCGGCTTTTCGTCCTCTTCCTGAGCAGGATTAGAGCCTGGCAGGACTTCATGGAACGGGGTCGACAGGGTGTCCTGGGGCCAGAGGCTGAAACGGGGCTGTATGGAGAGCTTGTCGTGCTGCGCGACATTGTTGCTACGGGAATACCGGCTGCCTATGCCGTCGAAGCCTGGCAGGGCCCTCTCAATGGCCTGCACGATTTCTCGTCGAACAGCGGAGCGCTCGAGGTCAAGACAACCGTGTCCGTCAACGCGTTTCCAGCGAGGGTAGAATCGCTCGAACAGCTGGATCCGTCACTCAAACAACCACTGTTCCTGGTGGGAGTGCGCCTCGCCGTCAGCAGCACCGGCAGGACGCTTCCTGGAATCGTAGATATGCTGCGTAACCGCCTGCTAGGCGAGCCTATAACCCTGAGCGTGTTTGAGAGTCGTCTCCTCCATGCTGGATACCTGGATGCACTGGCCGATCACTACACGCGGCGCTTCGAAACAGTCGGCATGATCGTTTTTGAAGTCACCGAGTCATTTCCCGGTCTGACACGCGACAAGGTTGATGCTGCCATGAGACAAGCACAGTACGAACTCGATCTTGATGTGCTGCATGTGCCAGGCGTTCCTCTTGAACAGGCATGTGCACATCTGAGGGGGAGCCATTGGAACTGCTAGAATTTCTCCATGAGACGCAGTCGGAGGTCAGATCCCAGATTGGGGAGCGCCTCAGCATACCGGGCGAGTCGTACCCCCATGCGGAGTCCGTCTTCGCGGATGTGGTGATGCAGCATATGGCAGAGATAGGCATGACCTTCGAGTCAGCCGCCCTCTGTCACTACACTGCGCGGGTAGGAAATGCTCACCTGCGACTGAGTGGGTATGCGATCTCCGATGATGCCGACCAGATGGATCTCTTCGTCAGCCTCTACGAAGGCGTGGACGAGATCACGCCCATCTCTGATACCGAGACTAAGACCGCAGCAGAACAGTGCCTCCGCTTCCTCGTGAGGTGTGTGCAGGGACGCTTGGCCTCGACCATGGACGAATCCAACGATGCCTACCCGCTGGCGTTGACCATCCAGGAGAGTTACCAGAAACTTGACCAGATACGGCTCTATGTGCTCACCGACAGAAAAGCAAGGACGAAGAACTTCCAAGCGCGGGAAATACAGGGCAAAACCGTCAAGCTTGAGGTGATGGACATTGAGCGGTTGCATCGTCACTGGTCCGAAGGCAAACCCCGGGACGAAATTGTGGTCAATTTCGAGGAGATCTGTGGTAACGCATTGCCCTGTGTGTATGTCCCCGGAGACATGGCAGATTACGATTACGCCCTGACGGTCATGCCCGGCGAGGCCCTGCGGTTCGTCTATGACAAGTATGGTGAACGCTTGCTGGAGGCCAACGTCCGATCTTTCCTGAGTGTGACCAGCAAGATCAATCGCGGTATCCACGACACGCTGCGTAATGCTCCTGAACGGTTCATGGCATATAATAATGGCATTGTCCTGATCGTAGACGAACTGCGTCTTGGTCGAGCCCCCGACGGAGCGCCCGGCATCCTCTGGCTCAAGGGGATGCAGATCGTAAACGGTGGGCAGACGACGGCATCCCTCTACTTCACGAAGCGCAGGTATCCGGAAGTGAACCTGGGTGCAGTGAAGGTGCCTGCCAAGATCATCGTGTTGAAGGCGCAGGACAGCGGCGATGAGGAGCAGCTCATTACCGATATCTCAAAATATGCCAACAGCCAGAACGCGGTACCGCAGTCCGATCTCTCTGCCAACAAACCTTTCCACGTGGAGCTGGAAAAACTGTCGCGCTCGACCTATTGCCCTGACGGTGTCAGTCGCTGGTTCTACGAACGTACGGCCGGAAGCTACAGAGTCATGCTGGACAGGGAAGGGGCCACACCCGCACGGTTGCAACAGCTGAGGGACTCCATCCCCAATGCGCGGAAAATCACCAAGACCGACCTGGCGAAATATCTCAATGCCTGGGATGAGGAGCCCCATGTCGTTAGTCTGGGGGCTCAGAAGAATTTCGAGAAGTTCATGGATAAACTCTCATCGCGCAACGGCCAGGAAGATGCAGAATTACCCGATGTTCCGACGTACAAGAGGATGATTGCGAGGGCGATCCTGTTCAAGACAGCCCATAGCTTGATACGCCCCAGTTTCCCGGCCTTCCAGGCGAATATCACTAACTATATGGTCTCCCTGGTGGCACACTGCCTGGGTGCGCGTCTCGACCTTGACAGAATCTGGTTGCAGCAGGGGCTCTCGCCTCAACTTCAGCGACAGATCCAGGCATGGGCCGTTGAGGTGAACGCGGTGCTCCACCGCACTGCTGGAGGGCGGATGATTTCCGAGTGGGCCAAGAAACCCGAATGCTGGGATGCTGTCGTGAAAGCGCACTATAGTGCGCCCTTGTCGAATATCCCCGAGTTGCACTAACTGCCTATCAACACACGCCCTCAGATGTGGATAGCCTCGCCATAGGCATTGCCCACCGCTTCCATAATGGCTTCGGACAAGGTGGGGTGCGCATGCACCGTCTTTAACAATTCATAATGCGTGGTTTCCAGCGTGCGGGCGACACCCACCTCGGCAATCAAATCACTGGCGTCAGCCCCCAGGATATGCGCTCCCAGCAACTCATCGGTATCCGCGTCAAAGATCACCTTAACGATGCCCTCGCTGTTACCCACGGCCAGGGCTTTGCCGCTAGCCGTAAAGGGAAAACGCCCGACGCGAATGGTGTGCCCGGCTTGGCGCGCTGCCTGCTCGGTGAGGCCGACGCTGGCGACTTGCGGCTGGCAGTAGGTGCAACCGGGGATGTTGTGGTAGTTCACGCCAGGGGTATCCTGCCCGGCGATGGCTTCCACTGTCGCAATACCTTCGGCGGAGGCGACATGCGCCAGGCACGGCGGACCGTTGACATCGCCAATGGCGTAAATGCCTGGCACGTTGGTGCGGCAGTGCGCGTCCACCGGGATAAAGCCGCGCTCGCTGCGCACCCCGGCGGTTTCTAAGCCCAGGTGTTCAATGTTGCCCTGCACCCCAATGGCCACTAACACTTTCGTACCCAAAACGGACTGGGGGCCGGTCGGAGTCTGCATGTACACCTGCACGCCAGCGGCGCTCACCTCGGCACGTTCGACCCGGCTACCCACGTGGATGGCAATGCCCTGCCGTTCTAGGGATCTGTGTAGCAGCCCGGCAATTTCCTCATCCTCGACCGGCACAATCTGCGGCAGCATTTCCACGAGGGTGACTTTACTGCCAAACGTGTTGTAGAAATAGGCAAACTCCACGCCAATCGCCCCGGCACCAATGATCACCAGGCTCTCGGGTACTGCGGAGAGCAGCATGGCCTCGGTGCTACTGAGCACCTGCGTCTGATCGAAGGGCACACTGGGTAAGGCACGCGGACGGGCGCCAGTGGCCAGGATAATATGCGCCGCGCGCACGGTCGCTGTGGGCGGTCCCTCGGCCTCATGCACCGTCACGACTCCGGCCCCCGCCAGGCGTCCGGTGCCACGCAGTACCTGGATCTTGTTTTTGCGCATGAGGAAAGCCACGCCCTGCGACAGACGCTCGGCGACCTGGCGACTGCGGGCGATGACCTGGCCGAAATCGACGCGCAGATTGTCGCAGTGCAGGCCAAAATCGGCACTGTGCTGCATCAGGTGATAGACTTCCGCATTCCGCAGCAGGGCTTTGGTGGGGATGCAGCCACAATTCAGGCAGATGCCCCCTAAGGCCTCGCGTTCCACCAGGATCACCTGCAGGCCGAGCTGCGCGGCTCGAATTGCCGCGACATAGCCGCCGGGACCACCGCCCACGACGAGCACATCGCATGTATGTTGGGCTTCTGCCATATCCTTCCTCTCACGTCACGACGAGATGTGCCTCATGCTCCTGGGTAACAGCCCGGCTTACGGCACCAGCAGCACCTTGCCAATAGTCTCACGGTGCTCCAGCGCGGACTGCGCCTTGGCCGCCTCCGCCAGCGAGTACTCGGCGCAGATGTGCACTTGTAACTTCCCGGCACTCATCCAGGCAAACAGATCCCCGGAGCGGGCGTCGAGTTCGGCGCGCGTGGCGGTGTAGGTGCCCAGATTCACCCGCGTCAAGTAGAGGCAGCCCTTGTCATTGAGCAGGCCCGTATCGATAGGAGGTATTGGTCCGCTGGCCTGGCCGTAGACGACCATCATGCCGCGCGCCCGGAGGCAATCCAGGCTCTGCGCGAACGTCGTCCGGCCCACGCTATCGTAGACCACATCAACGCCACGACCGTCGGTGAGCCGTTTGACCTCCACCGCAAAATCGTGCTGTGTATAGAGAATCGTCTCATGCGCGCCGGCGGCCTGTGCAGCTTTCGCCTTGGCTTCCGTCGAGACGGTGCCCAGGACGCGTGCGCCACACTGGCGCGCCATCTGGCACAAGAGGAGTCCCACGCCACCGGCGGCCGCGTGCACCACACAGGTATCGTTGGCACTCAGCGGATAGGTGCTATAGGCAAGATAGTGTGCGGTCATGCCCTGGAGCAACACTGCGGCGGCTTGCTTGGAGGTAATGTCATCGGGGATACGCACCAGGCGCGCTGCCGGGGCCGCCACCAACTCGGCATAAGCCCCCGGCACGCTGGTGAAGGCGACGCGATCACCGACCTGACAGGTGGTGACGCCAGCGCCGACTGCCACCACTGTCCCCGCGGCCTCGCCACCGAGCGGCAGGGGCAACGAGGCGGGATCGGCCTGGCGCCGCCGGTTCACCTCCGCAAAGTTGAGACCAATCGCTTCGATTTTGACCACGGCTTGCCCCGGCCCGGCGTGTGGATCAGGGACATCCTCATAGACCATGCCCTCTGGCCCGCCTGCCCTATGGACGCGCACGGCTTTCATAGTGCTCCTCCTGCTTACGCAGTTTGCGTCGCTGCGGTGATCTCCACCCTGACTCGTCGGTTCTCCACAATAGCCTGCCCGCCATGGCTTGTCCAGCGTGAAGGGGCCGACGATGGTTTTGCTTGAGAAGTCTGTGTGACCAGGGTCGTTCTCTCTCGCATACGTGCGCATCAGCGCGCGCCTCATACTGGGGCGGGGGCTATCTTCTGGGGCTGCTCGCGCACGGTTGATGCGGCAGCATGCGTGTCTACCATGGTTGAACCTCCCCATGGCTCAAGCCAGGGGATTCCGGGAACCGCCTTGCGGCGGCGTTCGTGGGGCGTTCCGACCCCGGCATGCAGCGTGTTTATGGCCGCATTGACATCACGGTCATGCGCTGAGCCACAAGCAGCACAGCTCCACTGCCTCACTTTCAAGCCCGCATAGCCAGTCGGACCAGAAAGGCTCCCACATGCTGAGCAGGTCTTGGTGGAGAAACGCGACGGCACTGCGAGGAACTGCCTACCGCTTGCAGGGCACTTGGAGGACAGCAGGCCGCGAAGCTGAGCGTGGGCCGCACTGGCCACGCTCTTGCCAAACGCCCGGGCCAGGCCCGTGGCGTTATCCTTGGACCAGACAATCACCCGGTTTTCGGCGACCAGGCGGCGCGAGAGTGTATGGTTGCGGTCTTTGCGCTGGTTGGCCAGGCGTTCGTGGAGCCGGGCCACCAGGCGCGCGCGGTCCCCGCGTTGGGCTTGTCCAAGACGGCGCTCGGTTTGCCGCAGCTCGTGCGGGTGCGCTCTTTTTTCGCCCGTCGACAGGGTCAGGAGCGTGTGGAACCCAGGGTCAATGCCGATGGCTCCAGCGGCCACCGGCGGGATGGCGTTGGGGGGCGCGTCGATACACAGACAGAGAGACCAGCCCGACGCCCGCTTGATGATCCGGCCACTTTTGAGGAGTCCGGCAGGAAGGGCCTGGGCATGAAAGCGCACGTGGCCCAGACTTGGAATGAGCACATGTGTGCCCGCCGGGGCTTTGAAAGGATCGGGGAAAGGGATGCTGGTCAACTTGTTGCGCTGGCCTTTGAGTCTGGGCTTCTTTGCCAGCTTTTTGAAGCAGCGCGCCCACGCCAGGTAGGCGGTATCCAACATGCCTTGCAGCGTATGGCTTGGGATGCCAAGCTTTCTGCCGTGATGTGACAGGAGATTATGAAAGTCTTTTTGGGTGTAATAGATGCCGTCTTTGGCATCCTGTTCGATCGTGCGGATGGCCCAATTCCAGACGCCAGTGAGCTGGAAGAGCCAGGTATGCAGGTGCCGTTCTTGGGACGGATGGAGGCGAAGTTTGAGTTGCCTTTGGATCATCTCAGACTCGTTTATGGTTCTCGATGTACTGCGTGATGACTTCCAAAGGCGCCCCGCCCACAGTGGAGACAACAGAGGAGTGCGTCCCCAGCGAGGGCAAGCGCGACTTGAGCCAGGCATACTCCAGCCCTAACAACCGTGAAGAACGACCTTTGATGGCACGCACCAGGCGATCAATGCCGTCCTGCGGATCGACTTCCACCAGGAGAGGGACGTGATCAGACATGACTTCCCACGTGAGCAGCTCCGCACGTGATTCGTTGCAGACGCTGTGTATAATATCTTTCAGCCGGGCATCCACGCCAGGAATCAGGACGCCACGACGATACTTCGGACACCACACCACAGGATATGTGCAGGAGTAGACCACGTTATGATTCGACTTGTAGCTGAGGGTGTATGAGGACATAGTATTATGATACAGAGCATCTGTATCGAATACAATAGGGAAGATCCCGTGTCCTGCGGACACGCGGCGGCTTGACCCCATATCTCAAGCCAGGGGGTTGCGCCGCCGTTTTGCTCACAATGACGTTAGAGAGTAAACTCAAGACTGCGTCAGGCCAGTTGCACAGGAGAGGCGTCACGGGCAGCTCCCACCCTGAGACCATGGAGGTCGATCTCCCATGCCATACACCCAGGCCAATAGGCTACTTGCCATCGAAACCCTGCTTGGTGAGGATGTTTTACTGCGGCAAGGATTGACCGGGTCCGAAGGGGTATCACAGCTGTTCACCTTCCAGCTGGAGTTGCTGTCCGAAGCCCCGTCGGTGGCTTTTGAGCGCATCATTGGTCAGCGCGTGACGATCCGCATCGTGCTGGCCGACGGACACACGCGGGCCATTCATGGTGTGGTCAGCCGTTTCGCCCATACCGGTATGGATACGCGGTTTATCTATTATCGCGCTGAAGTGGTCCCGTGGCTCTGGTTTCTCTCGCGTACGGCTGATGGCCGCATTTTTCAGAATATGACGGTGCCGGCGATTATTGAGGAGGTTTTTCAGGACCAGGGTTTCTAGGATTTTCAGATGAGGCTCGAGGGCGATTGTGCGCCACGCGATTACTGCGTGCAGTACCGCGAAACCGATCTCAATTTCGTGGCGCGCCTCATGGAGCAATACGGCATTTTTTACTTTTTTGAGCATACGCCTACGATACACACCCTCATCCTGGCGAATGCCCCAACGGCCCATCGCCCGTGTCCAAGTCAAACCTATGCGCGCTATAACTTCTCTGCCGGTGCCGTCCTGGAAGAAGATATCATCACCGCCTGGCAGATGGAGAAGGAATTACGCCCTGGCCGTTACGCCCTGAACGATTACAACTTCATTATGCCCAGTACCAGTCTCGCCGCGACATCCAATAATACATCTCGTCTTGGAGGCAATGAGCGTTTTGAAATCTACGATTACCCCGGGGAGTATCTGCACAAAGCCCAAGGTGACACGATGGTGCGGCTCCGTATGGAAGAAGAGGAAACGTCGCATGTGCTAGTCAATGGCCAGAGCACCTGCCGGGCTTTCACGTCAGGCTATCGTTTTGATTTGGAAGGACACCCGAGCCGGATGATGCATACGGCGTATGTGCTGGTCGAGGTGCACCATGTGGCTTCGATGGGTCATGCTTATCGTGGTGCAGGGGTAATGGGGGGCGAGCCCTATCCCCCCCGTGCACGACGGGGCTTTGCGGAGCCTGTGGTAAACACATCTGCGCGTGGACTGGCATCTCCGCCACAGTCTGGCTGGCGTGCGCTACCTGAAGCGCCACCAGAGAGGTCAGGGCTCTGGCGTGGTTATGACAAGCGCCCGGGGTATGGGACGCGCCTGCACACGAGTTGGCCCCTGGCCCACAGACACGGCACGCACCGCATAGGCTCGTTGGGCTCGCATCTGCCTAGGCCCGGTGACCGTCATCACGTGCGCGTACATGTCGGACGTCCTGGGTGTGAAATGCACATAGCCCAGACGACGGTCACCGGCATAATCACCCACCAGCGCGCAGCCCGCTCCGTAGCCCGAAAAATACAGGTGCTCGACAGCCTGCGTCGCCTCTACTACCAAGACGGCCTTATACCGTTGTGCGCTGCCATTCATCCCTAGGCCGGCAAAATGGGCCTCCATACATGTATAGACACGACCTCCCACCCGTAGCTGATAGAACCCGAGTGTAGGCCACGACCAGGGGAGATGGTCATGCGTGAAGCCCCATGCGGGAGGTATCTCGGCCACATGGTATGTCTGGCGTCCCCAGCGCAGTTGTGCGGTCGGCTCTGCAACATAATCCATCACAGGGCTGTGCCGTCTGGGACGAGCCGGGAGAAAGCGATAGCACAGCGATTGCCTCTCGCCCTCGTGTGCATAGACAGGCACGAACCGACCGTCTACCCTGCTGATCGTCGCGTGCCGCAGCGCTTGTCCCCACGCGGTCAGCACGTCCAAGGGGATATCACTCGTATAGACCAGGGACACCCTGCACAGCTATAGCACGACGCACCATGCCTTCACTCGTAGACCTTATTGCCAGTGGCTTGCAGCAATGCTGCGGTGAGGCGCCAAAAGACGGTCCCACCATATGCGGCGGTCGATTCATAGGTATACGTGTAGCGTCCACGTTCCTTCCCTCTCCTGAGCTGCCCATTTTTATGGGTAGGGATGTCCCAATACTCTCCCTGTGCCTCTGGGAGAGCCTTGCTACCAACTCGATAGATATCATGCTCGGGTGCAGTGAAGTAAATACCCAGGCGAACCTTGGCATGGCTCGTATAGTTGGTTTGTAGGTCAGCACCATCCCAAACATAGCCGCCACCGGAGTAATCAGGCCGTCTAGCCAGGGCATAGCGCGCTGCCTGGACCGCGGGAGTCATACCAGGACTGGCAGCAATCGCCTCTGCGTCGCCTGTTGGAAGACACGGCACCTGGCGTTGCCATTGGTGAGCACCAGGGTAAAACTACCGGCCTCTGGGCTGTTGAGAAAGTCGAGTACGGTGGAGCCCCGTACCTCCACCTGCCGTACCAACACGGCAGCAATCCTGCATCCAGTGACACCACAGGTGATCGCGTTTTTGACGCAGTCGATAGTCCCGGACTCCCTGATTCCCTGCCCCCGTGTAATGCGCCTGCAAGCGGCCGTAAATTGACAGAGCTTTGCCCACATAGAGCCCATTGAAGATATGGTTTCTCACGAAGCCAATCTCGTAGACTCCCGGTGCTTGTGGGGCAGGGGCTGCCGCATAGTCTCGCAGGCGAATAGCGTGGCTCCAAGCCATAATCTCTCCCTATGTAGAATACGGTCGCAGATGCCATCGCTTACACTGCCTCCGGGCATGAGGCGTAGGTTACACCTACACCTGACACGCTGCTCTTGTAAAGTGCCCCTCTGGGTTCAAAAGTGCCCCGGGATCACGCGCAGGATGGAGCTACCCTGCACGTTTTCTCCTGGACATGTGACAATGCACTCGCTATAACATGCGAGAGATGTAGTATAGTTTCCTCTCTCATTTCAAGTCAGTTGTTGGACGTGTAGAAAGTTCTGCACATGTCATACCAACGATTATCGAGCAGGGCTGCAGAGGGGACGTCACGATGCGTAGATACTGCACCCTCTTGGGGCTGGTGGGGGTCACGCTACTTTTTTTCCTCATCGCTTCGACGCAAGGCGCCGAAAAACGCCTCGCGCTGGTCGTGGGGAACAGTGCCTACAGCGGCAACCTCCAGTTGCCCAATCCGGTACATGACGCTACACTCATGACCCAGACGCTGCGGACGCTCGGCTTCGAGGTCATGGAGCATACAGATGTGAGCTACCAAGAGATGAAGCGAGCCATCCAAGAGTTTGGCGACCGTATTCAGCAGACAGGACATGAGACCGTGAGTTTGTTCTATTACGCTGGCCATGCCGTTGAACTCAAAGGCTTCAACTATCTTGTCCCGATCAAGGCCGGCATCCGCAGTGCCAATGACATCGCTATCGAAGCCGTCGAGGCGGATTGGGTGCTCAAAGCGATGGAGGGAGCGGGGAGTCGTCTCAACATTGTGATTTTAGATGCCTGTCGTAACAATCCTTTCCAACATGATCGCTCCATGCAGGGGCAGGGTCTCGCCAGCATGCATGCACCAACGGAGAGCTTGATCGCCTATGCGACGGCGCCTGGAAAGGCTGCGGTGGATGGTGTCACCCCCCAGCAGAAGCACAGCCCCTACACGGCAGCGCTCGCACACACGATGCAAAAACCTGGGTTGACGATACTCGAGGTCTTTCAGGAGGTGCGGAAGCTGGTGCTGAAGGCTACCCGCGGCGCGCAGACCCCCTGGGAGAGTACCTCACTGACAGACACCTTCTATTTCCGTGCGCACCCTGGTAACGTGAGCAGTGAGAGCCATCAACGGCAAGAGACTCCCAGGCCTGCCCGCGTCATCCACAACAATCCCCCCGTGACACGGCAACCTCCCTCACCGCAGGAGGGAAACTCTGGCAGACTGTCACCGCAGCACGGCGCCAGACCCGTCGCGCCCTCCCCAGCGGAGAATGCGCGTCGGCATTGTGGCAACACGCTGCTGGATGTATCTTTGGGAACATGGGGATGCCCACAGCCCTGAAGCACACGACTTGTGACACGCGCATCGTCATCAAGGGACTACCACTCTACGTCAAGGCGTACTGCGCAGGAGAAAGAAGATGTCCGTTGGTTCTCTCACCAAGAGGCACAGTCTCACGATCTTCCGGATACTCTCACCCTTATGGGTCTTGAGCCTGACCGGGTGTCCTCCGCCTCCCCCGCCCCCAACGGTCCCTCAGCCGACACATCAAGTCTTTGAATTTAATCAAGGTATTCAGCATCTTGCCACGCTCTTAGTCAAACACTTTGACGTGTTTCAGCATGCGATGCGACTCCAAGGAAAAAGTGCCACAGTGCCGGATAGCGCCATGCACAGGACCGTCCTTCAACCATTCCTGGTGGCTGACACCGGAGAAAGTCTCAAACTCCATTCCATCATTGAAAATCTGATGGCACGGGTGATGACACCCAAACTTGGGATTACGAAAATGACCCAAGAGTACATTGACACGGCGGCATACGTGATCGATGGGATCATCGCCTTGGAAAGTCATCCTGCCACTCGGAATAAAACCTACCGCATCTATGCCTCATTGTTTGAGAAAAAGGCGGGGGCCATTATCGGCAGTGGTGACGTGTGGATTCAAAACTTGGATTATCAACCTCTAGATATTTACAAAGATAGTCCAGTATATCTTAAAGATCGTGAATTAGACACCCTGGTCGCCTCCGTGAAACGCCCTGTGGGACAGACTGTAGACCCCAGTTACCTGGCAAAATTAAAGACACGATCGTTACTCTCGGAAGGCGATACATTGTACGAAAAACGGGAGTGGGAGAGTGCTTTGCCATTCTACCAAGAAGCAGAGCGTCGCGCCGATGGGCAAAGTATGAAGGTGTATGCCGGACTGTATAACATTTATCGGCTGCAACAAGAGGCCAACCATTCAGAAACGGCTTTTGCAAAGTTAATCGATGTGAGTGTCAAAGAAAAAAATGAGATTGCCGTCAAACTGCTGTTCATAGTCGATACAACGGACTTTGTCAGCAATCCTCTAGAGCTCCGTCGGGAATATATAATGTGGCTGCGCCAAATCAGCAAATACATGGAACGGACGCCCGACGTGTGCCTGCGTGTCGTGGGGCACGCCAGTCGTTCAGGCAAAGCCGACTATAACAAGCTCCTCTCTACCCGGCGAGCGCAACAAGTACAAAGCCTCATGAAACAGACGTATGCGGGCCTTGCCAAACGTTCTGAAGCCGTGGGTATGGGATTTGAGCAGACGGTCATAGGCACAGGCGTCGACAATGAGTCCGATGCCATCGATCGTCGGGTCGAGTTTCTCCTCAAGTCCTGTGAGAGCGGGCGACGTGCCCGGGCAACTGCTCTCGTCACCGCTCAGCTAGAGACAACCGCACGCAGACCTCCGCTTGCTATGGCATGGCACGGCCAGGGAGTAAGGGATGCAGCAGATGGGGCCGCCGGCGCAGCGGCCTGGGGCTGGGGCTGGAGCTCCTGATCCAATGGGTATCCGCCGCAGCCAGGGGCCTGTATCTCGCAGAGCATAATGTTGAGCCAGCACGCTGGAGAGGAGAGCCTATCATGCCGTCCGTCGTGCGCATCTGCGCGCCGGTTCTTACGCTCTGTATGTGCGTAGGGGTGACGACGCTCGTCGCACAAAGCGGCGCCCCTAGGCCCCGTGATGCTGCACCTGTGGCACGGGTGGCCCAGGCGAACCTCGAGGGACTACCAGAACCGCGAGAACCCGTCCCCCTTCCCAGCAGGGCTGCCCCCGCGGCGTCACGCGTGGCCTTGGTGATTGGCAATGCTGCCTACGACGAGAGCCCACTCCGCAATACGGTCAACGATGCCACCGCCATGGCGACCACCCTCCAGCAACTCGGCTTCACCGTCACCCTGGAGCGCAACGTCAACCATCAACGTATGGCCGAAGCGGTGAATGTCTTCAGCCGTCAACTCCGTCCCGACAGCGTGGGGTTGTTCTACTTTGCTGGCCATGGTGTGCAAGTCGAGGGCGGGAATTACCTCGTGCCGCTTGGCGTCCCGTTACGGAGTGGCGCCGACGTAAAGTTTCAGACGGTGGCGGCGGAGTGGGTCCAGGCCCGTATGATGGAGGCGGGTAATCCCCAGAACATTGTCATTCTGGATGCGTGCCGGAATGCGCCTTTCCTGCGCCAATGGCGTAATTCTCAATATGGCCTGGCGCCGATGCAACCGGGGGGCGGAGTCCTCATCGCCTATGCCACCTCTCCCGGCTCTGTAGCTTTCGATGGCAAAGCCACAGATATACATGGCGTCTACACCAAGCATCTCTTGCATGTCATGATGACCCCCAATCTCCCTGTCGAACAGATGTTCAAAGCGGTCCGGGTGGCGGTAGAACGCGAGACCAAGGGGAAACAGACTCCCTGGGAATTGTCTTCGCTGCGCGGCGATTTTAGCTTCCGTCCGACTCCTCCTGCCACGAATAACGTCCCAGCGTCAGAGACACTGCCGCGTGTGATTGAGGGCACGCCCGTGGCACTTGGCAGCCCTCCTGCTCAGCTGCCGACACCTCCCAAACCAGGTGTGACGAAAGACGGGGGAAAGATGGTGTTCGTGCCATCTGGCGAATTTCTGATGGGAACAAGTGCCGAAGAGATTGAACGTCTGCTGCAAGAGTGGCCGCATACGCAGCGCGAGGTGCTCACACGCGAGCACCCACAACATCGAGTCTATCTCGACGCCTTCTTCCTGGATAAATATGAAGTCACCAACGCCCGTTTTCAGCAGTTTGTCAAAGAGACAGGGCATCGCACGCAGGCGGAGCGCGAGGGCTGGGCTTGGATCTACACAGGCAAGAGTTGGGAAAAAGCCTCTGGTGCGACATGGCGCACACCCTGGGGACGAGAGAGCACCATAGCACGCCTGGAACACCATCCAGTGGTCCAAGTCAGTTGGGAGGATGCGCGGGCCTATTGTACGTGGGCTGGGAAACGCTTGCCGACAGAGGCAGAATGGGAGAAAGCGGCGCAGGGCAAGGACGGAGGGAGCTATCCATGGGGAACACAGTTTGACGGCCCATGGGCGAATTTTTGTGATGCCGAGTGTACTGCGGCGTGGAAAGACCACGGCGTACAGGATGGCTATCAGTATACGGCCCCTGTGGGCAGTTATAAACATGGCCAAAGTCGCTACGGCGCCTACGACATGGCAGGCAATGTCTGGGAATGGGTATCTGATAGATTTGACAGAACCTATTATCGTAATAGCCCAGTGCGTAGCCCACGTGGACCATTAGCCGGCAATGAAGTTGTCCTGCGTGGTGGAGCATGGGATAACCCCGCAGTCTTTGTGCGGACCCCAAACCGCAACAAATCCCTCCCGACCAGTAGGTATGTCCATGTGGGCCTGCGGTGCGCCAAAACATCGTAGGCGATGCTAGCAGCGATGCGCGAGCTCTCGTGAGAGGCTTAGAACCTGTTGAAAGTTTTTCTGCGCTCTGTTCGCATGCCGCCGAGTGCGACAAGGGGGTGTGATGACAGGCAGGTATCCCAGCGCGAGACGTCGCGAACACGGTGACGAGATTCGGGCGGATTGGGAGTCTGCACGCAAGCGAACAAGTCCTAGACGTGTTGATTTCTCTGACGTTTTTTGTGGGATACTTGCCTGTTGCAAGGGGGGCATTCCGTGGAGGATGCTCCCGAAAACGTCTCCGAAGCGGCAACGTGGCTACGCGTATTGCCGTGGGTGGAGCGCAAGAAAAGAGGCGCCATCCGCGAGTATCCTTGCGCACGTCTGACAAAAAATGGGTCGCAAAAATTCGTAGGCTCGATGGCCGGCAGGAGGACACCTCTGGCATGAGGATCGAGGCCCAGAGGGTCACAAACTCCGACACGGCCGCCGACCAAGGCGAGGATGCGGACCAACCCGTCTCAGGCATCACGCGCCACAGGGCGGTGGAGACGCCAGGATGGCCGCATGCAAGGCTGGGCACGACCGCCGAGGTGACAGACCGCCATGGCGCGTTGGGCAGGTTTGCTTCCAGCACAGATACGCCTGGCTTCGTATGCAATGTACTGGCTGAGGGAGGATATGCCGGTGCCAATGTTGCCCTGGCACCACAAGCAATGCTGGGCTGCACAGGAGAAAGAGCCCGGCGAAACGAGCGACAGACGTGTGAGGTCATACTACAAAGATGGGGAGTGGAACGATCCTTCGCGTGGCGCGAAACATGTCGCAGACTGTGGAAAAACTGCGAGCGGACACTCCACCCGTCTTTGCCACGGATGGTTCTGGCTTTCCTCGTCCTTCTCTTCAAAAGACTTTGAACAGGTTCTTAGCGTTTCCCGGGCCGCCCTTTAATCTGAAACGTCTTGCTTGGCGCGATATGGTGATCCTGTGAAACAATCGTGGTATGAAGGACGTAGGTGCCATTTTTTGCCTTTTTTGGTGTACCAACAAAGACCCCTAGTGCCC
Organism: Pseudomonadota bacterium; assembly: GCA_005777235.1. GTDB lineage: Bacteria > Tectomicrobia > Entotheonellia > Entotheonellales > Entotheonellaceae > SXND01. The sequence continues at coordinate 29,108 of SXND01000149.1, forward strand.
ATAGACCTGGCTTAAATTCTATATTATCCGTCACTTTGCGAAAGACCTCTCGCCCTTGAAAGGTGATGACTCTGGTGATACGACCTCGCATGACGGCTGTTTCAGAAGAGGGACAAAGCAGATACGACACCACCTGATTGACCTCTTCACCAGGCATGACCTCTCCGGGCACTACATGCACGTCTTCAACCCGAAACAGCACCCCTTGTTGCGGCGTGCCACAGTTGTACTTGCGTTGTACGTATGGTAAGGCCAAGATTTGAAAGTCGCCCCGGAGAGGCATCGGGATAGACGCAGGCTCAGGGAGAGGCTCAGGCAGGCGTACGGGCTCCGAGGGTGCCGCTGAGGGATCGTCAGGCATATGAGCACAATGGCTGAGCACGAGCAGCACAGCCACGAGGGTCACGCGCAGAACAAGCGCTGTCGTTTGCCACAGAGAGTCTTTCATGGTTTTAAAGTCCATCCATCCTTGGATTGTGGTTTCTCCCTTCTGGCAGCACGCGAAGGACGTGGTAGTACTTGCTGGTGTTTGGAGACTTGTTTGGGAGGTGGGGGGTGCACTTGCAGTGGCTGACTTGCCGGCTGGGGAGAACGCACGCGCGCAGACGTGTTCTGAGCGAGCTTCACGCGTGCTGGCTCTTCGGACGCTGGCATGTTCGGCGCGGTCAAGCCGTGAGGGATTGGCATCGGGGGGACGGGAGGAGCTGGGGTGTGGGGCTCCTGCTCCTCCGCCACCCCTGCCTGGGGCGTGGGCTGCGGGACGACCAGCTCAGGCATCGGGGGCGCCAGCGGGGCTGCAGTGATGGTGGTAGGAGGTACCACAGGCTCAGCGTCGGAGGGCCGTGCACTCTGTGCCTCATCTTCCCCTCTCTCTTGGCTTGGGGACACAGCGGGAGAAACTGCCGCGGGTTGTGCTTCCTGGGGGACAGTTGCCACGTGCTCCGTAGTGGATCCAGGCACTGTACGGGCAGCAGAGTCGGCAGGGAGAGCCGTCTGCATGGGGGGATCGAGGGTCGGCGCTGGCTTCTTGAGGGCACTGCTAGACCAGAATCCCACAGCCAGCATGAGGGCCAAGAGCGCACTCCCACTTATCACACGCGTCACGGGGTGCCAAGATGGGACAGGGCGCTTTTGCTGGACCATCGGTGCGGCACACGGTGTGGGGTCTTCAGGTGTGTGGAGCGACTGCGGTACGAGTGTCTCGAGAGCATGGCGAAAGTCATGTGCGTTGTGATAGCGTTGCTCCGGCTGCTTCGCCAAGGCTTGGAGTATAACCTGTCCAAGGTGCTGGGACACTGCGGCATTGTAGTGCACTGGGGGCTCGGGAACCTCTGCAATATGCGCACGCATAATGCTGTAAGCGGTGTCCCCAGTAAACGGCACCCTCCCAGCGACCATCTGATAGAGTGTAATGCCTAGCGCGTAGAGATCGGCTGCCACACTGCCCTGCTGCCCTTGGATCTGTTCTGGAGACATATACCACAGGGTGGTGAGGGGTAGCCCGCTCTTCGTTCCTCCATGGTCTCCTAGAACATTCGCCAGGTCGAAATCAGTGACTTTGACGACGCCCTCCTCAGTCAACATAATGTTCTCAGGCTTAATGTTGCGATGTATCACTCCGCGAGCGTGCATGAATTCAAGAGCGGCCAGAACATCGTGACAGATGGACACGGCTGTTTCTTGGGGTAAAAGGCGTGCAGTGGCCAGACGTTGGTCGAGCGTTTCCCCAGTGATGTACTCTGTGATGAGATAGATATCGTCGCCGCTTTCCAGATAAGCGCGGATAGGCACAACATGAGGATGGAAAATGTGCGCCTGATCCCTAACGACCTGGATGAGCTTCTCGCGCGCTGAGGCGTCTGGGGCATGGCGCGTCGAGCACACTTTGAGCACGACTTCCTGCTCAAGGCGCATGTGGATGCCCTGATAGACCGGCCCCATGCGGCCCTCGCCAATTTTCGTGAGAATTTTGTATGGGCCGACTTCTGTACCTATCATGGATTCTGTTGCACTCCTGCCGTGCCCCGTATGTTCGCAAGATCGTCTCGCACACCATTATCATAGCAGAGACGCGATGCCATCGCAGCCGCCATGTAGAGCCACCTTACCCGCACTGACTCGGCTTGCCCTCCAGTAAGCATGCCAGGAATGGACTGACCCTTAGCGCCAACCACAGACCAAAGGGTCAAGGCAATGAGGCGGTGCCGCGCAGATCCTGGCGCATATTAGTATATTAAGTTAAAAACTCCAGCAGTTGGCGGAGCTGCCAAACAGCAGAGCAGGAGGAACCTAAAGGGGAGTAACCCTGGCCAGTGGAGTATGGGACTGTATGGGAAGAGAGGCGACAGCAGAGTATAGGAAAGACACACGACCTTTTCCACCGCCTGCAGGCCAACTCGTGGATGCCGTTGCGCGTAGTCATCCGGATAGGAAAGACACACGACCTTTTCCACTGCCTGCAGGAGCCTGCCAGCCGCTGGCCCGCGCTGTCTGGCACCGCCAGGACGGAGGCCTGGTGACGGGCAACCGGCGGAGCTGGGACGCGATGCGCGCTGCGTCGCAGCCGCTGGGGCAGAGGGCGCAGCTGCCTGAGGCTGGGGCTGATGCACACGCGATGCCTGCGGCTGAGGAGGGCTGCGCGCGGCTGAAGAGCTCTACTACAACGCGCTGGCAACGCTGGCGGTGCTGCGGAGGACTCCTGCTGGGCACTGTCGTGTAGCGAGCAACGGGTGCACACGCTTGGGGGCGTGCAATACGCTGCCAAGGCAAGGGATACAGCACACGAGCAGCCGCGGGACGCCCTGGGGATACACGCACGACGCCGCACCGTCAGCCCGTGCATCCCATCTGTCCACGAGGTCTCATGTGATGTCTTGTACTAGACTATCTAGAGAAAAGGCCCCGCTGGCTGTATCCCGGAGAAGCCGCTCCACCTGCTTCCGTCAATAGGCCGTGTCCCTGGGTACCAGCGTGCAGCGCACACCCGTCCATGCTGGTACCGCGTATCCCCGTGAGCGTTAGCGCCTCGCCCGTGTGGCCACACCTCATGCCGATACGCCGCCCCTGCGGGCTGGCCGGCTCCCCGGCGGCCAGGGTGCGGGCCAGCTCAGGGGCGGCGCGGCTCTATGGAGCGTACCCCGTGGGTACGACGGCATCGAGGCCCAGCGCCAGGTTTCCCAGATGGCGGCGGGTGCGGATGCCCCGCCGCCGACTCTTCTGGACCCCGGTGGCACTCTCCGTGCCGGAAGGCGGCTCACCGGACACACAATGCGGCTTGAGGGCCTAGTCGGTGGGCTTACCGGACGCGTGGGAGGTCTCAGGCACTTTTCAGCCGCGAGCGCGTCACAAAGAGCGGGCCTCGCCCATGTAAGCGCTGGGAGTGGCAGCGTGTTGATGCAACAGACAGTGTTGCTTTCCCTACGCTGCCAAACGGCTTTCCCAACGGTCTGCTTGCTACGGAGCCACACAAACGACATAGGCTGTGAGCGCAAGTGACGCAGTAGGATGATTGTTGGTTGCATCCACGACCCAGGTATCCGAGTCAGGCCCATTGAGGTTGTACGGGTAGCTGGCGTGTACGGTCGCTACCGTAGACAGTTCCGCGTTCCCAGGAATGACGTAGCCACCTCCAGTCGCTTTTTCCCCAGGCTCGCAACTCACGAGCGCTTCGCCATATTCCCCCCCAGCGATATCGGTGGACATGAGTCGGGTGTTAAGCTGCACGGCTCCTGTCGTTCCAGAGCCACCGCTAGACCCCTGTGGTCCGGCAGGCCCTTGTGGCCCCGGTGCCCCCGCAGGTCCTGCTACGCCTTCGGGGCCCTGCGTCCCAGGCGCCCCCGCATCGCCCTTCGGGCCTTGCGGTCCTACAGATCCTGTAGAACCAGCAAGCCCTGGTGGTCCCGCAGGCCCCTGGGAGCCGACGAGACCTGCCACGCCTTGGAGCCCCTGTGGTCCCGGCGTTCCCGTGGGCCCTTGAGGCCCTTGAGGCCCTTGAGGCCCTTGAGGCCCTTGAGACCCTTGAGGCCCTTGAGGCCCTTGAGGCCCTTCCTGAGCCCATCTCAACGCTTTTTCGTGGCGGGAGCACGTGTCGGGCACGTTCACGATTCTGATCGTACCGTTGTGCTTGTTGACACAAGCGTGAATGAGACCTGCGTCCACACTTTCAGCACTCACAAACATAGGGGGCGCTGCCAGCAGGCAGGTAACGAGTAACACGCTTTTTCCCAGTCGCGTCGTCTGCAATGCATGCCGTGATGTCTTCATCAGCGAGTCTCCTCCGTTCTTACGATCTTAGCGTCGCTATCGCGACGTCTCTTGCATGAAGGTTGCCGAAAGGGCCAGCATGTTGTGTCTGCTGCCAAGGCATGCGACTCTTCAGGCGCTTTGTCGCGGTGCAAGGCCTGTATGTCGTCTGAGGCCCTTATCGACAGGCTGATGCGACTTCTTGAATAATAAAATTCCAGGATTATTAGGACACATAATGGAGGATACACACGTGAGAAGCCGGTAAGAACAACAGCGAGCATCCAACAGGGTGTGCTGCGCCTATGGGGGAGAGTGAGACCCCGAAGGCGAGGTGTATCCTCGATGCCCATGGTTGGCAGCCTCTCTCTGCAAGACCACCAAGCGCGGACGACCACGCGCCGGGTTGGTCCGCCACGCTTTCGCCAGATCTGCACGGTAGCGACCAGTAAGGTGTTAATCCTGGCCGAAGGGGCTAGAACAGCACCGGCCTCGTCCAGAGCCAGGGGGGCCAGGGACGAGGCCGTGTGAGATACACGAGCGGGCAGGCGATGGGACGGGGCTGGAGCTTAGGGCAGGCGACCAACCACCAGACTCCGCGTGGCTGGCTCGTAAAACACGGAGCCGCTGTATGTGCTCCAGCTATAGCCGACAATCGCCCCCGTCGCATCGGCATACAGGCGCAGAATACCCCGACCGACGCCATCCTTCCACGTGCCATCTTCCTGCAAGCGTGTATCGGTGGGACCGTGACCAGAGTTCGACGAGTCAATCACCTCAATGGCGTATTGCGTCGTTCCAGCCACCAGCGGTGCTGTCGCCGTGCGTGGAGTGGCCGTGCTGGCGGCAATCATCATATGCCCGGTACCCGAGGTGCTGCCATCAAGATACTTCACGGCTAAGATATCACCCTCCTGGATATTCGTCACATCGGTGACAGCGACAAAAAAGGTGCCTGCGACAATGACATCGTGATAGCGCGCCGATGTTGGGCTGGAGGAGTTAAACCAGGTGCTGAAATTTTGATCGGTCCAGTTATAGGCTTGCTTCAGGACTCGCGTCACAAAGGGGCTGCATTGCGTGCGATTGGTATACGCGGTGGCGCCATTGACTCCTGCCCAGGTGAGATACGCGGGACTGGTACCGTAGGCGTTGTCAGCCGGGGCAATGTTGTCGACGACGTCCTCGGCCCAGAAGAGATGGGCGGGGATGGCGACTGCCGGGAGGGCAGACCCCATGAGCCAGAGACTGCCAACCACTGCTGCCAAAGTGCGAGAGAGGGTCCGAACGGTTGTTGCTGCACGCATCACGTTACTCCTTTATTCAGATGTCTAGGTCCAGGCACATGATCCCAAGTTCGCCAGCCAGGAGCCTGCACCACCTCAAGTGGTCTGCGGTCCTCGCCGCGCTTGAGCCAAGGTTTTGTGCCATAGATAATGCAGGAGGCATGCCAAAGGTGGCTCGGCGCATCCTCATGATGCATAAATCGCCTATCTCATTGCATAGCAATGGGCTGCTGATCTCGGGACGGCTGGGCTCCTGGCGCGGCTGTGCCAGCCGGCTGCTGGGAGCGCACCACCAGTCCCTGACGTGTGGCCACCAGAAGTGGTGGTTACAACCACGGAGCTTCGTGCCTACGTAGGCCGCAACGTCGCAGCAGCAGGACTTGCAATCTTGACTCTCGTAGAAAACGTGCGATACTCACGCTCCTCTAAGCATTGGGCAGAGTGTCGAGCATGACATGGCGTGATGACGGGCCAAGAGGCACGAGGTTCTGGAGTGGTTGTCAAAGTGTTGGTCGCCGATGATGAAGCTATCGTGTGTACATTGTTTGCCGCGATGCTCAGCCGGTATAGCGGCTACGAGGTCGTGACCACCACAGACGTGCAGACGGTCTTACCTACCCTGCGACGAACGCCCTTTGATGTGGTTCTACTAGATATTGGTATCCCGACGCTGCCTAGCCTGGAAATTTTACGCCAGATTACCCAAACATGTGAGGGTTTGCCGGTGATTGTCGTCACGGGGCTTGCCACCGTGGAGATTGCCGTGGAATCCATGCAGGCTGGCGCCGCAGATTTTGTCACCAAACCCGTACCCGCTTCTGTCTTGCATCTCCGCATTCAACGCGCACTCGAACATGCGCGCACTCGGCGTCTGGCCAGTATCGACAGGTTGACTGAGATGGCGAACCATCGCACCTTCCACGAACGTCTCGCCCAGGAGATCGCCCGCGCTGAGCGTTATAAGCGTCCGCTGTCGTTGTTGATGTTGGATATCGATCACTTCCAAATGTACAACGAGATCCATGGCTATCTGCAAGGGGATGTGGCTTTACAAGATTTGGCGCGATTATTCCAGACGCTCAGTCGCACCTCCGATACGGTGGCGCGCTATGGTGGAGAGGAATTTGCCATTATTCTGCCAGAAACGGATAGCGCCAGCGCGCAGCGCATTGGCCAACGCTTCCGCCAGGGCGTGGAACAGCACAGTTTTCCTGGTGCCGAAGACCTGTCTGGCGGTCGACTCACGGTGAGTATTGGCGGGGCCTCTTACCAGGCCTGTGCCCCGCACAATACCCTGCTGCAAGCGGCAGAGGCGGCGTTGTCCCGGGCCAAACAGGCAGGGCGCAATCGTGTCTGTATGGCGGACTAAGAGGCTCGTTGGCCTACACGCCTCCCTGGCTTTCTCGCCTGTGGGCTGCAGTCCAACCTCCCGGGCACACGGTGCCTGGCACACCGTCAGTCGGTCTGCAGCCCGACACCTCGCCTAATACCGCACCGTATAGGTGGGCTCATCGACCACAGGATTCTCCAGCACGCCAAGCTGGTCAATGGCGATACGCACCACATCGCCTGGTTTCAACCAGATTTTCGGATCCATGCCCAAGATGACCCCACTCGGCGTCCCCGTGGCGATCACATCCCCCGCTTCGAGCGTAAACGCGGTCGAGAGATGTTCGATAATGTCAAAACAGTTAAAAATGAGGTGCTTAGTGTTGGAGTTCTGACGCAGTTCGCCATTGACCCACGTCTTGAGGTCCAGGACATGCGGATCAGGCACCTCATCCGTGGTGACGATGTAGGGGCCGAGCGGGCAGTGCGTATCCCACGATTTGCCCATGGTGGTCGTGGCCGAACGCATTTGCCAGTCACGCACGCTGACGTCATTCACGATGGTATAGCCGGCAATCACCGTCGCCGCCTGCGCTTTCGGCACGCGCCGACAGCTCTTGCCAATCACCACCCCGAGTTCCCCCTCATAATCGAGATCGGCCGAATCCTGCGGACGCCAAATGGCCCCGCCAGACCCAGTCACCGAGGTGGCTTGTTTGTTAAAAATCATCGGCACCGTGGGCATGGGCCGCCCCGTCTCTTCCACATGGTCGCGATAGTTCAAACCCACGGCGAGGATCTTGGGGGGACGCCGGATGGGGGCCTCCAACTGCACATCCGCCAAGGCCAGACGGCCACGGCCCGAGTCGCAGATCGTGCGTGCCTGCTGCATGGCCGCCGCCCCCTGCTCTAAAAACGCCACCATGTCGCTCGGCAGCGACGATCCCTGACCGCTCAGGTCTACCACTTCCTCTGCCAGGACAGCCCCGACACGTGTACAACCCTTGTGGGAAAAGCTCACTAATTTCATCGTCTGCTCCTTGGCGCGACACTCTTCAGATATGTTGTAATTTTCGACCTACCACAATGGCATTGCGCTGCGTAAAACACCACGCACCCGTCGCCTGCTGCCATGGCCGCGTGCCACTCAAATCATGCTGCGCATCCTGGGTCAGTAAACGGCGCACTTCCGTGGCCGCCGCCTCTGGGGTGTGCGCGTTAGTCAGCCACTGCTCCACCACCTGGATATGGGGATAGGTCCGCACTTGCTCGACCTCAAGCTGCGTCTCGACAAAGAGTTGCAGCAGCCGGCTCACCGGGTGGGCCGACGTATGCGAGGCATCGCGTAGATGCTCGAAGCGATTGTGATAGGCCCCGCGTGCTGGATGCTCACTGACCACCAGATCTTCCACTGCCACGGTGCCATCCACGCGACACACCCGCACCATCTCGCGCAGCATCGGCAGCGGTTGCGCAAAGTGATGCAAGGCCAGACGGCACACTACCACGTCGAATTCACCTGCCGCAAATGGTAACTGCGAGGCCTCGGCTACTTGGAAGCGCAGATTGACAACGCCTTGGGCCTGGCGTCGTCGTTCGGCCAGCGCCAGGGGCGCTTCCGTCAGATCCACACCGATCACCTCACGGGCCACCGCCGCGAAGCCCATCGCCACGTAGCCTGGGCCGGTGGCCACTTCTAACACCCGATCCTGGGCCGTCGGCTGCACCGCCCGCACCAGACGCGCTACCCGCTCTGGGTCAGCAATACCCGGATTGGCCGCATAGGCTACGGCCTGGCGGGTGAACGCCTCCCGGACTACCGTATTATGCTCTGGGACGTCTGCCATGGCGTTCTCCTTGTGTGCCACCCTATGGACATCGGGCTAACGGATGCTATTGGGCCCCAGACCGAACAGCGTGGTCACCTGCTGGTGTTCTAGCATGCCGAGCATCGCGGCATCCGCCGGCCGCGTGCTATACCGGCTCGCTGCATCGAGGATTTTAGGGAGCAGGGTGATGTCCCCAGCGGTATTGAGAAACACACCGGGACGACCAAGCACCCAATGCACCGAGCGGTCAATGTCTCCCTGCTCTTCCAGCGGCTGATACCAGGTGGTGCGCGCTTTCTCGGTCGTGGCCCATGGGCCACGCGCAATGGCTTTAATGGTCTGCACCGCCACCTGGCGCTCCTCGCAGAGCCGCACCACCGCATCAAAATCCTCGCGATAGCGCTCGTTCTGGTGCATCACGTAGTTGTAGGGCATGAGGACGGAATCAAAGTCAAAGCGTTCGAGACTGCGTTTATGCATGGCGGCGATGGTCCAGCCGTGGCCCGTGACGCCGATGAAGCGTACCAAGCCCTGCTCACGTGCTTCAATGACGGCTTCCAGGGCTCCACCCGGTCCCATAGCCAAGTCCCAATCGTCGGGATGAAACAGGGCGTGCAGCTGGATGAGATCAATGGTATCAACGCGGAGACGTTCCAAGGAGCGGTGGATGTCCTCGCGAGCATCGTGATACAGGCGCTTGCCGGTCTTGCTAGCCAGGAAAAAATCCTGCCGGTGCTGCGCCATCCAGGGACCGATGCGCAACTCCGCGTCACCATAACGCGCCGCAACGTCTATATGATTCACCCCATATTCCAGCAAAATGTCGAGCACGCGGTCCGCTTCGTCCTGCGTGGCGCGACTTAACGCTGCAGCGCCGAACAACGTTGCGGTACTCAGATGGCCAGTGCGCCCGAATGGACGGCGTTCAATCATAGAAGGCTCCTTGCAGCACAGGGTGTAGAGGGACGCCAGGGATTGCACGGCTGACAGGCTACCGGAGACCAGGGGCCAGGGTCAAGGGCTGCGCCGCGTTTCCCCGGTGTGTCACCCGCCCCGCCCTCGCGTTGACTCCACCGTCACCCCTCGTCCCACGGGGCGTTTGGCTCGTGCCACGCTCGGCGCCATGTGTGCCCCAGTTCGGCAGGTGTTGATAAAGGTGTACCAGAGGCAAAAAGCATTTATGCTACGCTCTCGTCTACTAATAAGCATTACAGAAAGAGCCATAGATGAGAGCTGGTCTTGACCTGCGACGTCATGGGCACTCTGCTGTTGACCGCATGGATTTGGAGGAATATACTGCGTTGAAGTGCTGGTGGGGCAGATATACTGGGTATTGTTCTTCCACCTATTTGCTCACTCTCATTCAGTCTGCAAGTGGTTGGCTCCTGTACGGGACTTGCTTGGCGCTCAGTCACCAGCTTATGACACGGCACGGTAGCATGTGCATGGTCCATCTGACCGTAGGCCTCTGCCGTGGTGCCACCCTTCCCTGACGTCTGTAACGCCCATGCCAGCCGCCGCCTAGAAGGACAGAAACCATGGCAGAGAAGGCAGCGGTGCTCTTTGTCCACGACGAAAAGCATATTCTGTTTTTGCTACGTGCCTTATTTCGTACCCAATACCAGGTTTTTCTGGCGGAGAGTGGCGCGAGTGCGCTTGACATTCTGCAGCGCGAAACCATCCACGTGATTGTCAGTGACCAGCGCATGCCCAAAATGCTCGGGCATGAGCTACTACGTGAAGCCAAAAAATTGTCCCCGAGTACGATGCGCCTCCTCCTCACCGGGTATTCGGATCTCGGCGCTATTATGCATTCGATTAATGACGGGGAGGTCTTCCGGTTTATCAATAAGCCGTGGGACAATGCCGAACTGCGGGCGATTCTCGACAACGCCGTCAAGATTGCCCTGGATACGGTCGAGACGGCCGCCGTGCTCGCCCAGGAAAAACCTGAGGTCGAGCAGTTGCCCATGGAGAGAGCGGGGATCCTCGTACTTGATGCCACGACTGACCTGCAGCGGAAAGTGCAAAAGCTGTGTGGGCAGCAGCATCCGATCTATCGGGCTTCAACTATTGACAAGGCCTTGGAATATCTGGACCGCACAGAAGTCGCGCTCTTGGTAACGGATATCACTGTGGGGCAAGAAGATACCACCGAGTTCCTCAAACTGTTAAAACAACAATACCCTTTAACTCACCTTACGCGACTGGAACGAAAAAAGTGTAGAATCGCCCGTATGAAATCACAACCGATAGCAGATTTGTATTCCGACTACTTGCTGGCGTCGTTTGGGGCGACCACGGCTACCGGGCTGAGCGCACTGCTGGAA
>SXND01000150.1 GCA_005777235.1 Pseudomonadota bacterium
CCGCGGCCCTCGCTCAGCCAACTGCACCAACAGCTTGAGGCCCTGCAGCAGCAGGTCACCGCGCAGCACACGACCATTACGGCGCAGCAGACGGCCCTCATGGCGCAGCAGACGACCATCACCAACCTGACCACCCGCTTGGGGCTGGTCGAGGCCAACCCGGCGCTCGCCCTGGGCCCGTATGTTAGCGTCGAGCTGAGCCCGCTCGACGGGCTCCCCGGGCCCCATATCCTGTGGAGCGGCGCCAACCTCCACGTGCGCAGCGGCTCCGGCGCTACGGATGGCGCGCTCACCGGGCAGGGGAATCTGGTGGTGGGCTATAACGAGAACAGTAGTGGCGCCGGCTCCCACAACCTCGTCGTGGGCCAGGGGCACACGTTTAGCAGCTTTGGCGGGCTGATCGCCGGTCTCTCCAACACCATCAGCGCCCCGTACGCGTCCGTGACCGGGGGCCAGGCGAATGCCGCCAGAGGTAGCAAGTCCAGCGTCAGCGGTGGCTTGGGGAACACCGCCAGCGGCGAAGGTGCCAGCGTCAGCGGTGGCTTGGGGAACACCGCCAGTGGCTTCGCGGCCAGCGTCAGTGGCGGAGTACAGAACCACGCCAGCGGTATCTTGGCCAGCGTCAACGGTGGAGATACGAACGCCGCCAGCGGCGAAGGTTCTAGCGTCAGCGGCGGGCGGAGCAACGCCGCCAGCGGCGACAGTTCCAGCGTCAGCGGCGGGGAGAGCAACGAGGCCAGCGGCTTCAAGTCGAGCGTCAGCGGTGGCGCGAATCGCCAGGCCACCATCCTCGATTCCTGGGTCGGCGGCAGCCTCTTCGAGGCGAACTAATCCCCGCCGGCGGTGGCAGACACCGCCGGGCACACGCGAGGCGTGGCAGCATGGGTCGCGTGTCGTGTGCCGACGGAGAGCAACATGGGCGCCTCCGGGGCATCCGCACCTGGGGTGCAGGCGAGGCGCCCTGTAAGGCCTCCAGGACCTTCTCCTGGAGAGGTGATCACCGACATCTCAAGAAAGGAAGACCACCATGACGACGATGATGACGCGCTGGCCACAGACCTTCCACGGCGCCGCCCTCCAGGCGGCCCGCCTCCTCGGTGTGGCCGTCACTGGCCTGGCACTCGGAGGACTCCCAACCGCGGCTGCAGCCGCTGATGACCACGCCCATGGGCACCACGGACATGGGCACACCAGGAAGGCCGAGTTGTTCGTCTCGAACCTGGCGGCCAATGTGGTCCTGCGTTTCAACGGGCACACGGGAACCTTCGTGGATATCTTTGCCTCCGGCGGCGGCCTGGCGCAACCGGGCCCCTTAACGTTTGGCCCGGACGCGAACCTCTACGTCGCCAGTTTTTATACCAAGAAAGTCGTGCAGTTTGACGGCCAGACGGGCGCCGTGCTCGACGATACCTTCGTGGAGCCCGCCAGCGGCAGCCTGACCGCTCCCACCGCAATGGCGTTTGGCCCCGACGGCAACCTCTATGTCTGCAGCCTGGGGACCAACAGCGTGTTGCGCTATGATGGCCACACCGGACAATTCCTCGACGCCTTCATCGCGCCGGGCAGTGGCGGCCTGGCGGGAGCCGTGAGTCTCACGTTTGGCCCGGACGGCAACCTCTACGTCAGCAGCCTGAGTACCAGCAGTGTGCTGCGCTATGACGGCCACACCGGGCAATTCCTCAATACCTTCATCGCGCCGAGCAGTGGCGGCCTGGTAGGAGGCGTGGGCCTCGCCTTCGGCCCGGACGGGCACCTCTACATCAGTAGCCTGGGGACCAGCAGTGTGCTGCGCTATGACGGCCACACCGGGCAATTTCTCAATGTCTTCATCGCGCCGGGCAGTGGCGGCCTGGTGGGAGCCTCGGATCTCGCCTTCGGCCCCGATGGCCACCTCTATGTGATCAGCTTTAATACCAACAGCGTCCTGCGCTATGACGGCCACACCGGGCAATTCCTCAATATCGCGGCGCCCCCCGTCCCCTCCGGCAGCGGACCATTTCGCAGCTTTGACATGGCGTTTGGTCCTGACGGCCACCTCTACCTCAGCGCCTCCGGCGGCGACAATATCCTCCACTTCGACGGGCAGACGGGGGCCTTTGACGGGATCTTTGCCGCTGGCAGCGCGCTGGCGGGACCCGGCGGGCTGGCGTTTGGCCCGGACGAGCACCTCTACGTCAGCGGCTCCGCCAGCAGCAGTGTGCTGCGCTACGAGGGAGACACGGGTGCGTTTCTTGGTCCCTTCGTCCCCCCGGGTAGCGGCGGCCTGCTCGGCCCTTTCAGTTTGACGTTCGGCCCAGACAAGCACCTCTACGTGGCCAGCATTGCCACGAACAGCGTGTTCCGGTTCAATGGCCGGACAGGCGCCTTCCTGAATCTCTTCGCCTTCGGCGGTGGGCTGGCGATTCCTATCGACCTGACCTTCGGCCCGGACTGCCACCTCTACGTCAGTAGCATAGGGAGCAACAGCATCCTGCGCTACGACGGACGCACCGGCGCGTTTCTGGATACCTTCGTGCCCTCGGCCAGTGGCGGCTTGCGCGGCGCCTTTGGTTTGCGGTTCGGCCCCGACCGGCACCTCTACGTCAGTAGTCTGGGCACGGGCGAGGTGCTGCGCTACCACGGGCGGACCGGGCACTTCCTGGGCGTCTTTGTGGCCCATGAAGCCGGCGGCTTAAAGACCCCCCTGGGGCTGGCGTTCGGCCCCGACCACAACCTGTACGTCAGTAACGCCGCGGCAAACACGGTGCTGCGCTACCACGGGCGCACGGGCACCTTTCTCGGCATTGCCGCCTCCGGCAACGGCCTGGGGGTTCCCACCTTCCTCACCCTGCGGTCGGATGACGAGGACGATGATGGCCCTCGTCATCGGCGGTGTCAGGCACCGCGCGCGTGCCACGCAAGCGACGGGCACCGGCGGGGCACAGCGCACGGCCACCGGTGTGACTAACTGGGGCGGCGGCGGGAGCGCTGGGGGGCGCGCGGCCAGGGTGGGGGCGCGACAAGGCCGTGTAGGCTTCCTGTCCTCCTGGCGCTTGCCCCGACAGCACCACACACCAACGAAACTCCATGCAAACCTCAACTCGACTTCATACTTCTCGGCGCCGCACGCGCTACAGTTACCGCCATACACCCACTGGGCGTCTCGGAGACCGTCTCCCGGAGGCCCAGGAGCCACAGTGTGCTCACCGAGAGCCTTGATTACGAAGGAAGATAGCGATGTTACACCTCTCCCGTACCTTGATCCAACGCCCCCTACGGTCCATGACCGGCATGACGCTGGGGAGCCTCCTGCTACTCGGCGCCCCCGCCCTGGCTCAGACGCGGCCCTCGCTCAGCCAACTGCAACAGCAACTCGAGGCCCTGCAGCAGCAGGTCACGGCGCAGCAGACGCTCATCACGACCCTGACCACCCGGCTGGGGGCGGTTGAGGCCAACCCGGCGCTTGGCCTGGGGGCGTATGTCAGCGTGGACCTGAACCCGCTCAACGGGCTCCCCGGACCCCATATCCTGTGGACCGGCGCCAACCTCCACGTGCGCAGCGGCTCCGGCGCCACCGATGGTGTGCTCACCGGGCAGGGCAATCTGCTAGTGGGCTATAACGAGAACAGCAATGGGTCCGGCTCCCACAATATCGTCGTAGGCCAGGAGCACACCTTTAGCAGCTTTGGCGGGCTGGTCGCCGGCTCCGCGAACACTATCAGCGCCCCGTACGCCTCCGTGACCGGGGGCCAGGTGAACGTCGCGAGCGGCGAAAAGGCCAGTGTCAGCGGCGGCGTGGGCAACGAGGCCAGCGGCTTCAGTGCCAGTGTCAGCGGCGGCACCAACAACCGTGCCAGCGGCGACGGGTCCAGCGTCAGCGGCGGAGAGGGCAACGAGGCCAGCGGCAGCAGGGCTAGCGTCAGTGGTGGCCTGGTCAACTTTGCCAGCGGCCCGTATGCCAGCGTCAGCGGCGGGCAGAGCAACGAGGCCAGCGGCGCCAGGGCCAGCGTCAGTGGTGGCTTGACTAACCTGGCCAATGGCGTGCAGGCCAGCGTCAGCGGCGGCGCCAGCAACCGTGCCAGCGGCTCGAATGCCAGCGTCAGCGGCGGGCAGAATAACGAGGCCGGCGGCACAGCGGACAGTATCAGCGGCGGGGAGGGCAACACCACCAACGGCCCAGCGGCCAGCGTCAGCGGCGGGCATACCAACTTTGCCAACGGCAGCGCGGCCAGCGTCAGCGGCGGGCAGGCCAACACCGCCAGCGGCGCCAGGGCCAGCGTTAGCGGTGGACATCTCAACCTGGCCAGCGGGCTGACGGCGAGCGTGGGTGGAGGCGATAGTAACGAGGCCAGGGCCACCAGCTCCAGCGTGCACGGGGGCTTTGCCAATCTGGCCAGCGGCGAAGGGTCCAGTATCAGTGGTGGACAAAACAACGAGAGCTCTGGCCAGAATGCCAGTATTAGCGGTGGCAAGAGCAACCAGGCTCAGGGCTTGTCGTCGAGCGTCGGCGGCGGCCTGGCCAATCAGGCCCGTGGGGTACAATCCACCGTCAGCGGTGGTGCGAATCGCTCCAGCCTGTTCACTCCCGGCAATTCCTGGGTCGGCGGCAGCCTTGTGCAGACGAACTAAGCCGCGCCAGCGCTGGCAGACTCTGGGGAGCGCCGCCGGAGTCTCCCAGCCCCGAGCGCTCAGCAAGGCTTTGCCAGGGCATCTCTTCGGGCTGAAGCCCGACAAGGGTACTGGCACAGGACTTACGAAATAGACATCTAGGCGAGAATTGACATTACGATACCTATCATACCAAGGAGCATACCCATGCAGCACACGCACCCCCATCGGCAGCGTCTAGTCACCTGGTTCGTGAGCAGCCTGGCTGGACTCAGCCTGGCCGGGGCCGGGATGGCGCAGGCCACCCTGCTGGCCTTTACCGATCCGACCGCCTTCCTGAGCCTGCTCAGCTCGGGCCCCTTCCGCGCCCCGCATACGCTCGACTTTGAGCCACCGTCGGCCCAGGCCGGAGACACCGTGCTCAGCGGCGGCACGCTGGGGGGCCTGACGTTCACCTTCAGCCTCGGTGGCCTCCATTTACTGGTTGACACCCAGTTCCAGACCACCTCTGGGAATCACTATCTGACTCTCGACGCCGGCGTCAATGCCCTGTTTGCTTCCGGTGATGCCCTCACCTTTGGCTTCAATGGCGTGGCCCAGGCTATAGGTCTGTTCGTTATTGGTACCCCTGGTGACGTGCGTGCCGGAGATTTTGCTTTGCAGGTCAGCGCCGGTAGCGTCAGCAATAGCGCCACACCACACCTGATCCTGGCGGACGGGGGCGAAGCGTTTTTCCTGGGGCTGATCGAGGACAACGCGACGTTGGGCTTCACCCAGGCGACCCTGGCGAGTTTTGGCCTGACGACCGACCCGACGTTTTTCTGGAGTCTGGACGATGTGACCACGTCGTTGGCCCCGGCCCCGGTCCCCGAGCCCGGCACCTGGCTGCTGCTCGTGACCGGTACGCTGGGGCTCATGGCCTGGCGGCGACGGCGTGCCGCGTAGTGGTGAGGTGACGTGGTGTCACCTCACAGCAATGGCCAACATCCTCCGAGGGTGCTGTGCCACAGATGTTGGAGCAGTGAATGCATCTCTTCACACAAGGAGCCTATGATGTCTCGTCAAGCTGGCGTTACTGCAGGGTCATTCAGTTGTTGGTTGTTGGCTTGTCCGACCCTGGGAGCGCGGGCGTCTCGCCCGCGCTCCCAGGAACATCTGGCCAGGATCTGGCCACGGATGGAACACAGGATGGCCCTGGGCGTTGCTGTTTGGAAGTTATCTCTAGCCGTCGTCGCTGTCGGGTTGCTGCTGGCCCACGTGCCGCTGGGACTGGCGCAGACCCGTCCGTCCCTCTCCAGCATTGATGCGAAGCTCGACCAGGTCTTACAGGAACTCGCCCTGCTGACGCCGCCCATGGGGCCGATCTTCCCAGGCGATGGGCTTAATGGCCCACCGCTGCGCTACCAGGACAATGGCGATGGCACGATCACCGATCTCAACACGGGCTTGAGGTGGGAGAAGAAAGTGCCGGGGGCTGGGTGCCTGCATTGCGTCAACGACCAGTATACGTTTGCCGAAGCTACCAGCACCGCCGTTGGGAGCTTCTTGCACGGCGTGAATACCGAGGGGGGAACAGGTTTGGGAGGCCACAGCGACTGGCGCCTCCCGAATATCAGAGAATTACTAAGCCTGGTGGATTACAGCCGCGCCAATAACGCGATTGCCTCGGTCTTTACCCCGACGATTGGCTTCGGCTACTGGTCGTCCACATCCTACGTGCCTGACCCGTCCCGTGCCTGGGCGGTATTTTTCAGCAACGGTGATGGGGCAATCGGCGACCAGCTAGCCGAGCTCTATGTCCGCGCCGTGCGGGGTGGGCGGTAACTCTGTAGCGCGCCGCTCTTGGGCCACGCAGCCCAGCAGTGCTCATTTTGGCCTTTCCTGGGAGCGCGGCCATCCTGGCCGCTTCCGGAGCGGGCGAGACGCCGGCGCTCCCAGGATCCCTGGCCCAGAGAGGGCAGGCAACCGGCACCGTGCTTCAACATCAGCCTTGCTACACCCCGCCAGTCCCCGTCTTGACAAGGCGCTCCCAGCCCTCCACAATCGCCCGGCTGGACCGCGGTGTGGTGATGGCCGTCCGGCTGGGAGTTCCTACCATGCGCTACCTCTTTGGTGCCTATAGCCTCGATACGCCCACACGGACCCTAGGTCGCGCCGCTGCCGTCATGCCCCTAGAGCCCAAAGCCTATGAGGGATAGCCGAGTGGCTCTCCCTCACCGGTGGAGCGTACGCCGCCGCCGGCTGCTGACCTCACACATCCAACAGGAGGTTCCCCCATGTACAGTGCTGAAATCAGCCGTGGCAACCCCAGTTGTCTGTTGTTCCTGATTGATTAGTCAGGCTCCATGTCCGAAGCAGTGGGCGGTGAGCCCGGCCGCAGCAAGGCCGACCGCCTGGCCGATGCCATCAATCGGCTACTCTATGAATTGATCATCCGCTGCACCAAGAACCAGGCGGAAGGGCCGCGCCATTACTACGATATAGGTGTCATCGGCTACGGCACGCGGGTGGGCTCAGCCCTCGGTGGTTCCCTGGCCGGGCGCGACCTGGTGCCCATTCCCGAGGTGGCCGACCACCCGGCGCGGGTCGAAGACCGGCTCCGCAGTGTCGAGGACGGCGCTGGCGGGCTCATTAAGGAAAGTGTGAAATTTGCCGTGTGGTTTGACGCGGTGGCCAATGGCGGCACGCCCATGGGCCAGGCCCTGCGGCAGGCACGCGCCCTCCTGGAACCCTGGGCCCAGGCTCACGCCGGCTCGTTTCCGCCTATTGTCATCAATATTACCGACGGCGAAGCCACCGGACGGCGAGCCCCAGCCCCTGGCTGAGGCCCTGCGGGCGCTCAGCACTGCGGACGGCGAGGTGCTGCTGTTCAACGTGCACCTGTCCTCGCATCCGGGCGCGCCGATTCTGTACCCGGAGAGTGAGGCCAACCTGCCCGATACCTTTGCCCGCCAGCTCTTCCGGATGTCGAGCCTGCTGCCGCCGCACATCCGCGAGGCGGCGCGCAGTGCCGGCTACGCCGTGGGCCCACAGGCGCACGGCTTTGTGTTCAACGCCTCTATTATCGAAGTGATTAAATGCCTCGACCTGGGCACACGGGCGGAGTTGCCCTAGAGATCCATGGTGTACGTCCGGCGCCAGGGCATTCCCCCCTGGGAGCGCGGGCGTCCCGCCCGCTCCGAAAGCGGCCAGGATGGCCGCGCTCCCAGGCGTACGATGGAAGGAGAAATGTATGGGAGACCCCCCATGCTAAGACTGCAGATCCACACTTTCGCCCTGCCCAAGCAGGGCTACCAGCCCGACGAATACGAAGACGCCTGGGCGCATGATGCCACGGCTACCCGTCTGGCCCTCGCCGATGGCGCCAGTGACAGTTTTGAGTCGCGTCTATGGGCCAGTGCCCTGGTGCAGGCCTTCATCGACACCCCACCGGCCCCACAGCCGGAGGCGCTGCTCGCCTGGCTGGAGGCGCCGCTGCACGTCTGGCGCCAGGGCATCCGCTGGCAGCACCTGCCCTGGTATGCCGAAGAGAAAGCCCGCCGCGGCGTCTTTGCCACCCTCCTGGGCCTGACCTTTGCCTGGCCGGAGACTCCTGCAGCCGAGGCCGAGGCCTCCTGGCAGGCTGTCGCTCTGGGCGATGCCTGCCTCTTTCAGATCCGCCACGAGACCGTCATCGCGCGCTTTCCGGTGACCCAGGCGGCGGACTTCGGCACCACCCCGGCGTTGCTCTCGACACGCCGCGACTACACCGAGCGCAGCCTGGCCGCGCTGGCTACCTGCACCGGAATCTGCCTGGACAACGACCTGTTCGTCCTCGCCACCGACGCTCTCGCCGCCTGGTTTCTCGCCCAGATCGAGGCCGGAGCGCAGCCGTGGAAATACCTGCTGACCTTAACGGACGCGACGTTTGCGGATGGCATGGCCGCGCTCCGGCAGGACGGCGCCATGCGCAATGATGATGTGACCCTGGTGCTTGGGCGTGTGCAGAAGAGTCGGGCGCAAGCCCGACCTACCGGGGATGAGGAACATGTGGGATAAAGTCGCCGGGCAACGGAGCTATGGATGTCTGTTACGTCAATACACGGCCAGTCAGCCAGGTCTTCCCCTGGGAGCGCAGGCGTCTCGCCTGCTTCCGTCCGGGGCGGGCGAGACGCCCGCGTTCCCAGGCATCTGCCCACTGCCGAGGGACGTATGCCATAGTCCTGTAGGTCGGGCTTCCGCCCGACTGCGAACGGCGCATCAGTATGCAGCGCGAAGCACCTGTAGCCACCGGAGGATCCGTCGTCATGCCACCATCGACTCCCTGGCCATCCCTGGGCGATTACACCGCGGCGATCCAGAATCCCCGCAACTGTTTTACCGACCCGGAACTGACCCGCGGCCAGGTGAGCACCACACGCCTTGGCTTACCCGCCGCGGCCTCGGGGCAGTTTGCCGTGGTCTACCAGATGCGCAGCGGCGCGCGCACGCTGGCGGTGCGCTGCTTTAGCCACGTGGTCACCGACCAGCAGCAGCGCTACGATGTCCTGAGCCAGCATCTGCGGCGTTTCTGGCATCCGGCCCTGGTGGAGTTTGCTTACCTGGCGCAGGGCATCCGCGTGCGCGGGCCATGGTACCCGGTGGTGCGCATGGAGTGGAGCACCGGCAAGCAGATGCATCAGTACATCGAAGATAACCTGCGCCAGGGCCCGGTCCTGGAACGCCTGGCCGCCCAGTGGCGCGGCGTCGCCGCCGGGCTGCGCGGGGCCGACATGGCGCACGGAGACCTGCAGCACGGCAATATCCTGGTGGACCCCCAGGGACAGATGCGTCTGGTGGACTATGACGGCTGGTTCCTACCGGCCTTGAGCGGACGCCCCCCCGGCGAAGTGGGGCATCCCAACTACCAGCATCCGGAGCGTCTGCACCAGGGCTACTATGCCGCCAATGCTGATGCCTTCTCGGTGCTGGTGATCTATGTGTCCATACTGGCCCTGCGTGCGGAACCGGGGCTATGGACCTTCCACACCGGGGAGAATTTGCTGTGCAAAGCCGACGATTTTACCCGGCCAGGGCAGACGTCGGTCTGGCAGCGCCTGCACGGCAGTAGCGATCCGGAGGTGCGGCGACTGGCCACTACCCTGGTGGGGGTATGCCGTGGGCCGGTGGCGGCTGTGCCGGATCTGGAGACGGTGCTGCAGGGGGTGACGGCAGGCGCCGTGCCGCCACCGCCCGTGGTGCCGACGCCTGCCCTACAGCCAGGCGTGGCGCCGGCGCCACAGGCACGTGTTACCTGCCCGACCTGCGGGCTGCGTAACGCGGCAACGGAGGTTTACTGTCAGCGCTGTATCCATCAACTGTGCGGTGACCGCGGCTGCCCGCACTGCCAGGCCCCGGCCCCGGCCAGAGCCCCGTATTGCCCGCAGTGTGGCAAGTCGCCGGTGGGGCAAGGCCCGGTAGCGCCTGCGGCACTGACCTGCCCGGCGTGCGGGCTGGGCAATGAGGCGACGGAAATCTACTGTCAACGCTGTACGTACCAGTTGTGCAGTGATCGTAAGTGCCCGCACTGCCAGGGCCAGGCCCCGGTCGGGACCCCGTATTGCCCGCAGTGCGGCAAGCGGCTTTAAGGCTTAGACAGGGTCAGGCCATTGCCGAGTCTCGGCAAGACTCGGTTCAGTTTTCCTGGGAGCGCGGCCATCCTGGCCGCTTCCGGAGCGGGCGAGAGGCCGGCGCTCCCAGGGTCGGAGCACGCCAACAACCAACAACTGCATGACCCTGCCCCGCCAGTCCCAGGCTTGACAAGGCGCTCCCAGCACTCCACAATCGCCCGGCAGGACCGCGGTGTGGTGATGTCGTCCGGCTGGGAGCTCCTACCATGCGCTACCTCTTTGGTGCCTATAGCCTCGATACGCCCACACGGACCCTGCGTCGCGCCGATGCCGTCATGCCCTTAGAGCCCAAAGCCTATCACGTCTTGCTGTATCTTATCGAGCAGCGCCAGCGTCAAGTGACGCGCACGGAGTTGCTGGAGCATGTCTGGGCCGAGGCCTACGTGGATGACAGTGTGGTGTCGCGCTGCATCGTGGCGCTGCGTCGGGCCTTGAGAGATAGCCCAGAGACGCAGCAGACCATTCAGACACGCCGTGGTTATGGCTATCGGTTCGTCGCCCCCGTGGTGTGTCAGGAGGCTCCCCTCCCCGACTCGGTGCTGCCGCCGTCACCCCCGGTGCCCGCCGGAGCGCTTGCCGCGCCTCCCCTGGCGGTTTCTGCCCCGCTAGGCACGCCGCCAGCGCCGCCGCCAGCGACCTTCCCGTGGACCACACCCGCAGACGAACGCAAAGTGGTCACCGTGCTGTGCTGTCGTCTCAGCGCCACCCCTGCCGCTGTCGAGGCGCTTGACTTGGACGAGCAGCACAGCCTGTGGCAGAACGTCTTCGCGCAGCTCACCCCTGCGGCAGAACGCTACGGCGGCACCCTACAGCCGCTGCTGGGCGAGGGCTTTGTAGCGCTCTTTGGCGCCCCCGTGGCCTATGAGGATCACGCCCTGCGGGCCGTGCTGGCCGGGCTGGCGCTCCGGGAGCGCTGGCAGGCGCAGCGCACGGAGGCCGGTGGGTCTGTAGGGGATTTCCTTACCTTACACCTGGGGGTGCATACCGGCCCCATGGTGCTTAGCCACGCCGCAGGAGCGGGCCTCGTGCCCTACGCCGCCGGCGACACGGCCACCCTGGCGCGGCGCCTGGCCCAGGACAGCGTGCCGGGGAGTATAGTGCTGAGCGACACCACCGCCCAGCTCGTGGCGCCAACAGTCCACGTGGAAGCGCTTGCCCCAGGGTATCTCCCCGCCGGCACGCGCCCCATCACGGTGTATCGCGTGCTGGGGATGGCGCCGCAGCGGGCGCCCATGGTCCGCCGCGGGGACCGCGCGCTGACCCCCTTTGTGGGACGTGAGGCGGAACTGGCCACGCTGCACGTCCTCCTGGATCAGGTCGAGCAGGGACGCGGCCAGATGGTCAGTGTGGTGGGCGAGCCAGGCCTCGGCAAATCGCGTCTGCTTTACGAGTTCCGTCGCAGTCTGGCGGCCCGTCCGGTGACGTATCACACCGGGCGCTGTGTGTCCTATGGCCGCACTATCCCCTATCTGCCCATCATCGACCTGCTGCGCCGGCATTGTGCGATCACCGACAGCGACGCACCGGAAACCCTCCGCGCCAAGCTGGAGCAAAGTGTCCAGGCCGTAGAAATGGCGCCAGAGGCCTGGACCGCCAGCCTGTGCCAGCTCCTGGGTGTGACTGATCACTCTCTGACAGCACCGCTGAGTCCTGCCGCCTTCACGCGCCACGTACATGCCGCGCTGCAACAGATGAGCTTGCACAGCAGCCAGGGCCAACCCCTGGTGTGCGAGATCGAGGATTTGCACTGGATCGACCCGAGTTCGGAAGCCTACCTCAGCACTTTGGCGCGGCGCCTGTCAGGGGCGGCGATTTTGCTCCTGTGTACCTATCGACCAGGGTACCGGCCCCCGTGGATGGACACCGCCTCCGCCACCCAGATTGCCTTGCAACCGCTGGCGCCGCACACCAGTCAGCAGACCGTCCGCAGCTTACTCCAGACGCACCCGGAGGCGACGACGCTGGCGCCGCTGCTTGTCGCCAAAGCCCACGGCAACCCTTTCTTTCTGGAAGAGTTGGCCCGGGCCGCGCTGGCCCAGGAGACCAAACCGTCCCAGTGGGCCGTGCCGGACACCATCCAGGCCGTGCTGGCGGCGCGTCTGGATCAGCTCCCGGCCCTGGAGAAGCGCGTCGTGCAGACTGCGGCGCTCCTGGGGGTGGAGATGCCGGTGTCGCTCCTCCAGACTGTCACCGGCCTGTCCGAGACAGACCTGCAGGCCTGCCTCGACCACCTGCAAGCGACGGACTTTCTCTATGAATCGCGCTTTTTCCCAGACCAGAGCTATGCCTTTACGCATGTGCTGGTGCAGGAGGTGGCGGAACAGTCGTTGCTGCGGCGCACGCGCCAGCAGTTGCATCAACACATGGCTCAGGTGCTGACCAGCCATTTCCCAGCACTCGCGGCAGCGCAGCCCGAACGGCTGGCGCGCCACTATGCCGCAGCCGGACGCTGGGACGAGGCCATTGACGCCTGGCAACAGGCGGGGCAGCGTGCCGTGGACCGTTCCGCCTATCCGGAAGCCGTGGCCCACCTGACGCACGCCATCGAGGCGCTCAAGGCCCTCCCTCCATCGCCGGCACGGGCGCAGCGTGAACTCGCCGCCCTGATGACCCTTGGGCCGGCCCTGGTGGCGACCAGGGGGCATGCCTCTCCCGAAGTCGCCCAGACCTATGCCCAGGCGCGGGTGCTCTGCGAGCAGGTGGGTGAGACGCCCCGGCTCTTCCCGACGCTACGGCTGTTGTGTCGCATCGCGCTGAGTCAGGGGGCCTTGGCGACAGCGCGGCAGCTGGGCACCCAACTGCACCAACTGGCCCAGCGCCAGGACGCGCCCGTGCCGCGCCTGGAAGCGCATGACGCGCTCGGTGTCACCCTGTTTTTCCTCGGCGATTATGCCATGGCGCGGACGCATCTGGAACAGGGGGTGGCACTCATTGATCTGACGCAGCAGCAGAGCCTGCGGTCCCGCGACGGGGTGGTGCCTGGGGTGGAGTGCTGTGCCTATAGCGCCTGGACCCTGTGGTGTCTGGGCTATCCGACGCAGGCTGTGCAGAGGGCTCAGGAGGCCCTGGCGCTGGCGCAGGCCCTGCAACATCCGTACAGTGTGGCGCAGGCGCACTACTGGGTGACCTTCCTGCATCAACGGCGACGTGACGCGCCAGCGGTCCAGGCGCATGCTACAACGCTCTTGCGCCTGGCGACGGCGCAAGAGTATCCGCTGTTAGTGGGCCTGGGAAGCTGTCTGCAGGGTTGGGCGCTCGCCATGCAGGGGCAGGGCGTGGCATGTCTGGAGCCGATGTATCAGGGCCTGGCCACCGTGCTGGCCACGGGGCAGACCCTGTCGCAACCACTCTGTCTGCTGCTCCTGGCCGAGACGGCGGGGTATGTGGGGCGGCTGGAGGAAGGCCAGCGCCTGCTGGGCGAGGCGCTGGCCGCGTTTAGCGCCAGTGGACGGGGGGATCTGCTGGCCGAGGCGTACCGCCTGCAGGGCACCTTCCTCTTGCGACAGGCGGTCCCGGATGTGGCGCGGGCCGCCGCCTGCTTCCAGCAAGCCCTCGACCTCGCCCGCCGCCAGCAGGCCAAAACCTGGGAGCTGCGTGCCACCACCAGCCTGAGCCGTCTGTGGCAGCAGCAAGGCCAGCCCCAGGCGGCGTACGCGCTGTTGGCCCCCCTCGTGGACTGGTTTACCGAGGGCCTGGACACTGTTGATGTGCAGGAGGCCCGCATGCTGCTCACGAACCTTGCCTCGTAACGAGAGGACTCAGGAGCTAGGGCACGGTGTGGCCAGTCAGTAGGATAGCTCCGCATCGCCGGGCGCGATTGTGTTATGATGACACCAGTCATGTCGAGTCAATAGACACAGCGGTAGGCGAGCGTGCTCAGCCAGCCCAATGCTCCATGGGCCATTGACGTGCGCCATACCATGCAACAGGGAGGGGGAATATGGCCAAGCAGGGTGTAGTACCCGATGCATTGACGCAGCCCTTCTGGGACGCCGCCAACGCGGGGCGGCTCGTCATCCAGAACTGTCACGCCTGCAACCGGCTGCAGCATCCGCCGGCGTCAACGTGTCAGCAATGTGGCTCCAGCAACCATCTGGCGTGGAAAGAGATGAGTGGACGCGGCACGATCTACAATTACGGCGTGGTGTACGACTGTCCGGTCCGACTGCTGCAGCAGGACCAACCGTTTAACGTGGCGGTGATTATGTTGGACGAGGATCCGGGCATCCAGATGTTTTCCCACCTGCCGGGCACACCGGTGGATCAGGTGCCCGTAGGCGCCCGCGTCGCTGTAGTCTTTGAAGCCACGGCCAACGGTCAAAAGGTGCCCGAGTGGCAGGTCGTCGGTTAGCCCAGCTTCCGCGTGCCAGACCCACACAACGCATAGAGAGACCTAGAGAAGAAAGGAGCGCATCATGACCCCGCAGTACCCGTCCGCTTCCATGTATCGTACCACTGAGGGCTTGGGGTTGTGGCCGCATCGCGGCAAGGTCGCGGCGGTCGGTGTCGGCCACTCGCCCACGGCCCGACGCTGGGATGGCAAACCCGAGACCTGCGTGGGTGCCTGGAGCATCCTGGCCCTGCGCAGAGCGATTGCCGACGCCGGCGTGGCGCCAGACCAGATTGACGGCTTGGTCCTCGACCCCGTGACCACGACCGGGGCATATTGGGCCGAAGGCGATCCGGTCCCCATGGACGTCGTCAACGCCTTTCAGCCGACCAGCGACCCCCTGGACGGTATTGCCAAGCTGAGCGCCGAGTGGCTCATCCAGAACATGCCGGAGCTAACCAATATCAAGTTCGTCATGTACGGCCCGCGCTGTATGTCCCACGCCGTCGTGGTGGCCGCTCAGGCCGTAGGCGAGGGCCTGACGCATACCTGCCTGGTGCTCAAGAGTTGGCATAATTTTGAAGGCCGCTACTACCAGGGCGGGGCGAACGCGCAGGACGCCATTGACGGCACCAGTGCGATCAGCCGTCTGTGGGGCACCCCGGCCTCCTATGGCACGGCATTGCAATTTGCCGAGTATTGCCGTAAGTACGGCAAGACGCACGACATGATGGCCCCCTTTATCAGCAACTCCAGACGCAACGGCCTGTTGTTCCCGGAAGGCTACTGGGCCCAGCATCGGCCAGAGCCGTTGACTACGGAGGACTATCTGGCAGCCCGGTGGATTGCCAAGCCGGCCAACCTGTTTGATAATGACATCCCGATTATGGTCTCTGCGGCCTACCTGTTCACCACGGCGGAACGGGCCCGGGACATGCGGCAAAAACCCGTCTACATCCTCAATCACGCCTCAAGCCGGGCCACGCCCAGAAGTCTGACGCCGACACTCGATGAGGTCGAGGCCGAGACCGCCACAACCGGGCGCAAGATCTATGAGGGGGCGGGTATTACCGCGGCGGATCTGTCCTTTGAAAACATGTACGATGGTTTTACGCTCTTTCACCAGTTCCACCTGGAGGGTCTCGGCTTTCGCGGCATGAAACATGGGGAGGCCCTGGACTTTTACCAAACAGATATCAGTATTACCGGGCCGAACCCGGTGTCACCCAGTGGGGGAAACATCGGCAGTGGTCGCAGCCGTTTCTGGATGCATACCGACTGCATCCAACAGTTGCAGGGTCGCGCCGGGGCGCGCCAGATCACCGGCGTGAAGCCGGAAATCGCCGTCTCGGGCGGTCCCATGCCGCTGGGCGGCAATTTTACGGTGTGGAGCGCCACGCCTGATTAAGAGCCTCGCGGGGCGACTGGCCGGTCGCCCCGACGACGCATGGTGGCGTGTCCACAGCAACGACTGCACGGCAAACCTCTACGCAGAAAGGCCCCCACATCGTGATTCTGATTAGTTTTGACATTGATGGGACCCTGGAGGTCGGTGACCCGCCTGGTGTGCTGACCATGGCCATGGTGAAGCGCGTCCATGCCCAGGGGTTTGTTATTGGTAGTTGTTCCGACCGTCCCATTAGTGCCCAGCGGGCCATCTGGGCGCAGCACAACATCCCGATAGATTTTGCCGTGGGGAAAATGATGCTGCAGGACGTCAAGGCCCAGTTCGTAGCGGATATGTACTATCATATTGGTGATCGGGAAGATCTGGACAAGCGGTATGCCCTCGACGCAGGTTTTACGTTTCTGTGGCCCCACGAAGCCGTTGTCCATCCGTGGTTCCTCTGAGACCGGCCTCAACATCTTCAGGCCGAAGCCATCGCCGGTGGATGGAGAACCGCCGGCCGTGGGAGCACAGGGGGACGCAGCCAAAAAGTCGGCCTGGCCCCGACATAGGCGCACAGCGCGCTGAGCAGGTACAGCACGGCATAGGATCCCATACGGTTCAACAGCACACCGCCGCCCCACGGACCCAGGCTCATCCCCAGACGCGTGCACAGCAGAATCACCCCGTCACTCGCCCCCATGGCCCGCTGCCCGAAGAACTCCCGCGTGGCCACGGGGTAGAGCGGCCTCACCCCACCATAAGCGATACGGTCACAAGGACGTGAGCACGACGATGATCTCTACCCCTACCCAGGTGCTCAATCGGGGTGGACGCGGCGCCAAACGTCCGGCTGATCTGCTCGGCCTCACCCCGTGAGCCCATAGGCGCGCGGTTAATCCCTCACCATTTGTTCTGTAAATACATACTTTTGTCCACTTTCCATCCGGGCTCAGTGTCGCCCACATTTTTACGGGGTGGGGGTGAGGGACGCAGAATGCCGTACAGGGGGTAGGCACCGCAGGCTTTGGGTCGCGACGCCCCGGGCCGCTGCGCCAAGACCGTGCGCAGGGCGATCACGCGCTGCGTGCGCCTGGCATCCCCTCCCTCAGCGTCGACCCATTCTTTCACCAGCCCACTCCTGCCTCAAGTTCCCTCACATCCTGCCGATAGGTTGAACTCTTCCCCAGCCATAGCCTGGAGATACACACAGCCATCGACAGGACAGCCGTATGAAAAATGTCATGTTATATCCCATGGAACAACGCGTCGCCGTGCATACGCAGGCCCGCGTGCTGGATGCCTTGCTGGCTGAAGAACTCAATGTGCTGATGGCCTGTGGCGGGCATGGGCTGTGCGCCACGTGCCATGTCTGGGTGGATGCCGGCATGGAAGAACTGACGCCGCTCACGGAGCGCGAGAAGCGCACCCTGGGCTGGGTGACGGGCGCTAATGTGCGCTCGCGGCTGGCGTGCCAGGTAAAAGTGCTCGGCGACGGGGTCGTCGTCTCGGTCCCGGAGGGCATGTACGTTGAATCCACCCAGAACCTTGAAAAACTCATCGGGCAACGCGCCATGGTCAACGTGTTGCACCCCATTGATGGTCGCGTGTTGATCCAGAAGGGCAAGATCATCACCCGCAGTCGCATCATGGAACTGGCTAGTATTGACTTCGACATGGCACAACTGCGCGCCAAAATCGCCAAAGGCTAAACTGGAAGGAATCACGCATGGCCATCACGCTCGCTGAGGGAGGGAGTACTCAGCTCTATCATGCCTGGTACAGCATGAGAGACTATCTTGAACATGACCGCGAAGCCGGTCGCGTCCGGCAACGCACGGGCACCCGTGGCCTGCACGTCACGGAAGATTTTGTGGTGGGGCTGCAACAGGGGCTCGAAGAAGAAGTGGGCGATGCGGCAGGCATCATCATGTACCGCGCCGGTTACGAGTGGGCTCTCAAGGATATGCGGGCCTTTGAGGCGCGGTTTACGGCGGAGTTTGGCGGCAAAACTTCGATCACAGAGGCGAACCTACTCTTTGTGCTGGAAAGCTGGTGGTGGCCGCTGACGGCGGAAGGCTGGGGCACCTGGCGCGTGGATCTGTCGCGCAGCAAAGAAGGGCTCATCGTGGTAGATCTCTTTGACTCGGCAGTCGCCAAATCGCTGGGCAATATCGGCAAACCCGTCTGCCATATGTATGCCGGCATGCTGGCCGGCGCCTTTACCTATGTCTCGAAACGCGAGCTCTCGGGCATCGAGATCCAGTGCTATGCCATGGGGGCCGACTTCTGTAAGTTCCTCCTGGGCAGCGAGCGGCGGGTGAATGCCGTGTCCTTCTGGGTCCAGGAAGGCGCCATGGCCCAGGAAATTATTGATCGTCTCTAAATGCCCAAGGGAGGACCACGACCCATGTATGGAGGAGCAGGTAGCCCCGCAATGCTGCCAGACATTGAGATCATGCTCACGCTACTGCGTGAGTTGAATATACGCCCACGCGCCTTGCCGGAGACGCACGAGATTCTCGCCGGCCTGGGACAGTTGTACGGTCGCCCCATGGCGTCCGTTAGCACAGTGCCGACGCCAGCCGTCGTGCCGTCCAGGCCGACGCGCGTGGTGGAAGATTTACGTCTCTCCGTGACGGCGTTTTTTGCGCGTGTGCCCTGGGAGAAATCCCGTCCAGCGCAGAAGAGCCCGACGCCCCCTGTGGTTACCCGTCACACACCGGCTGGTCCCATGATGGCCGCAGCGCAGCGCGGCATCGTGTTGCCGCCAGCCCCCGTAGCCGTGCGTCATGACGGGCGGCCGGACCTGCGTGTCTCCGTGCAGGCGTTTTTGGCCGCGGTGCCATGGGCGGCCAGTCCAGCATCGGCGCGTCCAGGGACACCGTCTGCCACCAGAGTACCCTTACAAAGGAGCCGCGCATGAGCGCTGCAGCACTGTTAGATCAACATATTGTTCCGAACCTTTTTGATCCCACGTACTATTATCGCCTCAACGTCAGAACCGGGGTGATGCAGAACGCCTTTGGCACCAAATGTTGCACCTTCTCCGGCTATGCCTTGCAGGGGTTATATACGGCCCTCAAGGATGAAACCGGCCCGGCCTGGCACCTGGTGATGCGGCGCTGTGGGGAGCTCTGGGGCAAACGCTTTGCCACCCGTTTGCTGGAGGAGATTGCCACGTTCTATCACGAGGGGCTGGCGGACATGACCATGGCGCGTTTTACGGCCCTGGTCGAAGCCTATTTTGCCGGCGCCGGCTGGGGGCGTCCGCGTTTCGATTTCTCCCATATGCCCCAGGGCCTGCTACTCGTCGAGGTACAGAACGAAATCTTCGGTGACCTCTTGCGCCAGGCCAACGAGCGCGCCGGGGCCTTGCTCGAAGGCGTCCTGAAGGCCCTCTTCACGGCGGTCACCACCGAGGACATGGACTGCTATGAGACGCAATCCATCGGCATGGGAGCCTCGACCTCACGCTTTGTGCTGGGGACGCGCGTGCGTCTCAGTCCGGTGCTGGCCTGGATCGAAGACGGGACAGGGCACCAGGACATCATGGCACGACTCGTAGCAGCGTAGCCTATAACCAGGAAAGAGATAGCAGACACACCGTGATGAGCCCTCTCATACTCGACGCAGTTTTAAGCGAACGCTACGTGCCCCTGGAGATTGTCGGCCAAGGCGCCTTCGCGACAGTGATTAAAGCGCGGGACCGGCGGGATGGCCGTCTCGTAGCGATCAAGCACTTTCCCACAGTACGTGGACAACAGCGGAAGTTTTTCCAAGAACTCACCGTGTTGATGCAACTGATCAACCCGTACATCGTGCAGGGCCTGGATTTGTGCAACACCGGCGACCACTCCAGCGCCTTGATCCTGGAATTCGCCGAGGGTGGTAGCCTGCGGGATCGTCTCATCCAGGGCACGCCCTGGCCGCTGGGCCAGGCCCTGCCCGTCGTTATGCATGTGGCGCAGGGCCTGGCGTATGCCCATAGCCAGGGCATCGTGCATCGCGACCTGAAACCGGAGAATATCCTGTGCTTTGACAGCCCAACCAGCACGGCCTACAAAATGACGGATTTTGGCATTGCCAAGTTTATCGGACTCTCGGGCCAGGCCAAAACCAGTATTGGCTCGCCGGCCTACATGGCGCCGGAGCAATTTTATGACCGCTATTCGTTCCAATCCGACATCTATGCCCTCGGTATTGTCTTCTATGAATTGCTGCACGGCGCCACGCCGTTTCAGGGTAGTCCGGCCGCCATGTTTAAGGGGCATCTGGAAACGGCCATCGTACCCGCAGCGCGGATGCCTGCAGATGCGGCCGCGCTGCTCTGCAGCATGGTCGCCAAGCAGGCGGAAGAACGCCCCGATGCGCTGCGCCTGTGTGCAGCGCTGCAGGCCCTGGCGCAGGCGCACGGCCTCACCGTGTCCTGCCCTGTGGGCACAACGTCAGTGCAGCCTCCGGCAGAGACCGGCGCGGCAGCGACGCGCTCGCTGACGGGTGCAGCCCTGTTTGCGGATATGTTTAACAATGACGCACCACCAGCCGCGCCTCCCGCCGTAGCGTCTGTGGACGTGCCCACCCCCACCGCCAGCCCCGCGCCAGCCAGGCCGACGCACGATGTGGCCAACATCTTTGGCCAGGGCTTTGAGGAAACACCGCTCCTGGCTGCCTCTGCCACGCGGGCGCTGGAGCGCGCCCCGATGACTTTTGGGCAGATACAACTCACGCCGCAATGGTCCCGCGCGGTTGACTCCAAGTCGCTGCGCTTCGCCAACCTGGACAATAACCAGGAGTTGCTCATCGTTACCCAAATAGGCGTGCACGGCTTGAACGCACAGGCCGGCAAAGGCGATGTCTGGTATCAAGGCGCGCTGGAACGCCTGGGGACGCCCAGCCACGGCATCCTCCCGGTGCTCAACGGACGCGACGTGTTCGTGTTGCAGCCTGGGGAAGCCGCTGTGGAGCGCTGGGCCCTGGACGTGGAGGCCCAGCAAGTCTGTTTTGCTCCTGAGGCGCAAGCCGCCGCCGTGGTGGTGGGCCAGACGGTGTCGTACTACGACCACGCGGGCACCCTCTGCTGGTCCGGCATGCTGGAGGCGCCAGCTGCGGCCGTCTGCGTCACGTTTGACCACGAGGGGGAACTGATGGTGCTGGGCTATGACTCGGAGGATCAGGGGGTGTATTTCTACGACCGCTATGGCCGGGAAGTGGCGCACTTCTGGTTGCCCGGGCGCATTGTCGCTGCTACGCGGTGCCGTTTTGCCTCCGGGGCCTGGATCATCCTTGACACCCCCGCGGGCCCACAGGTCATGCGCGTCGCGCGCAGTGGGCAAGTGATGGCGCCCCAGCCGATCACACGGCTCTTGCATCGCCTCATCGGCGCCCGCGGCTGGCTCTGTGGGCTGGATGAAACGAACACACTGTACGTCCTGGACCCCAGCACCGGTGCCATGGCGCCGGTGCCGGTGCTCGGGCAGGTTATCGACTATGAGCATGGAATGGAAGAAGCCCATCTGTATGTGCTGGAAGAACGGGATGCCGTGCTGCGCTATGCCTCCGTGTTCACAGTCGAGCCCATCATGACGACGCAGGGCGTCGCGCCCTACACACCAAGGAGCTGAGGAAGATGTACGAACCGTTAGAGCAACTTATTGATCGTGCGCGCCAACGCCACTTCACGGACGAGGAAATCTCGGGGATTGCCAGCCACGCCCAGCGTCTGGCGGTCGGGTGTGACGTCCTGGCCCGCCTCCGGCCGCTCGAAACTTCCCTGGTGCAAGCGGCGCTGCGCCAGACCACAGAACACTTCCCGGACCTGGAGGCCACCGTGCCTGGGGCAACGCCGATGTTGGAACAGTCTCTGGTGTGGCTGCTGCGCCAAACCGCCTTGGCCATGGCGGTAGACGACTACACCAGGTGGTGTGACTTCCTGTGCGACCTCCAGGCGGCTTTTTGGCAGAGTGGCGTCAGCGGCGAGGTGACCGAATACGCTACCGCGGCCCTGCGGGACCTGGTATGGGAAAAGCTCGCGGGCCAGGCGGCCAGTGCCTGTGATGCCTGGTTGCGTCTCGGAGCGCGTTTTTTGACGGTAAGCGCGGAAGTGGGTGCCACCAGGGCGTTGATCCTGGACGAAGCGGTTGCTGCCCTGTTCACGCAGTATCCTGATCTGGCCAGCCGCTACGCGGATTGCGCCCGCAAGACAGCCCAGGACTTTGAGCACGTGCTCCTGCACAGCATCCGCGGCATGCTACCTGACGGCGCTCAGCGGGTGTTTCGTATGCTGCGCACGTACCATGAAGCCATTGTGCAGGCCAGGTTTGACGTGACCATAATGGAAGATGCCTACGAGCTTCTCACCAACACGTGCCGCACGCACCTCGATGCCGGGCGCAGTCTTGAACTGTTCGCGCAGCTCCAACCGGTGGGTGATTTTATTACGCTGTCCGCCGATCTGGGGATGCACATGGACGCGCTACTGACGCAGAGCGTTGACACCCTGTATCACCTGCATCCAGATCAAGACCGCGCCGCCGAGTATATCGAGAAGACCGCCCGTGACGAGCGCCTTGTCCTGGAGCACTGCGCCTATGCCACCCTGCCAGGGGGACAAGAGGAGTTGATCCGGCTGGTCATGGGTTTTCAAGGGACGCTGGTACGCTTCAATTTTGGGGCACGCCTGGTGACCGACGCCTACAAAATCCTCCTCGACACCTGTCGTACCACCCTACGGGCTCGGTCGCGTGCCACCCTGATACCCGTCCTGCATCGCACCGCCCATGTCCTAGCGCTCGGCGCCGATCTTGCGGAAAAGGGTGAGGTGATGTTGACGGGTGTGACCGAACGGCTCGCCACGCACTATCCTGAGTATTATGCCGCGCATCCCACGGCCCGGCTCTATACCCGCCGTGATCAGGAACAGCTGCTCTTCCACCTGGCGCTGGGCCTGTTACCCGGCGCAGCCGACTATAGCGCCGGACGTTTTGCCATGTTTGGCGAGACGCTGCTTGCCCATCGCCTGGACCCCGCCCTGCTGCGCACCTCGTTTGTCATGCTGGAAGAGGCCTGCATGGAGACCCTACAAGCCCAGTCGCTCGCCTTGTTGATGCCCTACTGGCACCAGGTGCGGCGTTATCTCGAGGTGTGTCTGGCCCTGGCCCCCGTGGAAGAGTCCATCGTGGAGGGAGTCTGCACCGTGCTGCGCGCCGAATGTGCGACGGCGGTGGAAAGCTATGCCGATGGGTACACCAGAGCCACGCGTGATGTCCGGACGTTCCTGCGCACCGCTGCCCTGGCGCTGCTACCCGGCGGCGAAGAGCATCTTGTGCGTGGCCTGTCGCGGTGTGTGGACAATGTCTTGGACGTCAAGATGCCACGAGCCATGCTGCATACCACATACACGACGCTTCTCCACGCCGTACGCACGGTGCTCCCCGCTGTGCAGCAGGCCTGGTTCCTACCTGTGCTGCAACGTAGCCAGTCGTGTATTGAGGTGGCTGCTGACCTCGGCACCCATATCGAGGCTATCGTCACCCCCATAATGGAGACCACTCTGGCGCGTCTACCCCAGCAGGTGCAGCACACTCTAGGCGTATGCCGGCAGGGGGCTGCCGATCTGGCGCAGACCTTGCGCTGCAGTACACTCGCCCTGGTGCCCGGCGGCAGCCGTCACCTGGCCCAGGGACTGTGGGAGTTCAGCGCTGTCCTCGCAGCTCAGCAGCGTGGCGCCGAGGTGTTGCGTGAGGCCTACGAGACCTTTGGCCAGGCAGTCCAGGCCCGGCTCGATGCGACGTTGCAGCCCATCTTTGGCCCCGTGCTGGAGACGACCCTCCAGGCCATGACTCTGCTGGCGGAACTGGCGGAATGTGCCGACGTCATTATCGTAGAGAGTGTGGAATCACTGTTTCGCGCCTATCCGGCAGTGCTGCAGTCCATGCGGGGCTGCCGTGACAACACGGTGCGTGACATGCACTGCCTCTTACGGTGCGCTGCCATTGCCGTGGCCGAAGGCGGCGGGGAGTTCCTGGTGCAGCGGCTGCAGATGTTCGCCGAAGTCCTCCTGGATGGGCGCTTTGGCGCCGCCTGTATGTGGGAGGCCTATGACGGCCTGGCACGCAGTGCCGCAAAGCATCTCCGCCATCCTGCCAAACAGGTACTGGTCACGGCCCTGGAAAGCGCCCGGGACTATATTGTGCTCATGGCGGGTCTGGCAGACAAAGAGACCGTCATCCTCCAGGATACCCAGACCGCCCTCTTCGCCGCGCACGGGCCCCGCATGCAGTCTTACCGTCAGGCGCGCACGGAGACCGAGCATGACCAGCGGCTCATGTTGCGGTCGAGCGCCCTGGCGCTCCTGCCGGGGGGCCAAGCGCAGCATGAGGAGACCGTCGCTGCGCTGCGCACGGTCACGCAGCGAGTGCCATTTGACCACGCTGTGATGCTCGACGCCTACGCCTTGTTACAACAGTACTGTATTAGACACCTGGAGATTGGTCCGGTGCAGCGCTTAACCGAGATGCTGGTCCAGACAGCCCAACGGTGTCTCGCGTAACTTACCCTGCTTGCCGATGAGGAGACGACGAATGCGACGAGATTTTCTCCACCTGAGTGTGGAGCTACTGCAGCGACCGATCACCGACGAGGAACTGGCAGCGCTGCGCCGCCATGCTGAACATGTGCGTCACACGCCCGCCGTGGCGCTGGCCCTGAAACACCACGAACAAGACATCGTACACGCCACGGTCACGAAGCTTTATCAGCGCTACCCGCAACAACTCGAGCGCTATGCCCTCACCGAGGTGAAGACCCGGCGGGATATGCGCAGCGTGCTGGGCTATTGCTTGTATGCGGTGGTACTCGATGATCCCGACTATGCCAAAGATAAAATGCTGTACTGGTATCGTACCATCCTGAATGCTTTCGAGTTCGGCCAGACATTTGTGGAGGATGCGTACCGTCTTTTACAGGCTGAAGTCGTGGCGCATCTCGGCGCAGAAACCAGCGCGCCGTTAAGCGCCATGCTCGACGAAGCCATTGCGGTCTTTAACGATCCCCACATGGGCTAACACGTATACAACACAGGAGTACACATGCACGCCGACGCCGGCACGGCACCTTTGATGCAACACTTGCGTACCGCCACCCAGGCGTTACACACCCAGGCGGAAAGCCAGGCTTTACAGCGCGATATGATGCGCGGCTGCTTATCACAGGAGCTGTTTATCGCGTATCTCGAACAACTCCTCTTGATCCATCAGCCGTTGGAAGAGGCCCTGCGCCTGCTCGTCACACGGGTGCCGGCCCTTCAGCAGGTGGTGCAGCCTTGTCACTACCACGCCTCCCGGCTGGTGGACGATTTGCGCTACTTTGGGAGTGATCTCCATGATCTCCAGCCTGTGCCCGCGACAGCCCAATTCCTCACGCGGCTGGCGACCTATCGTACTGAGGCGTCTCTCGCGGTGCTGGGGGTGCATTACGTCCTCGAAGGCAGCAAAAACGGTGGACGTTTCCAGGCTGCCAAAGTCCGCGAGATGTATGCGCTCCCGGCGCAGGCCGGGACTACCTACCTGGATCCGTATGGGATGCAGCAGCAGGCGCTCTGGGGCGTCTACAAAGAGGCGATGAACGGTCTCAGCCTCACGTTGGAGGGCCGCGCCACCATCCTGGACGGCGCCAACGCCACGTTTCTGGCCTTTAGCGCTATGTGCCAGGGTCTCATGCTGGCCCCTATCGCGGCCGCATATGCTGAGGAGAGTGTACGATGAAAGTAGCCATTGCTGATCTGTATGCGCAATCCGGTAAGACAACCCTGGCCTTAAATCTGGGCGCTGCTCTGGCCGAGAGCGGTGCCACAGTGCTGGTGGTCGATGCGGACCCCAGGGGCCAATTGGATGGCCTGGACGGGCTCTCGGACTCTGGGACAGTCCTCGATCGCCGCAGCATACAAATGTTGCGTGCCACGTCTCTGCAGGGCCTCCAGGTTGTGACAGGTACCGGGCGCTGGTTGACACAGGCATCGACCCCGCCATCCGACTTGGGGACACTCCAAGCCTGGTTTCCCAAGTTCGACTGGGTGTTGTTTGACACCAGTGCCCAGAATCGTACTGCCATGGAATACAGCATCGGTCTGAGCGACTACGTCCTGTCGCCGCTGCCTATGGAGGCGGAAGCGTTTCGCCATACCCCGGACTTTCTCCGTCTACTGACCACGGCGCAGGTGGCACAACCGACACTGATCTTTGGCGGCTTTGTGCCGTATCACCGCCAACCCGCCATCGCGGCTGGCGAGCAAGCCACCGCACGTGAGACGCTCACGGTCATGAGCCATGAATTCCCGCAGGTGGCGTGGCAGAGCAGTATCCCATTTGACCCGGCCCTGTTGCGTCCTGCGTCTGAGACGGGCTTCACGTTTGCCCACAGCGCGAACGTGCACACCGCCTTTGCGGCCCTGGCGACTGAACTGGCAGACCGCCTCGGCGTCGCGGCAGCAGCAGCGCGGCCACCCGTCATCCCAGAGCCCCCGCCGCCCGTGCAACACCGCCGCTGGTGGCAGCGGCTGGTGGGACGGCGTCACGCGGTATAGGGGCAGGGCGCGAGGTGGGCAATGGCCCACCCGCTTGCCCGACGTCTAGGTCGTAGAGGAGAGAGCATGACACTACCGGCACCCCTATCCCCTTCACAAGCAGATGAAACGGCCATGTCCCCCAATGCCCCGCACTCTGGCCCCGCAGGGCTGCGCCTGCTCCCCAGCGGGCAGAGCGTTCTGCGCCTGGTGGAGCGATCCACCGAGGCCAGAACCCCTGCCCCACGCCGTACACTCGAAAAGCCGCCGGCGGCCCCACGCCAGGCTTCTCCGCCCGTGCGCCAGGCAACGGTGCAATGGGATGAGCTTCTGGGGACTACGATTGATCGTTTCCGTCTTGACACCAAGCTCTACGCTGATGAGGTCCGCGGCACCTTCTCGGCACGCCACACGCGCCTCGACTTCCAGGCGGTGGTGCGGGTGCTGCATCTTGATGCCGCAACCCCTGCACCGGCACTGGTGGAGTTCCTCATCCAACAGGCACACGCCATGGCGCGTATCCGGCATCCCCATGTCACACGGATGCTGGCGTGTACCACGTACCAGCGCTTTTTGGTGATCGTCAGCGAGTTTGCCGCAGGGATGAGCCTGGCCGAACGCCTTACGCACGCGCGTATACTCCCGGAGGCGCAGGCTCTGGTCATCGCACAACAAGTGGCGGAGGGCTTACAGGGCGGACTCCAACACGGCTTCTGCCATGGCGGGGTGTGTCCGATGCACATTCGCGTCACGGCGCAGAACAAAGCGAAACTGGTGGATTACTGTTGGCATATGCCGCACGATCTCTTCGCCGCCAGGCACCCCCATGACAGCCCGCCACCTCAGGATCTGGTCAGCGCAGCCCTACGGCCCTATCGTGCTCCTGAAAGCCAGCACACGGCCGCGGGAGACCATCGCGCCGACATCTACGCGCTGGGAGCGACGCTCTACCATCTGCTGACAGGCCAACCCCATGCCCAGGTTGGGAGCATCGTGGAGCGTCTGCACGGCGCCTCGTGGCCCGCCGACGTGCTCACCCTCCATCATGTCAATCCACAGGTGTCACACGCCACCTCCGAGCTCGTCATGGCGATGCTGGCCCATGACCCCGCCCAGCGTCTCCCCGATTACCGCAGCGTACTCACCAAGCTGGAGGCGTGTATACTCGGGTTGCGCATCCATCAGGTGCGTCAATGAGCGGATGCTCCCGTGCCCCGGGCCCGTCCCTCCAGCGGGGGGCGTCCTCGTGGCGTGGGATGTTGTCCCCACGCCTTGTGGGCGCCGAACGCCGCGCCTCACCTGCATAGTGGAGCAGTACAACGTGACCCAGACTACCAACCAACCGCGCTCCCCGGTGTCAGGTGCCGGCGATTGTTAGGGGCAGTGCCTCGGCCAAGACTGCGAAGACCTATACAACTGACACCATGGCGATGGCTTCCTGTGCCTTAACACGGCTCATTTTGCTCTTGTTCAGGCTCTTCATCAAAGGGGTTGAAGAGCGATAGCCCTTGAATCCATTGGAAATCCTTGACATTACGGGTCACCAGCGTCAGCCCGTGTCCCAGCGCTGTCCCTGCCACGAGCGCATCGCCAAGGGACATTTTCCGCTGTGGCGGAGTGCCACGGCTTGCTCAAGCACAGCTTGCGAGAGGGGCAAGACTTGCGCCAAACGAAAGAACGCTTCCAAATACTGCCTCTCCTCGTCCTCGAGTTGGTGATAGCCGAGTCCCTCCACGTAGCTGGTGGCAGACACAGCGGGCGTAGAGTCCGCAATGAACCTCCGCAACTGGGCGTACTCCGGTTGGGCCGCATAGATGAGAATATTGCTATCGACGAGCATTACCCCTCACGCCCCGGCAAGGCCCGATCTTGCTGGAGTTCACGTTGCCACTTCACAGGGTCTTGGACGGCAGCGAAGGCACCTTGTGCCGCCAGCTTCTCCAGGATGGCGGCCATGGCAGGCCAGCGTATGTGCGCCTCCGCGACCGGCTCTGGCTCTACAATAGTCACGTGGACACGCAGCGGCGTATCGGTTTGGGAGACCGGCACCTCGCCGAGCCACTCCAGACGGTCCCCGTGGAGAAGGGCGCTATAGGTATGCATGGGAATTCTCCTCCTATGGTAAGAACTTTGGAGAGTATAGCCAATTCTCTTTCTGGAGTACCTAACGCCACGCGTCAGGCGCTGGAAATAGCCGGAGCGAAGAATGAGCGGAGGCTATTTCCAGTCGCCTGCACGCGATTGTTAGGTGCGGACCCTGGAGGAGGAACGCAGCGCCGGTCTACCAGCCCCACAGACATCTGGAGCCCCTCACGCGCTCGGGTGGTCGGCTGGGTGGGCTGTCTTGGGGTGCCACCCGTTAGGAGCCGAGTTCCTCCAGCAGACTGGCCAAATCGTCTGCATGCTCTTCTTCCATGGCGAGAATCCCTTCCATCAGCCGCCGGGTCGTGGGGTCCTCGTTCCCAAAGTAATTGACCATCTCACGGTAGCTATCGATGGCGATGCGCTCGGCGACCAAGTCTTCTTTAATCATGTCGAGCAGCGTGGCGCCTTCAATGTATTCGGAGTGGCTCCGGGTCATCAGGCCATCGGGGGAGAAATTCGGGGCACCGCCGAGTTGCACGATGCGCTGGGCAATCTGGTCCGCATGCGTTTGTTCCTCGTTGGCGTGCTGTAAAAACTCCTGTGCCACACTCTGCGCATTGATGCCCGACGCCATAAAGTAGTGGCGCTTATAGCGCAGGACACAGACAATCTCCGTGGCCAATGCCTCGTTCAACAGCCGAATGACCGTCTCGCGGTGAGCACGATATCCTGGGGTGACGGCCCCTTGTTCGATGTGCTGACGCGCACGGGTACGTAGGGTCTGAATATCAGTCACAAATGGTTGCTCTGCCATGTACTCTCCTCTCTGGAATGGGATGACTCTCTCCAGCACTGTATATAGAATAGCGTAACGTCCTCACTTCTCACACCCGCTGTTGCTGGCACCTAACGCCACGCGTCAGGCGCGGGGAACAGGCGGAGCGACGGAGGAGCGGAGCTTGTTCCCCGTCGCCTGCACGCGCTTGTTCGGCGTGTGGCTTGGGCAGACCCCCGTTTGACGTCCCTGTGTCCCCACGGTGTATGGGGATGGCGCACGATTATGTGACTCCAACCCTGGTTTCCCTCATTCATTTCCGCATGCGAGCGACAAGGCTTTCCATCTCGTTCACCCATAGCTCCAAGTGATTCCAATAGTCACCTGGAAGTTCTGTAAGGGTTTGTGGATGACGAAACGAGGCAGTGCCGTGGTTTGGCCCACCTTGGTAGAACACCAATGGAATACCTGCAACATGCGTGACGTGATCTCGCATCGTCTTTGCCTGGGCCAGCCAAGTAGTAGGGGCTTGCTCCAAGTTGTAAAGCTCCGTCAGCTTTGGACTCACCGGCCCTTTGGCCTTCATTGCATTGCGCAATTGCCCGAGACTGATGCTCTCCGGTTTCAAGCTGCAAGCCAAGTCCTCGTTGAGTTCCTGAAACAAAGCTGCGTAAGCCCCAAATAGTTGCGCGAAGAACGCCTCTTGATGCGCCCTCTCAAAGTCGTGCCCCCTGCCTGCCTCCTGGCACTCGCGCAACTCCGTAATGTGCAGTCTCGCGTAGCGGAGTTTCGCGTCTGTACGGGTGGTCAAACTTTCATGGGCCATTTGTGATGCCTTCCAAGGAAACGTTCCCAAGACAGAGGCAGTAGCGATAAGGAGGCGCTACGCAATTCCTTGCCATTATGTGGCTGTGTCAGCGGTGTAAGAAGCCGAACGCCGGGCATGAGCTGCGGGGAATAGCGTCCGCTCGTTCCTCGCTCCCGCTATTCCCCGTCAGCTCCATGCCTTGGTTCGGCTTTTTCGTCCATGGCCTCGTCTTCAGTGGCTTGCAAAAACTCTGCAGCCGTTATAATGGAGATAGTGCGGAAGGGATGTAAGACCAGCAGATCATTATCGCCACTAATGATGTACGCAGCTCTGCCACTGACTGCCAACTCCAGAAACTTATCATCCTTGGCATCGCGGCATGCCTGAATCTCTTCTGTCGGCTCCAAAAAGAGCGCCCTGTTCACCAAGGCGACTAGAAATTTTTCGCGTTCCGCAGGCGTCACATAGCGGGCGAACTTCTCACGCTGGAGCACCTCGGCCAGCTCCGCGAGGGTAGAGGATGACAACAACACCCGACCACGTCTCAGGGCGCGGCGCAAGGCTTGCCCAGGTTTTGAATGCTCAAATAATGCGGCGCTGACCAGGGTATTGGTATCAAAGACGTGCCGTACGCGCTCACTCATTGAGCAAGGATTCCAGGATCTCTTGGGTGAGACCACGCGCTTGCGCGTTGCGACTCATTTCACTCATGACTTCTTCCAATGGTCGTGTCGTCTGCGCCACTTCCGTCAGTTTCAGACTGAGCAATGCTTCCAGCTTGCACTGTTGTTCAGCCGTCGCGGTATTATAGACCCGTGCCGCTTCAGAACTCACACGAATCGTAATGGTCTGTGTTGCCATGACTGCCACCTTTGATCACATTGGTGTCTTGTGACGACAGAGGATAACCCTATTTCTCCAAGGGCCACACAAGGCACTATTGTAAGCTTTGTCAGAGATCAGTCCATGAGGAAAACGTGCTGATGGCGTGAAGACGATCTGCTCTTATCTTTTTTGCCTGCTCTTGCCCGTGCTTTCGGTCCGCCGCCGAACGCTGCGCATCAGGTGCGGCGAACAGCGGGAGCGAGGCACGAGCGGACGCTGTTTGCCGTCACCTGCATGCGTTTGTTATGCGCTCCCGTCTTGGCTGTAAGCTTTGAGAATGTTATCCCTTTCCTGATTGACGAGTCGGATAAGCTCTTCAAGTTTGCGGCGTCGTGTGAGATGCTTCACAAGCTCAACTATCTTTTCACTTTTCCTCACACCAGGAATCTCGTCCCAATCCACATTCAAGTCAAAACAGAGGGTCTTCAACTCGCCGAGATCAAATGCTTCTGCAAGAGCAAGACGGAGCCCTCGAAGAGCTAGTTCGCCTGTGCTGTCGGAAGTTGCTGGTGTTGAGATAAGATCAGCAGGTTCGAGTTGGTCAAGCACGAAGGAGTAGGCACAAGATGCGGCAGCATCAGCGGCATATTCCTGCCAATCGTCATTTTTCTTCGAGTCGGCATAATCGCAGATGCCCTTGATGACTAGAAATCCTGGTGGAGTCTGACGATGATAGAGAACTGAGGCGATGCCAGCTGCTTCCATATCTATAGCGGCGGCTTTTCGCCATACCGCACGAAGTGCTCCCGCAGAGCGCTCGTCTGCGATTACTTTGTTTCCTGAGAGATACACTCCTGTATGCAAATGTGGTTTGGCATTCCCGCGGGGACGTTTCGACCGTACGTATGTCTGCCAATTCTGCCTCGTCCAGCCTCGAATACGAGCGAGTAGGGCTGCGTCAGTGCGGTACACGGACCATCGTGGCCCAAAGCCTTCGGAAGAGACTTTACCCAGTTCGTAATCGACAATCTGTTCTGATGCCACAACATCTCCCAAGGAGATTGTGTGATCTAATCCCCCAGCTATACCTACCAATAATAAGATCTTGGGATTCCAAACATTGAGTACCTCTTGTGCCAGGCTTGCAGCTGCTAACTGACCCATCGCCGTCGTTGTCGCGCAGACTACCCTCAGTCCATTTGCAGACGATGTCTCAAAAAACGAGGCTGTCGTGTAGTGGGCACTTGTAACTTGACGCCAGTACCGCAAATGAAAAAGAACCGCCTTGAGTTCTTCCGACAAGGCAGTGACAATGGCGACGTGCAGCTTGCACTTGAGGTTCTCCTTATGCCTTTCGTTTCATTTGCGGACGTAATTGGACGCATAACGCCACGCGTCAGCGTCAGCTGCACGCGCTTGTTCGGCTCCGCCCTGAGTCTCTGACTGACCTTAGCCTACTGTGATTCCCTGCTCGAACCCCTCAAGAAACGGTTCCTGACACCCTCCCTTTACCTATTCGCTTTAAGGTATCTTGCTAAATGTCCTGGCGAGTTTATTAAACAGCTCTTCGCCCTTATTCTTTCGGAGGTATCGCACCAAACTATCGATAGTCACTACCTCACCGATCAACTTTAGTTCTCCCGCCTCGCTGAGACCCTTTAACGCTTGCTTGACATCTGTTGGGACCCAGATCTGGAGTTTATTACCTTCATAGCTATATCTTACGATTCCACACTTCTTTTTTTCGTTCTTCGTCCACGCCGCGTAGCTTCCCACTGCAGAGAGGCTGAGGGGCATGTCCTTGGAGCCTACGGACGGGGTATCCACGCCGATTAGATTCATGTACGAGGCTTTACCAATTCGAGTGACTGTAAAATAATATAATCCACCGTCTAATTTTTTATCTTCTCTTTCCCAGTGAATCACCCAGACTTCCATGATCGCTTCTGGGTTTTCTTTCGTCGTGTGCTTACCAATGAAAGCATGGAGTTCTCTGGTCTTACCGTCTTCCTTTTCCGTTGCTAACCAGTGCCCGTACAGCGACTCGTCTGGCTCGGCCGTCAAAGGATCCGACAGCGGCTGGGTGGTCTGGACGGTCGGACACCCAGTGATGAACAGGACGCCAAAGATGAGAAGCCACCGACTTACGAAAAGCATCTTCATTTCCTTTGCCGAACGCTGGCGCTCACCTGCTGCCGGAAGCCGGAGCGACGGAGGAGCGTAGCAACTGTCTTGGTTGTCAAGGGGGCCTTGTCTATTTTTTTAGTTTTGCACCTCCTGCGGTTGCCAGGGTGTCCGATGTTTCAGCATAGCATTGAGAATGGTCAACCGCTTATGCATACACGCTGTCAGAGCGA
>SXND01000151.1 GCA_005777235.1 Pseudomonadota bacterium
CATGCTGCTCGCCTGTTGGGTTTCCATGACGCAACTCTACACGATCTTGCGTCACAAGACCACCCTGTTGCTCCTATGGAGCCAGCGGACTTTCCTCTCCGCCCTGAAGGACGGAGCCCCCAGTCCGCAAAATCTTGGTGGAATGGCACCGAAGACGACATCGCCGCGGAACTGGTAGCCCTTGGTGTCCCTAAACACGACATCGTGCTCGGCTTTCACA
This sequence comes from Pseudomonadota bacterium, assembly GCA_005777235.1. Classification (GTDB taxonomy): domain Bacteria; phylum Tectomicrobia; class Entotheonellia; order Entotheonellales; family Entotheonellaceae; genus SXND01. The sequence continues at coordinate 221 of SXND01000151.1, forward strand.
CCCCGAGGCTGCGGCAGTATACGGAATATGCCGTAAGTTAAGGGGCCGCACGGTCTACCCGTTCGCACCCTGGGAAGGCGAGTATTGCGCCAGATGAGGAAGACCTGTCCCATTATTGCCGCGATGAGGTGATGGGTAGGGCAGAAGTCCAGTATGCGCGCTGACCATAAAATGCGCTGGCCACAGACGAGTAAAGGATAATACCATGGCCATCACGAACTACGAACGCGTTGGGAAAGCGATGGAGCTGCTCCGCCAGGGGTTGGCGCCGTTCGTCGAGCGCGAAGTGCAGGACAAGATCCAGGCTGGGGCGGTGCGCATGGCAGCCAACCAGCGCTTTCTCGATGACCCCAACCTGGTGCATAAGCCCATCAGCGATTGGGACGTCGCCGGGCTGCTCAAGCTCCTGTGGGACACCTGGAGCGACGTGGGCAAATGTACTCTCGGCTTTGCCGAACGCAGCCTGGTGTCGGAGCTGCGCGATGTGCGCAACCGCTGGGCGCACCAGGAGCCCTTCTCCGGTGATGATGCCGACAGAGCTCTCGACTCTGCCGAGCGCTTGCTGACGGCGGTGTCGGCCACCCAGGCTGATGAGGTCCGCAAGGTCAAGATGGAGCTGCGGCGTACCATCTTCGATGAGCAGGCCCGCAGCGACAGGCGCCGCAGCGCCGGTACAGCCATCGAAAGTGCGGCAACGGGCACGTTAAAGCCCTGGCGCGAAGTGGTCACGCCGCACCGGGACGTGGCCAGTGGGCGCTACCAGCAGGCCGAGTTTGCCGCTGATCTGTGGCAGGTGCACCTGGGCGAGGGCACGGACGAGTACAGGCACCCTGTGGAGTTTTTCCGCCGTACCTACCTCACCGAGAGTTTGCAGCGCTTGCTCGTGGGCGCGGTGCAGCGCCTCGCTGGGCAGGGCGGCGACCCGGTGGTACAGCTGCAGACTAACTTCGGCGGCGGCAAGACGCACTCCATGCTGGCACTCTATCACCTGTTTTCCGGCACGCCGCCGAGCGAACTGCTGGGCATCGACGGCGTGATGCACGACGTCGGGGCCACGACCCTATCCACTGCCAAACGCGTGGTGCTGGTCGGCAACAAAATCTCGCCCGGCAATCCCGTTACAAAACCCGATGGCACGGTGGTACGCACACTGTGGGGCGAGCTGGCGTGGCAGCTCGGGGGCAAGCAAGCCTTCCAGCGCCTGCGCGCCGATGACGAGAAAGCCGCCAGCCCCGGCGATGTGCTGCGCGCGCTTTTTAACGAGTACGGTCCCTGCCTGATCCTGATCGATGAGTGGGTAGCCTACGCGCGCCAGCTCCACGACCAGGGCGATCTGCCCGCCGGCACGTTTGAGACACAGTTCACCTTTGCCCAGGCTCTCACCGAAGCGGCGAAGGCCGCGCGGCACTGTCTCCTGGTGATCAGCTTGCCGGCCTCCGACACCACTGACCCCGCGCACACGCCGACGGACGATGTCGAGGTGGGTGGGCAACGCGGCCGCGAAGCGCTCGACCGGCTGCGCAATGTGGTCGGGAGGGTCGAATCCTCGTGGCGGCCGGCGAGTGCGGAAGAGGGCTTTGAGATCGTACGCCGCCGACTGTTCGAGCCCCTGGCCGATCCGGTGCAGTTCACGGCTCGCGACGTGGTGGCGCGGGCCTTTGCCGAGCTCTACTGCACCCAGCATCAGGAGTTCCCGCCTGAATGCCGTAACGCCGACTACGAGCAGCGCCTGCGCGCCGCCTACCCAATCCACCCGGAAGTGTTTGACCGCCTGTACACCGATTGGTCCACCCTGGTGAAGTTCCAGCGTACCCGTGGCGTGCTGCGCTTGATGGCCGCGGTGATCCACAGCCTGTGGGAGAAGGGCGACCGCAACCCGCTGATCCAGCCGGCGAACATCCCCATCGACGACCCACGCGTGCAATTTGAGCTGACCCGCTACCTGTCGGACAACTGGGTGCCAATCCTCGAAAAAGACGTGGACGGCCCCAGCTCACTGCCCTTGCGGCTCGACGGCGAGGTGCCGAATCTTGGCAAGTTCGCGGCCAGTCGGCGCGTGGCGCGCACCATCTACCTGGGCTCAGCGCCCACCACGACCGCCGCCAACCGGGGACTGGAGGACCGGCGTGTGAAGCTCGGCTGCGTCATGCCGGGCGAATCGCCAGCGGTGTTCGGCGATGCGCTGCGGCGGCTGGCGGCGGCGGCCACGTATCTGTACCAGGACGGGCCACGCTACTGGTACTCCACGCAACCCACGGTCACCAAGCTCGCCGAGGACCGCGCCGAGCAACTGAAACGTGACCCGGACAAGGTAGCGCAGGAGCTGGATAAGCGCCTGCGCGTGGATTTGCGCGCCATGGGCGATTTTACCCGGGTGCATCCGCTGCCTGGTTCAAGTGCCGACGTGCCCGATGACCTCGACGCGCGTCTGGTGGTGCTGGGCGTGGAGCACGCCTATAGCCGGGAGCCTGGCAACGCTGCCGAGACCGTCGCCAAAACCATCCTGGAGACACGCGGCAATACGCCGCGCCTGTACCGCAACGCACTGGTGTTCCTCGCCGCCGATAAGACCCGTTTACAGGACCTGGACGAGGCGGTACGCGCGTACCTGGCCTGGACGTCGATCCTCAGCGAGCAAGAGAGACTCGACCTCTCACCGCACCAGGTGCGGCAGGCCGAGACGCAGCACGCCGCCGCCGCCAGCGCCGTGACGGCGCGACGGCCGGAGACCTACCAGTGGCTGCTGGTGCCGATGCAGGCGAACCCCCAGGCGGCGGTCGTGTGGCAGGCGCTCCGCCTGTCCGGACAGGAAGCGCTCGCCGTGCGCGCCAGCAAGAAGCTGCGCAACGATGAACTCCTCGTCACCAGCCTTGGGGCCACGCTCCTGCGCCTGGAGATGGACCGCGTGCCCCTGTGGCGCGGCGATCACGTCGCTATTAAGCAGCTCGTGGATGATTTTGGGCGCTATGGCTACTTACCGCGTCTCAAGGACGCCGCCGTGCTGCTTGGGGCAATCCGCGACGGTTGTGCCCTGCTCACCTGGGAGCAAGATGCCTTCGCGTATGCGGAAAGCTACGACGAGGTCGCGCAGCGCTATCGTGGCTTGCGTGGCGGACAGCATCTGACTATCACAGACGGCGACGCTGGACTACTGGTGCGCCCTGAGATCGCGCGCCGGCAGATCAACGCGAAGACGCCAGCGCCCCAGCCTGTGGGTGAGTCCACACCCCCAACGCCATCGGAAGCGGACGAGACGCTCGAGCTCCCAGGGCACAACGGTGGGGCGCCGTCCAGACCTGCCGTGCCACCCAGACCGCGGCGCTTTCACGGCACGGTGACGCTCGATCCGGCGCGCGCTGGACGCGACGCGAGCCAGATCACCGAAGCGGTCATCGCGCATCTGGTCGGGCTCATGGGCTCATCGGTGCGGGTGACGCTGGAGATCGACGCGGAGATTCCCACTGGTGTCCCGGACCATGTCGTCCGGACGGTCACGGAGAACAGCCGCACGCTGAAGTTCACGAGCCATGGGTTCGAGAGCGAGTAGAAGCCGGGATGTCGGCCGCCAGCGTGCAGAAAGCTGCGATGGGGTTCTGGGCTATAGACACGACCGACAAGGAATATGGTAGATGTCTGTTTCATCCATCCACTGCCAGTGCTCCGGGGTTTGCCCTGGGAACGCCACGCGCCAGCGTGGCTTCTGGAGGCGGGCTGGAGCCCGGCGCTCTCAGGAGGGTACTGGCACAGGACTGACAAAATGGACATCCAGAATAGTAGAAATTCGTCGTCTGATAAAGGCTTATCCAACACTCCTCCCCTATACCATCCTTCCCTCTGGCGGCGCTTGACACTCCCAGAACCACAGCGTATGCTCCCCCGCCATAGGCATAGCACACGACGCGGGGGAGAGGGGCGCTGACGTATGGGCAACACCTTTGGACATTTGTTTCGCATTACGACCTGGGGCGAATCCCATGGAGGGGCGGTCGGCGTGGTCGTCGATGGCTGCCCGCCGCGCATGGAACTCACCGAAGCGGATATTCAGGTAGAATTGGACCGCCGGCGCCCTGGGCAGAGCCGCATTACCACCCAGCGTCAAGAAGAAGATGAGTGCCGTCTCCTCTCCGGCGTGTTTGAAGGCCGCACGTTAGGCTCGCCCATCTCCATCCTGGTATGGAACACCGACGCCAAGCCCGAGCACTACGCGCCGTTCCAACATACGTACCGACCCTCGCACGCCGATTATGCCTACGATGCCAAATACGGCATTCGCAACTGGCAGGGCGGCGGGCGAGCCAGCGCCCGGGAAACCATTGGCCGCGTGGCTGCCGGGGCCATTGCCAAAAAGTTGCTGCGCGAGCAATGCGGCACCGAGATCATCGCCTACGTCACCCAAATCCACAAAATCCGCGCCGAAGTCGATCCGCTCACCGTGACACAAGCGCAGGTCGAATCCAACATCGTGCGCTGTCCAGACCCATCCTGCGTCGAGGAGATGATCGGCCACATTGACTGGGCGCGGCGCCAGGGCGATTCCTTAGGCGGCGTGGTGGAAGCGGTAGTACGTCAGACCCCGGTCGGCCTGGGCATCCCGGTTTTTGACAAGCTGGAAGCTGACCTGGCCAAGGCGCTGATGTCCCTGCCTGCCACCAAGGGCTTTGAGATTGGCTCCGGCTTTGCCGGGACCGAACTGATGGGCAGTGAGCACAACGATCCGTACGAAATGCGTGATGGGCAGGTGCACACGCGCACCAACAATTCGGGCGGCATCCAGGGCGGCATTTCCATTGGCGAACCCTTGCTCATGCGCATTGCCTTCAAGCCCACGGCGACGATTGCCAAATCCCAGGACACGGTCAACGACGCTGGCGAAGCGGCGACGCTGGCAGCCCGAGGACGGCACGATCCGTGTGTCTTGCCACGCGCTGTGCCTATGGTGGAAGCCATGATCGCGCTCGTCCTGGCGGATCATTACCTGCGCCAGCGCGGGCAGTGTGGCGTCTAACCGTTGACCAGCGATCATCCCGCATCCCATCGACACTCTGTTCTGGGAGGACAAGCATGGATGCCTCATCCACGCCTGAGGGCATGTTAAGCCCGTATCGCGTGCTCGATCTCACCGATGAGCGCGGCCTGTTGTGCGGCAAGATCCTGGCTGACCTGGGCGCGGATGTGCTCCAGGTGGAGCCACCAACGGGCAATACGGCCCGGCGGCTTGGGCCGTTTTATCAGGATGAGGTGCATCCTGAGCGTAGCCTGTTCTGGTGGGCCTACACGGCGAATAAACGCAGTATCACCCTTGACCTCACCACCGCCGATGGGCGCGACCTCCTCACGCGCCTCATCCCCTCTGCCGATTTTCTGATTGAGTCCGGGGCGCCAGGCGAGATGGCGGCCCTCGGGCTGGGGTATGACGCCTTGGCGGCGCTCAACCCGAGGCTCATTGTGGTGTCCATTACGCCGTTTGGCCAGGACGGCCCCTATGCCAGCTATCACGCCTCGGATTTGGTGGGCATGGGCCTCGGTGGATTTCTGTATGTCACGGGGGATCCCGACCGCCCGCCGGTGCGTGTCGGCTTTCCGCACTTTTACCTGCACGGTTCTGGCGTTGCTGCCTCTGGGGCCATGATGGCACATATGCAGCGTGTGCTCACCGGCCAAGGGCAACACGTGGATGTCTCGTGCCAGCAGGCGGTGACGCGGGCGCTGGCCAGTGCGCCGCAGATCTACGCCATTGAGGGCTCGATCATTCGGCGCCAGGGGTCGTATCGCCAGACCGGCGCCAGTACCTTTATGCGCATCACCTGGCCGTGCCAGGACGGCTTTGTCAATTTTCAATTCTCTGGGGGCTCTAGCTCGGGGCAGAGCGTGAACAATTTTATCGCCTGGATGGCCGAAGCGGGCATGAGCGATGCGTATCTCGACGCTCTAGATTTCACCAAGCTAGGATACGGCGCTGTGACCAAAGAATTGCTCGATCGTGTGGTGCCCTCCATTGAGCAGTTTCTGCTGCGGTACAGCAAGCAGGAACTGTTTGAGGAGGCCATCAAGCGGCGCATTCTGTTGTTTCCTGTCGCCACCCCGAGGGACATTGTGCTGAGCCCGCAACTGCAAGCGCGCCAGTATTTTCAGGCGATCCCCGCGCCAGCATACGACACCACGTTGACCATGCTCGGACCCTTTGCCCGGGCCAGCGCTACCCCGCTGCAGTGGCGGTATTTTCCGCCGCGCCTAGGCGAGCATAATATGGCGATCTACGTCAAAGAGCTGGGTCTGCAGCCGGCGGAGTTGGCGCAACTACGGGCGGCAGGGGTCATTTAGAGGTCTGTGGCGGAAGGGAACAGCATGCGACCGCTGGAAGGACTCAACGTTCTCGATTTTTGCTGGGTAGCCGCTGGGCCGATGACCACCAGTTATCTGGTGGAATACGGCGCCACCGTGGTGCGCATTGAGTCCAAGCTGCGCCCGGAAGTCCTGCGTAACGCCCCGCCCTACGGCAGTCCAGGCACTGGGCCGAACCGTAGCGGCTACCACGCCAACTACAATGCCGGCAAGTACGGTTTCGGGCTCAACATGGCGCATCCCAAGGCCATGGACCTGATCCGCGAGCGCTTTGTGCCCTGGGCGGATCTCATCACCGAGAATTTTACGCCAGGGACCATGGAAAAATGGGGCCTGGGGTACGAGGCCCTGAGCGCGATCAAGTCCGACATTGTGCTGTTTAGTACCTCGATGCTCGGACGCGGCGGCCCCTATTCCCGGCAGCCAGGCTTTGGTGCGGTGCTGTCTTCACTCAGCGGTATGACCGCCCTCACCGGTTGGCCGGACCGCGCCCCGACGAACCCTTATGGCGCCTATACCGATTTCATTGTGCCGCGCTTTGCTATCCCGACTATTCTAGCGGCCTTGGATTACCGCCGGCGTACCGGGCGCGGGCAACATCTCGATATGTCGCAGCTGGAGGCGGCGTTACATTTCATCGCCCCGGTGATGCTCGACTATACGCTGAACGGACACGAAGCCCAGCGCGTGGGCAATCGCCACCCGGCAGCCGCACCGCACGGGGTCTACCCCTGTCAAGGCGATGACCGCTGGTGCACCATTGCCTGCCTCAGCGATGCGCACTGGCAGGCTTTGTGCCAGGCCCTCGGGCAACCGGCCTGGATGCAGGACACCCGCTGGTCCACGCTGCGCGGGCGCAAGGCCCACGAAGCAGAGCTGGATGCCCAGCTCTGCGCCTGGACACACACGCAGGAGGCCGAGGCGGTCATGCAGCGGCTGCAGCAGGCGGGGGTGCCCGCTGGTATCGTGCATACGAACCAGGGGATGCTGGAGGATCCGCAGTTGTGCCATCGCGGCCATGTAGTCTATCTCGATCATCCGGGCGTGGGGCGCCATCCCGTCCAACGTTCGGAATTTCGTCTGTCGCAGGCCACGCCGGAACATCGCTGGGCCGCGCCGCTGATCGGGCAGCATACGGTGCAGGTGTGTCAGGACATCCTCGGCATGGCGGAGGCGGAGATCACGGCCTTGATGACAGCAGGCGTGCTGGAAGATAGCACGCCGCTGGTAGGAGACAGTTTATGAAAGCCGCCGTCCTGTCCGCTCTCGGCGGGCCGCTTATCGTCGAAGACATCCCCACGCCAGCGCCCAAAGCGGGCGAGGTGCTGGTGCGCGTCACGGCCTGCGGCGTGTGCCATACCGACCTGCACGTGCTCAAAGGTGAAGTGGCGTTTCCCTTGCCGTGCGTGCTGGGGCACGAAATTTCGGGTGTGGTCGAGGCCATAGCCCCGGATGTCACGACCATCCAGCCCGGGGCCGCGGTGGTGTGCAGCTTTATTATGCCGTGTGGCGTGTGCCACTACTGTGTGCGTGGGCGCGATGATCTGTGCGAAACGTTCTTTGCCATGAACCGCCTGCGCGGCACCCTGTATGATGGCACCAGTCGGCTGCGGCGCCACGATGGCACCACGCTGGCGATGTACAGCATGGGCGGCCTGGCGGAGTATGCTGTGGTGCCGGCCAGCGATGTGTTCCCGGCCCCTGCCGGCGTGCCCCTGGCGGACGCTTCGATCCTGGGCTGTGCCATGATGACGGCCTATGGCGCCGTGAAGAACCAGGCGCACATCCAGCCCAACGAAACCGTGGCGGTGATCGGCACCGGCGGGGTCGGCTCCAATGTCATCCAGGTCGCCAAAGCCTTTGGCGCAGCGCAGATTATCGCCGTGGACATTCGTGATGATAAGCTGGAAGCCGCCCGGGGGCTCGGCGCCACGCACACGGTCAACGCGGCCCAGGAAGATGCCGTGGCGGCAGTCCAAGCCCTCACCAAGGGACGCGGGGTGGACGTGGCCCTCGAGGCCCTGGGACGCCCAGAGACAGTGGTGAATGCCTTTATGATGACGCGAGATGGCGGGCGCTTGGTGGTGATTGGCATTGCGCCGGGCACCACCACCGCGGCGATTGAAATTACCCGCCTAGTCCGGCGTGGCATTCACATGATGGGCTCCTATGGCAGCCGGGTGCGCACGGATATGCCGGAGGTGCTGGCCCTGGCAGCGCGTGGGCAAGTCAGCGCTTCGCAGCCGATCACGCGGCGCTATCGCCTCGACGACGTAGATGCCGCCTATAGTGCGCTCAATCGTGGAGAGATTGTTGGTCGCGCCATTGTCACCATGGCGTAACGCGCTGGTCACGGGCGCGGCGGCATTGCTGACCCCCGCCTCACTTGGGTGTGGAGGTCCGAAAGGGCGGACACGATGCCTTTTTATCGCCCAAAATCCTTTCTCACACTGGTCTTGATTGGGTTTGCGCTCGTCATGCTGCCACTCATTGCGGCGGTTATTGTGGCGGCCATACGGGTGGATCGTATTGCCACGCGCAGTCAGCGCGCTATCTCGCAAGCGATACAGGTGTTGCAGGGTAGTCGTAGCCTCACCGAACAGACCACCGCCATGGAGCGCTATGTCAAGCAGTTTCAAGTGCTAGGTGATGAATCGTTATTTCATGCCTATGTCGAAACGCATGACAAATTCCAGCAAGGTGCGCACAATCTGGTGGCCCTTATCCGCGATCAATCCCAGGAAATGCAGCTCGCGGCGCTGATCCAGCAAGAGCAGACGTTGTTTGAGACCGTGCAGGCGCATCTGCGCCAACCCGAGCACCTGACCACCCTCACCCCAGAATTCACAGCACTCAAAGAATTGGCGCGGGCCATGCGTACCGAAAATGATAAAATCACCGACCGGGACACCGAAGCCATGCGCGAGGAAGCCGACACCGTGCAACGGCTTTTTGTGTGGCAAGCGGTTACCCTGGTGTTAGGGGCTATGCTGTTTTCCGCCATTTTTGTACGGCTGATTTCGCGCCCTATTCGCCAAATCGATCAGGCCATTCAGCATCTGGGTTCTGGTGAATTTTCGACGGCCATCGAGATCGGTGGGCCCCACGACTTGCGCTACCTCGGGCAACGCCTCAACTGGTTGCGCGGTCGCTTGCGCGAGCTGGAGGACGAAAAGCGCAAGTTTCTCCAGCACGTATCCCATGAACTCAAAACCCCCTTAACGGCCCTGCGTGAAGGCACTTCCTTGTTGGAAGAGGGGGTCGTCGGCACTTTGACCGCCGGGCAGCGTGAGATTGTCGAAATTCTCGAACAGAATGGTATCCAGTTACAAAAGCTGATTGAAGATCTCTTGCATTTTCATCTCGCTGAAGCCCGCCATGCCGCCCTCGAGATGCATGCTGTACAGTTTGATCGTATCATCGAAGAGGTCGTCACCGATCACAAATTAGCCATGATGGCCAAAGAGCTTGAGGTGCCCTTGATGCTGACGCCCGTCACTTTGCGCGGGGATCGGGCCAAATTACGTATTGTCATCGACAACCTCCTGTCCAATGCGGTGAAATACTCGCCACGCGGTGGAGTGGTACGGATTGCGCTGAGGCAAGACGCTGAACAGGTCCACTTGGATGTCAGCGACACCGGCCCAGGCATTGCGGAGGAAGATAAGCCGCGCGTCTTTGAGGCGTTTTATCAGGGCACCGCCTCGTATCAAGGCCATGTGAAAGGGAGTGGCCTGGGTCTGGCGATTGCGCACGAATATATTGCGGCACACCACGGCACGCTCAGCATTGTGGAGGATGGGTTGCGCGGGGCGCACTTTCGCGTGACCCTGCCTATACAGCTCAGGAAGGACACCACGTGCAGTGCCGTATGACGTCGCGTACTTGCTTCGCGTGCGTGCTTGTCCTGCTCGGATGCGTGTGTTGTACGGTGCCCGTGCCGCCTGTCACGGTCGTGGAACGGGTCACCACCATGACCACCACGACTCCCGGCACACGCTTCGTGCACTATGTCGCCTCTCTGCGTGCCTTGTCTCCCGAAGCCTTGCAGCGCGAACATGCCAGGCAAGAGACCGCCTTTACCACCCATCCCAGTGCTGAGAACCGTCTGCGCCTGGTGTGGCTCCTCAGTCTGCCAAGCACCGCTTTTGCCAATCGGCCCTATGCCCGTGAACTGTTGCAGGCGTATCTACACTCCCCCGCCCCGCCCGACACCGATTTGTTGGATCTCACCCTCTTCCTGGCGACATGCCTGCAGGAACCCCCACCTGTGCACCTGGCCGATCCCCGTGTCAAGCCTCTGCAGGCCGACGTGGAGGACAAGGAGCGGCAACTGGTCGCTCAGCAGCAACGGGTGAAGAAACTGCAGGAAGAGCTTGAGACGCAACGCCTACTGTACCAGCAGCTGCAGCGACAATTGCAAGAGACCGTGAGCGAGAAAAATCGCCATCTGACGGGACAGCAACACCTCAATAGGAAGTTGCTGGAAGAACGGCGCAATGTGAAAAAACTTCAGGAAAAGATTGAAAAAATTAAAGACATTGAAAAAAGCCTCATGGATCGAGAGCGTACGGACAAGAAAGGCACTTAACACGAGTGAGTCAGCGCATGGATACGACCAAATATACCATATTACTGGTTGATGATGACACGGCCTTGCTCCGCTTATTGTCTATCCGCTTGGACGCTGCCGGGTATGACGTCAAAACCGCCGATAGTGGGGCGCAGGCCCTCAACCAATTGGCTGTGCACTATCCTCATCTGGTCATTACCGATTTACAGATGGATGGCATGGACGGCTTAACCCTCTTTGATGCGATTCACCGCAGCCATCCCACCGTCCCGGTGATTATTCTCACCGCCCATGGCACCATCCCTGAGGCCGTCGCTGCCACCCAGCGCGGCGTCTTTGGCTTTCTGACGAAACCGTTTGATGGCAAAGATCTGCTCGTGCAGGTTGAAAAAGCCTTGCGACTCAGCGGGCCGCCAGCGACTGAGGGCCGCAGTGGGCGTGATGAAGCGTGGCGCAAGGCGATCTTAACCCGCAGTCCCGTCATGGAGGATGTACTGCGTCAGGTGCTGTTAGTCGCGGAAAGCGACGCAAGCGTGCTGATTTATGGCGAGAGCGGCACCGGCAAGGAATTGATCGCGCAGGCCATTCACCAAGCCAGTCGGCGTCATGCGCAGGCCTTTATTGCCGTCAACTGCGGCGCTATCCCAGAGTCGTTGTTAGAGTCCGAACTCTTTGGCTATGCCAAGGGGGCGTTTACGGGTGCCACGCATGATCATGTGGGCTTGTTTCAAGCGGCGCACCCGGGCACGCTGTTTCTCGATGAAATTGGTGACATGCCCCTGCCGTTGCAAGTCAAACTCCTGCGCGTGTTGCAAGAAAAGCAGGTGCGCCCCGTTGGGAGCACGAAGACGATGGCCATCGATGTGCGCATTGTCTCGGCCACCCACCGCAGTCTCGAAGCCGAGATGCCCAAGGGCAATTTCCGCGAGGATTTGTATTATCGCCTCAAAGTCGTGGCGCTGCAGCTGCCCAATCTCGCCGCCCGCCGTGAGGATATTCCCTTGCTGGCCAGCCAGTTTCTCGAACGCTATGCGGCGAACGCTCAGAAACAGGTGACAGGTTTTGCCCCGGAAGCCCTGGAGCTGCTCATTCAAGCCCCCTGGCCCGGCAACGTCCGCCATCTCCTCAACGTGGTCGAGCAGACGGTGATCTTATCGACCACGCCGATCATCCCGGCGTCTCTGGTCATGCAGGCCCTCAGTAACACCCCCGCGACGTTGCCACTCCTGGATGATGCCAAACACCACTTTGAGCAAGAATATCTTGTCCGCCTGTTAAAAATTACCCATGGCAACGTCAGCCAGGCCGCACGTCTGGCTGGGCGTAACCGCACAGAATTTTATCGTCTCCTGGAACGCCATGAGCTCGACCCGGTGGAATTTCGCGCCGCCGAGGCCTGAGTCGCACCGCAGGCCCCTTCTGGTACGATGCCGTGTTTTGGGTGGCCTCCCTCCTGGGCGTCTGGTCATAATCAATGGCCGTCCCCCATCCATGGACCTCGACACACGATGGCTTGGTGTCTGGTCGCGGTGGAGTGCGGGGAGCGAGTATCCACTATTTTCTAGGAGGCATGACAGATGGCGTATCGACTGCGGACCACCGTCACCCTGGGTCTGAGCACCCTTCTCCTGGGCCTCTCGCTGGCCTGGGCAGCCACACCGGGTACCGTCACGGCCGTTGATGATAAAGGGGTCGCAACCGTGAAAACGGCCGACGGCAAAGAGTACAAGATATTCCCTGGCGACATGTGGCGTGTGGGGACGAAAGTGGACTGTGAAATCCGCGACGGCAAAGCTGAATGCAAGCAACCGCAGTAAGACTGAGTGGTATACAGTCGTCCAGTTGTCGCGAGCCACAGACCGGATGTGCCCTACAAGCGACCACTGCATGACCCTGCGTCAGACCGTGTTGTCTGTGCCGCGCCCGTCCGTCACGCATGTCCAGAGGCGCGCGTCCGCTTGCCTCTGGGCACGGTCATGCGCTGGCTACCAGGGGAGATGGGCCAGATCGACATTGCCGCCGGACAGAATGACGCCGATACGCTTGCCGGTGAGATCCAGCCGCTTTTCGAGGAGGGCACCCACCGGCACCGCCGCCGAGGGCTCCACGACGATCTTCATACGCTCCCAGATGTGCCGCATCCCGGCAATAATCGCCGCTTCACTCACCGTGACAATCTGTTGCACATGGCGTTGGATGATGGCAAACGTCAGCGGGCCGAGCGAGGTGCGTAGGCCATCGGCAATGGTGTGCGGATCAAGCGCCGGGAGAATTGTGCCCGCCTGCAGCGAGCGATAGGCATCATCGGCGGCCTTGGGTTCCGCCGCAATCACCTGCGTGGCGGGTGCCAGCGCGGCAGTCACCAGTGCCGTGCCGCTGAGGAGCCCGCCGCCCCCCACTGGCACCATGATCACGTCGAGGTCGGCCACCTCCGTAAGTAGTTCCAACGCCGCGGTGCCTTGGCCTGCGATTACCCGGGCATCGTTGTACGGGTGAATAAACGTGGCGCCCGTGGCCTGGACTACCTGGGCGGTCGTCTCCTCCCGTGCTGCCAGGGTTGGCGCGCAATACACCATCGTGCCGCCATAGCCTGCCACCGCGGCTTTTTTGACTGCTGGGGCATTGTCTGGCATCACAATGTGTGCGGGAATTCCCCGCAAACGGGCGGCCAGGGCCACGGCCGCGGCATGATTCCCCGAGGAATGCGTGGCCACGCCACGCTGCGCTTCGGCATCGGTCAGGGAAAAGACGGCATTGCAAGCGCCGCGAAATTTGAAGGCGCCGACTTTCTGGAAATTTTCGCATTTCCAGACGACTTCGGCCCCTAGAAGGTCGTTCATACTCCTACACGTCAGCACTGGGGTACGATGCGCATAGGCGCTGATACGGGCTGCCGCGGCGTGCACGTCGGCCAAGGTCGAGAGGGGTAACATCAGTGTCTCCTTGCAGAAGGTCCGCTATCATGGCGTCGCGCTGTCGGGAGAGCCTACCGTGTTCATCGCCATGCCGCCAGTACGATCATCTGCTGCCTCACCGTATCGCAGGCTGGAAAGGAAGCCACGATGATGTCGTGCTCCTGGTTCTCGGCTCCCCAGCGTCTGACGTTACGCCACGACGACGTGCACATCTGGCGCGCCGCGCTCGACAGGCCCGAGGCGTCCGTACGACACCTCGGGACCCTGCTGGCCGACGACGAGCGCCAACGGGCTGAACGTTTCATCTTTCCCAGAGACCGGGCCCATTTTACCGTCGCCCGCGGTCTGCTCCGTGTCCTGCTGGGACAGTACCTGGCGTGCCCCCCACAGCATATCTGTTTTACCTATGGTCCCCACGGCAAGCCGGCCCTCGCCCTTGAGACTGATGGCGCGACATTGCATTTTAATGTCTCCCACTCGCATGGTCTGGCCCTCTATGCCTGCTCCTGGGGACGGCTCCTGGGGGTCGACGTCGAGCGCATACGTCCGCGCGTGGCCCAGGAAAACATCGCGGAGCACTTCTTTTCCCCACGCGAGGTGCGTACGCTCCGGGCTCTGCCCGTGCCCATGCAGGCGAGTGCCTTTTTCGCCTGTTGGACCCGCAAGGAAGCTTTCATCAAAGCCAAAGGCCTGGGACTGGCGTTACCCCTGCGCCAATTTGACGTGGCCTTCGCTCCAGGGGAGCCCGCGGCCCTGCTCCACACGGCCTGGGATGCTGCCGAAGCAGCCCACTGGGCGCTACGCGACCTCGATCCCGCCCCTGACTATCGTGGCGCCGTGGCGGTAGCGGGGCATGACTGGCGCTTGACCTGCTGGGACATGCCAGCATCGTGGGATGCACCGTAGCGTGTGCGGGAGGGCGCGACGCATCACCGAGCCGTGGTGCATGTCTTCAAGGTGACACCAGCAGCGGAACCGTTTCGAACAGTAACTTGCCGGTGTCCAAATGCGGCGTACGTCTGGAGAGATGCAGCATCTCGATACCGACTACTTGGTTTTCAGAATTATAGTCCAGAATAATTCCTGGAGAGACTTCTTCGGACTCGACTACGCCCGACTCGTCGAGCGTCAGATACAGGGCGTCCGCTTGCCGATCGATTTTCAGTTTCATAATCTGCCTCGCATCTTTCGGTCAAAATACAGCGTGACCACCCGTTCCGGCGTGACTTGGGTATTGACGATCACGCGGAGGACGCGGTGATCATGCTCGGGGATAACGGCTAAACGGTGTTCCAGCTCAGGGTCCCTAGCGTCTGGCTCGCGCCATTGCGGCGCGACCAGCGTGTGCCTGAGCCATGCCTCAGGTATGCCTCGCTTGTCCATGGCGTCCCGGGCATGGTGCGTCAGCGTGTAGGTCATGCTTCCGTCTTGCTCTCGGTGTCGCGATCCTGGTTGTGCGCTGCCCTAGAAAGTCTCATGCGCCCTATGATCTTCTTCAGGTGCCGTGGTCGCTGGGCTTACTGTCCGGTGCGGGCGTACGCTGCAACAACTGTTCGAGCGCGGCGAACGGCCTGTACGTTGACGGCGGCTCGTAGTCCTCACCGGGTGTCGCCGCGCCATACGCATCTGCGACCTGCTGCCGGGCGTGCTCGTTGTCATGACAGTAGAGACACAGCAACTCCCAGTTACTGCCGTTGGGGGGATTGTAGTCGTGGTTGTGGTCCTTGTGATGGACGGTCAGCTCGCGGAGTCTTTTGCCGTCAAATTCGCGTCCGCACCGCCCACAGATCCAGGGATATAGCTTAAGCGCTTGGGCCCGATACGTCTTTGACTGCTGCTCTTGGTGCCGCCGCGCCTCGGCAACCACCTGCTCCTGCCTGCTGCGCTCTGCTTGGGCTCGTTGTGATGGCATCTGCATATCCTCCCTTTGCCACATGCTCTCTGGGGTATACTCGTCACCTGTCGCTCATTGTACATCAAGACCGGGCGGGCGGCCCGCATCGCTGGCACCCTGGCTCACGCCACCGTGGGCCTGGCCCCCTGGTCCCTGGCATCGGTGGGGCTGCCGCCTGCCCCCCACCGGATCAGGGCCATGCAGTTTTCGGTTTTGGCTTGGCCTGCGCTCCAAGGAAGACGGTGTCCGTTGCTTGCCCTACGTGGACCACTGCATGACTCTGCCACCGGATGTACGCCCTTGTGTTTCCTTCCTGCGCCAGGTAGCCTCTACGCCTTGTCGTGGCTCAACCGACTCAGGCCATCTCGCGTACGAGGAGACGTGTGTGAAAAAAAATCGTGTCCGTGAACTGTGGAAACAGGGCAAGCCCGCGGTCCAGGGCTGGTGTTCGACCGGCAATCCGTACATTGCCGAAATGATGGGCCATGCGGGTTTTGATGCGGTGGTGATTGATTGGCAGCATGGCGTGGGGGTCGGCCAGGAAACCGTGTCCGCCTGCTTGCAAGCCATTGGCAACACCGACGCCGTCCCTCTTGTACGGTTGCCGCGCAACTCGCCCGAGTATATCTCGTATGTGCTGGATTGTGGAGCCGCTGGGGTGATTGTCCCCATGGTCAATACCTACGAAGAAGCCGAAGCTGCCGGGCGTGCCTGTCGCTATGCGCCGCGTGGCTGCCGCAGCATTGCCGGCAACCGTGCCACGCTCTCGGAGCCGCTGGACGCCTATGTGCAGCGCGCCAATGACGAGGTCATCTGTCTCGTGATGATTGAGACCAGGCAAGCCCTGGCCAACGTCGAAGCTATTGCCACCGCGCCGGAGATTGATGGACTCTACATTGGCCCCAGTGACCTGTCGTTGGACATGGAACTCAACATGAACACCTGGCAGAACGACGACCGCCACATTGCGGCGGTGCAGCGCATCTTTGCCGCGGCCAAGGCCAATAACATTGTGCCCTGCCATCACGGTTCCGGGCCGGCAGTGTCGGCCAAGTTTGTGCAGATGGGCTCCATGCTGTGTCAGATCGGTAATGAGATGCGTATGCTCACCGCTGGCACGGCTGAAGCGCTCAAAGCGTATCGCGAGGCCATTGGCTAAATACCTTGCCGCGGAGGGGCAACCAGCCGCTTACCCCTCCAGCACTCTTGACCGTATGCACACCATGCTTGACAGAGCGGCAGGGACCAGCGCTGCCGCTCTACATGTGTCTCGTCTGGTGTCGTGTGCTAAGATGCTCCCACTCGTGTCTCGCCTCCCCTGGGCTCTCGGCGTAGTAGTTGTGTGGACACGAGACGAGGTACAATGGTGGAGACAACGATCAACGGTGGCAACGGATACCTGCCACAACACGGTACAACAGCATCCGCCGATGTGCTGGGCGGCTGGCCCCTCGCGGCCTCGGCAGCGCACTCCGGCGGGCCATCGTACCGGACCGGTCGGGCGACAACGCACCGAGAACCGGAACGACCACACGAAGCACCACTTACACAGTGAGCAGAGTGCTAACACTGAAGGAGCAAACGTCATGAAGACAGATACCCCCCCCACGGCGGCTGCCGGGAGTGCGATTTCCCCGACCGTACAGACCGCCGCAGTCCCGGGCACGTGGGACTGGGAAGTCGACGTGGTGGTCATAGGCGCTGGGGCGACCGGGTTGCCCGCGGCGATCGTGGCGCGGGAAGCTGGCGCGTCGGTCATCGTCGTCGAAGCGGAAAAGGATATTGGCGGCCACGCCATCACCAGTGGCGGCAACGTGGCGCTTGGCGGCGGCAACCAGGCCCAGAAGAAGTATGGTATCGAGGATTCACCCGATCTGGTGTTCCGCGACCTCACCGACTGGTCGGTGGTGCAGCCCAACGGCTTCCCCGACTATCGCTACAACGATCGCGAGGTCATTCGCGCCTTCGCCGATCACAGTGCGGCCGCCTGCGATTGGCTGGTCGAGCACGGCGTGGTGTTTGCAGAACAGGTGCCAGATACCCGAGGGGGGATTTCGGTGGGCAATTCGGCGCCGCGCGAAATGCACTGCTGCGCCATGGATTGGCCGCTGGTCCAGACCGGCCAACCGGTGCATCCGTCGCTCGCCACCGTCTTCACCACCGGCAATGGGTTGATGCGCCCCCTCGAGGCTTCCGCGAAAGCGGTGGGAGTGCAGATTCTGCTCGAACACCGTATGACCGCCCTACATCGGGAGGCCCCTGGTGCGGGCCGCGTGATCGGTATCCAGGTGAATCATCATGGCACCACGCTCAACATCCGGGCGCGCAAGGGCGTCATCATCGGCACCGGCGGCCATACCGGCAATGTCAACTTTCGGCGCATGTTCGACCCGCGTCTGACCGAGGAGTATTGCGGCCTGGGCGGCATGCCGTGGTCGAATCAGGATGCCAGCGGCGAGATCGCGGCCATGGCCGTCGGCGCGTCACTCTGGGGATTTTTTAATCAGACCGGCGAATTCGGCATCCACCTGACCAAGCCTGGCACTATCGGCAACCAGTACAATTATCGAGGGGTGCGGTGGTTGCCTGGCAGCCCGGTGTTCGACCGCGCCCGGGCCTCCGGCATCGTGGTGCAGGATTGGCAGAACGTGATCCTGGTGAACATGTTGGGTCAACGGTTCTATGACGAGACCGCAGGGCATTTTACCGGCAACACTTACAATGGCATCAAGGATTACACCTACGGCAGTTATCTTAACGCCGCTAATATCACCTACAAGGCCAACAACTGGGTCAACGCGGCGATGGCCGGTATTGCCGACGGGCACAATGGTGGAGGTCCGATATGGGCCGTCTTTGACGCCGACGCAGTGCAGCGGTCGCACTGGAACCCCTACCCGCCCGAGGTTGATATCGACGGCGGCTTCTTCTTTAGTGCGAACACCCTGGCCGATTTGGCAGCGAAGATCATCATGCAATATCAGCGCGTGCCGATGCCTCCCCAGAACCTGGAGGCGACGGTGGCCCGCTACAATACCTTTGTCGATACGGGCATTGACAGCGATTTCGGCAAGCCGAGCCCGGCCTACAAGATCGCCCGCGCGCCGTTTTATGCGGCTTGGGCCACCCCAGTGCCGCACGACTGCCGCGCGGGGTTGCGGATCAATCAGCACTGCCAGGTGGTAGATCTCAACGGGCAAGTGATCCACGGCCTCTATTGCGGCGGCGAATCCGCAGGGGGGTTTAGCCTGCATGGCCTGGCCCGCGCGGTGTGTCAAGGGTACATCGCCGGCCAGCATGCCGCTGCGGAACACGTCGGCTGACGGTTCAATGCTTGCTGTGGGGCACGTGTTGAGCGTGCCCCAACGACACGGCCCACGAGTGCAGTACAAGGTGAGTGTGCCGTTGAGTAGCAATGCTCATTCTGGCCCTCGCGATGGCTGTCTCCGCCTCTATCTGGGCAGGCGCGTAGCGCAGCATACGCTCGGTGGTTTCCCAATCCACATAGGGATCGGTGACCGAGACCCCATAGCGCAGCTGACGTGGGTCTATCGGAATTTTTTGGCTCCCTGCCCCGAGATTGCTTTCCAGCCTCATGCCAATCAGCGACCGGTTGCCGGCCACACGCTGTGCGACTAGATCGTTCAGGATTTCTTCCTAGCGCTCGTGTTGTTTCGCGGCATTGGCGTGGCTGCAGTCCACCATGAGCACCGGCGCATACCCTCCACGGTGCAAGGCGTGCGTGGCGCGTTCCAGATGCGCGGCCTCATCGTTTGGCCCCGATGTCCCACCGCGCAGCACCCCATAGCCCCACGGGTCGCCAGTAGTACGCACCAGGCACGGCTGGCCATCCTGATTCAGACTTACGCACCAGGCACGGCTGGCCATCCTGATTCAGACTTGGAAAATTGGTGACTTTGGGGCATAAGGGGATCGAGCAGCTCGGTGCCGACTGGCAGCCCCATGGCGTTGATGGCCAGCAACAATTGGCCGACCAGGCGTAAACCAGATGCCAGGTCATCGGAGCCGTCGAGGGTGGGATCATAGAACAGTCCCTTCCAGCCGACCGTCGTCTGCAGTTTTTCACCATAGACGCGCCTGACGAGGCACAGACGGTCGGCTCATTCTTTGCGCAGGGTATTGAAGTGGCTGGCGTACTCCAGGACCACTTCCAGCTCATGGATGGTGGCATCTTTTTTTGCCGCGGTGGGCGACCACCGCCAGGGCGCCGCACCCGACCAGCCGTGGGGTTGTCCTCCAGGTGCCGTGGCAGGTCAAGTCTGCCCTGCTAGCGAGTTTTCGGATCCCGGTTGGCCCCTGCTGCAAGCTGTGTGGTGCCCCCTCGGCCCCATACAGCGCCAGCAGGGCACCCACCCATCGCCGGTGCCGTGCGTCCAGACGTGCACACACCAGTACGACGTGTCCCGGCCACTCCTCGCTTCCCACCGCAGGGGTGGCGGTCATGACGGCGTCCTCGATAGATTTTAAACTAGTGTTATAAAATAGTATATACTCAGCGAATCGACGTTTTCTGGCAATCGAAATTACAGAAATTTGGCTTGAGCCCGTGAAAGCCACGCCGTTTCAACGGCAGTGGATGAAACGCTTTGCCTGGAACGTGCTATACTCAGCCAAGGAGTGATCGCACAATAAAAATAGACTGGCTCCCAGAATCTAAGAAGTAC
>SXND01000152.1 GCA_005777235.1 Pseudomonadota bacterium
CCGCACCCGTGCCCGTGCCGCCGCCCATACCCGCCGTGACGAAAACCATGTCGGCCCCGGCGAGCAGATGCCGGAGTTGCTCGCGGTCTTCCTCCGCGGCGCGCCGGCCAATCTCAGGGTTCGCGCCGGCCCCGAGCCCTTTGGTGAGCTGGGCTCCCAATTGGATCTTTGTCGGGGCCAGGGTGGCATTGAGGGCCTGCAAGTCCGTATTGGCGGTGAGGAAATCCACCCCGAGGCTGTGCGCCAAGATCATGTTGTTGACGGCGTTGCCCCCAGCGCCCCCGACGCCGATGACGCGAATCTGGGCTTCACCGAACTGGGGCTCATCCTCGACGAAATAAATGCGGTTTTCTTCCATTGCTCGCCCCTTCTCCTACGCGAGGAACTCGCCAAACCAGCCACGCATACGATGGTACATACGGCCAAACAGATGATCGTCCGACAATTTCTGAAAACGTCCGTAGTGATGCCCGTTGATAGCGAAATGCAACAACCCCACTCCTGTCGCATAGACGGGGCTATCCACCATCTCCACCAGCCCACGAATCCCCGTGGGCACCCCGCAGCGGGCTGGCAGCCGAAAGAGGTCTTCAGCCACCTCAGTAATCCCGGGCAGCAAGGCCGTGCCGCCAGTCAGAACCACCCCGGCGGTGACACTATCGGCATAGCCGCTCTTTTTGACCTCTTCAAGGACCATGTGGAGCATCTCTTCCACCCGCGGTGCAATAATATCACAGAGATCCATGCGGGTATGACGCTGCAGTTCGCGTTCGCCTAAACTCCGCACCTCAATCGTCTCGTGCATCTCCGCGGCAAAGCCGCGGGCACACCCATAGCTCTTTTTCAGGCGCTCCGCTTCTGGCAGGGTCGTACCGAGTCCAAAAGCGAGATCGCTGGTAATATGATTGCCTCCAACCCCCAGCACCGCGGTGTGCTTGACCCCATGCCCAGAAATCAGGGCGATATTGGTGCTCCCCCCACCGATGTCAATGAGCACGGCGCCAAATTCGCGCTCCTCGGGAGACAGCAACATCTCGCTCGAGGCGAGTTGCTCAAGCACGATGTCTTCCACTTCGAGATCAGCCTTGTTCACACACTTGACGATGTTATGCGCCGAAGCTACGGCGGCCAAGACAATATGCACCCGTGCTTCCAAGCGCACCCCCGACATGCCTGTCGGATCTAAAATCCCTCGCTGTTCGTCCACGATAAATTCTTGTGGCAGCACATGGATCACCTCCCGATCCACGGGCATAGCCACAATCTGGGCCGCCTCAATCACTTTGTCGATTTCCCGGGCGGTAATCTCCTGGTTTTTGACGGCGATAATGCCCGTGGTATTCATCCCCATGATATGCCCACCGGCGATGCCCACATACACGGAGCTCACTTCCACCCCAGCGATGCGCTGGGCCTCGTCCATCGCCTGCCGAATAGACTCAACCGTGCTGTCGATATTGACGACGACCCCTCTCTTGAGGCCTCGGGAGGGATGTGTGCCGACGCCGATGATCTCAATAATGCCATCGCTTTTGACATCACCAATCACGGCACAGATTTTTGTGGTGCCAATATCAAGCCCTGCGATGATCCGTTGTCCCCTGCGGCTCATAGTGCGCCCTCCCCACGCATTAGCTAGCGGGTATGATAATGAGTCGTTTCCGATACGATAAATCCACAGCTCGTACTGCTAGACGGTGCTGGGCAATGTACCGTAAAGCATAGGGTAAGCGCTCCAGTTGCCCAGCCACACTCTCGTCGCCCAGACGAATTTCAAAGGGGTGCTGTTCAAAATGCCAGACAGTCAGCCCAGACGGTTGCATGGCAATCGACGTCACGCGCAGTGTCTCCGCCAGCGGTGACGCGTGGTACGTCTGGAGGAGTTCAAAGGCCCGTTGCACCTCTTGCTGCCGTACCCGCATACCCGGTTCCAGGACGCGGGGGGAGGGCAGCAGAATGTGTGGAACCTGGGAATCCTGCTCTGGCCGATAGACCCGTAGCACCACGCCTTCATGATCCACCAGCATACGCTGGTTCTCCGCGCTAATGGCAAGATAGGGGGTACGCTCCTGCACCGTCACCCGCAGGGTGTCGGGAAACATCCGCCGCAACATCACGGTTTTAATATAGGGGTGATGCCCCAAACGGGCCCCAATACGGGCCAGATCCAGCTGCCACAAGGTGGTCTCGGGCGTAATCCCTAGCAAATAAAAAATGTCGTCACGTGTGAGCGTCGTCAAACCTGTCACTTCGACTTTCTGGACGCGGAAATACTCGGCTTCTAGCATTATGGGGTAATACGTGTACACACTCCACAGGAGAGCCCCACCCAGGGCTAAGACCAGCGTATATTTCGCGAAGAGCCAGGACCGTGCCATCAGACGTTTGCCACGCAAGCGTCGGCGTTGGGCACTATAGAGCGTGTTGCTCGTGGTCGCCAGCGGCATGCCTAGCCTTCCTCTCCGACGACATGCACTTCCGGTTCCAAGGCTATGTGGTACGCCCGCTGCACACTCTCTTGCACCCGGGCCATGAGCGTCGCCACATCTGCCGCGGTTGCCTGTCCTACATTGACGATAAAATTGGCATGAATGGGCGAGATCATTGCCCCACCGACACGCATGCCTTTCAGATCCCTCGATTCGATGAGATGCCCCGCCGACGTGCCCGGTGGATTCTTGAACACCGACCCCGTGTTAGGCTGTGACAGTGGCTGCGTGCGTTGCCGTCGCCCATACGATTCCTGCATCATGGCTTCGCTGTGTCCCGGCTCGCCGCGTTGGAGCCGTAAGGCCGCCCCCAACAGGACGGCGCCCGCCGGATAGGACGAGCTACGATAGCGTAAACCTACAGCACTAGCGGGAAGCTCCTGCACGTGGCCCGTGCGGAGGAGCATACGGGCGCTGACTAAGACCTGACGCATATCGCCCAAATGGGTGCCGGCATTCATCACCATGGCGCCCCCCAGGGTGCCAGGGATGCCATAGGCAAATTCCAAACCACTCCAACCCTGGCGCCCCAACTGGAGGGCGAGGCGAGACAACGGGTATCCCACGCCCACGTGGACATCGGCCTCGTCGGCCGCGCTGCCCGCCGCACTCGGCGCAATGTCATAGGTGCGAAACGTCCCGTGCAAGCGCACCACAATGCCCCGTATGCCCCCATCGCGGATCAAGAGATTCGATCCCCCCCCAAGCACAAACAGGGGGATGGCATGCTCATGCGCCACGGCGTGCAGACAGCGCAGCGCTGCGAGAGTTTCGACACGTACCAGCGCATCGGCGGGCCCACCGATGCGGATGGACGTCAGAGACGCCAGCGGCTGCCCAAAGGTCTTGCGTCCCGGCACATCCCGCAGGAGCGTGGCGAGATCCCAGGGTGGCAGCGGCTGCCGGCCCATATCAGACATCCCCCGGTGTCTGTAAAAATGCCTCACCGAGCTGCCACACATCACCAGCCCCGAGCGTCAGGAGAATATCGTTGGGCCGGAGGTAACGCCGCACAAAGGGTAGCACGTCTGTGCGTTCGGGGACATAGTACACTTCGCTCTGCCCATACCGTCGCACGCCGTCGTAGAGGAGCCGTGATGTGACGCCGGGCAAAGGCGGCTCTCCGGCCGCATAGATCTCCAGCAGCACCAGCGCATCGGCGGCTTCAAAGGCGCTGCAAAATTCCTGCTGTAAGAGCTGGGTGCGCGTGTAACGATGCGGTTGGAAGACGACCACCAGGCGCGAGTCGGGCCACACGGCTTTGGCGGCGCGCAGCGTCTGGCGGATTTCTTCCGGGTGGTGTCCATAATCGTCGACCACGGTGACGCCATCGCGCACCCCACGCCGCTCAAAGCGCCGTTGCACCCCGCGAAATTCCGCCAGGGCTTGGGCAATTGTCGGCAGTGGCACCTCAAGTTCCAGGCCCACCACCACAGCAGCCAGGGCATTCGAGACGTTGTGTCTCCCGGCTAAATTGACGGTACACTGGCCGAGTAATTGCCCAGCGTGCCACACGCTAAACGCTGACTGTGTCCCCATAAAGCGCATATCCCGTGCCATGTAATCGGCCGGCGTGGTCAACCCATAGGTCATAAAGCGCCTCTGGATCTGTGGCATCAGGCTCTGAATGTGGGGCTGATCCAGGCAGAGGATACTACAGCCATAGAAGGGTACCGTGTTGATGAACTGGCTAAAGGCGTGCTTCACGCCCTCAATGTCACCATAGAAATCGAGATGTTCGGCGTCCACTGTCGTCACGACGTTGATCAGCGGCGCCAACAACAGAAACGACCCATCGCTCTCGTCGGCTTCGGCGACCATATACGCCCCCTGACCGAGCGTGGCATTGCCTCCCAAGCTGTGCAGGTGTCCACCAATGACCACGGTAGGATCCAGGCCGCCGTACGCCAGGACGGTCGCCACCAGCGCTGTGGTGGTCGTTTTGCCATGCGTGCCGGCAATGGCTATCCCGTATTGCCGGCGCATCAATTCTGCCAACATCTCAGCCCGTGGGATCACGGGTGTCTGGTGGGCCCGCGCGGTCAACACTTCGATATTGTCGGGTTTGATGGCAGACGAGGTGACGACGACATCCACCGCGTGCACGTGCGCCGCGGCGTGCCCCTGGTACACGTGCGCTCCCTGGCCCTGCAAGCGTCGGGTGACGTCGGAGAGCGTCAGGTCTGAGCCACTGATGGTGTAGCCCAAGCGCAACAAGACCTCGGCGATGCCGCTCATGCCCATGCCACCGATGCCGACAAAGTGGATGCGCCGCGTCTTGCGCATTAGAGCGCTCCCTCCGCTGTCGTCTGTAGTAATTGCACGCAGGCCGTGACAATGGCCTCCGCCGCCTGCGGTCGGCCCAATGCACGACTCTGCGCCGCTTGCTGGTGCAAGAGATCTGGCGTGTCTAACAGTGGCTCCAGCACCTCGGCTAGCCGTGCACCGCTCAGCTCAGCATCAAAGATGACCTGCGCCGCGCCCTGGTGCTGCATCGCCAAGGCGTTGTGGCGTTGATGATCGTCCGCGGCATAGGGATACGGCACCAAAATCGCCGGCTTGCCACAGACGGTCAGCTCCGCCAGTGTACTGGCACCGGCGCGACACAGCACCAGATCCGCCCAGCGATAGCGCGCCGCCATATCATGCAGGAACGGCACCACCTCGGCCTGTAATCCAGCGTGCGCGTAGGCCTGGGTGACCTCCGCACAGTCGGCCTCTCCCGTCTGATGCACCAGACGTATCCGAGGCTGTTGGGCTGCCAGCCAGGGAGCCGCCTGCATCATGGCCTGATTGATGTGGTGTGCCCCCTGGCTGCCACCAAACACCAGGAGATGTAACGGCGCCTCCGCACCGCGCAGCGCTGATGATTCCACCTGGCAGATATCCTCACGTACCGGCGTGCCCGTATACAGCGTCGTCCGTCCAGGGAGATGGAGCGCACTGTCTGCAAAGGCCGTAAAGACGCATTGCGCATACCGTGCCAGGCTCCGTACCGTCAGCCCTGGGCGCAGATTTTGCTCCATCAGGACGCGCGGCACGCGTAACAGCGCCGCGGCACAGATCACGGGGCCCATGACATATCCTCCGGCCCCAATGACCAAATGCGGACGCATGCGGCGGAGCAGGCGCATGGCCTGGAGCGTGCCGACCCCAAGAGCGCCGAGGGCGCGTATTTGGGCCCATCTGGAGCGTCCTTGCAGGGCTTGCACCGTCACGGTCATGCAACGGAAACCTTCTTGGGGCAGGAGACGCTCTTCCAGCCCACCGGCATGCCCCACAAAGAGCACCTCGGTGTCCGGGTAGCGCACCAGGAAGCGCCGCGCCACGGCGATTCCTGGGTAAATATGGCCCCCCGTGCCCCCGGCCGCAATGACCAGGCGCCAAGCCGCTGGCTGGGTCATGTGCGGCCTCCCTCAGCGATATTGAGCATTGTGCCGATCGCCATCATGGAGACAAACAAATTTGATCCACCGAGACTAATAAAGGGCAGGGGCAAGCCCTTGGTAGGCATGAGCCCAATGACCACGCACAGATTCATGACAATTTGTAGCGCGAGCACGATGCCAATCCCGAAACCTAAATGGCTCCCGAATGGATCGTTACACGAGACAGCAATGCGCAGAATGCGCCACAGCAGCAGCACAAACAGCCCCGTGAGTCCTAAGCAGCCGAGCAGGCCTAACTCCTCGCCTATCACCGCAAAGATAAAATCCGTATGGGCTTCTGGGAGATAAAACAACTTCTGCTGACTCTTGCCCAGGCCAATACCAAGGACGCCACCATGGCCCAGGGCGAGGAGCGCTTGCACCGCCTGATAGCCTCCCCCCTGACGATCAGCCCAGGGATCGAGGAACACCATTAACCGTCCCATACGAAAGCGCACACGCGTCAGCGCCCAGTAGAGTCCTGGTAGACCCGCCAGCGCGGTAAATCCCAGATAGCGCCATGGCACCCCAGCGATCAGCAGTTGCAGACTTGCGGTACAGGCTAGCACCACCGCCGTCCCCAGATCAGGCTCCTTAAAGACCAACAGGGCCAGAACGGTGAGGGCAAGCATATTCGGCAGATAGGTATGCGTGAAGCTGGTCAGGCGTTGCTGATTCAACGTGAGACTGCGTGCAACATAGAGCGGCAAGACGTACTTGGCAAACTCGGAAGGCTGGATGGAGAATGGCCCGACCATCAACCACCGCCGTGCGCCGCTGACTTCTTTGCCAAACGCCGGGATCAACACCAGGATGAGCGCCAGGCAGGTGAGTACCAACGCCGGCCCTGCCAAGCGCCGCTGGACGCCGTAGGGCATGCAACGCATGCCCCAGAGAACGACGAGGCCAAGCCCGGCCCACAGCAACTGGCGTTTGAGAAAATAGAGGGAATCCTGATGACGCATTTGAGCCAGCACGGCGCTAGTGCTGTAGAGCATGGCTAGCCCAATGGTGATTAATAAAAAGGTCAACCCCAACAGGGCGTAATCGGTACGCCGTACCATGGTGTCACCGAAGTTTCAAGGTACTTAAGCTGAAAAGTGCCAGTGTAATGGCAATAATCCAAAAACGAACGATAACCTTGGGTTCTTGCCAACCCTTGGCTTCAAAGTGATGGTGTAACGGTGCCATGCGAAACACCCGTTTCCCTGTCAATTTGAACGAGGCCACCTGAATAATCACCGAGAGGGTTTCGATCACAAACAGCCCACCTATCAGTAGGAGGAGTAACTCGTGCTTGGCCAGCACCGCGACCGTACCCAGTGCACCACCCAGCGCCAGAGAGCCGACGTCCCCCATAAAAATCTGCGCGGGATAGGCATTGAACCAGAGAAACCCGAGACTCGCTCCGAGCAGGGCGCCGCAGAACACGGCCAGCTCCCCAGCACCGCGAATGTGCATGAGGTTGAGATACTCCGCAAAATTGGCGTTCCCCACCACATAGGCAATGCCCGCATAGACAAAGATGGCGATAATAAAAGGCCCCGTCGCCAGACCGTCCAGGCCATCGGTCAAATTCACCGCATTACTTGCCCCCACGATGACCCAGGCACCAAAAGGGATATACCACAGTCCAAGGTCAGGACGCAGTTGTTTGAAGAAGGGCAAATGCAGGCGTAACGTGTTGTCGCCGGGCTCGGCCATGAGATAGAGCACGCCGACCGCAAGGCCAGCCAAGGCAATCTGCATGAGGAATTTATATTTGGCACGGAGCCCGGCAGAACTGCGGCGCACTTTCTTGAGATAGTCATCGCAAAACCCCACCGCACCAAACGCCAGGGTGGTGCCAAGGGCCAACCACACATACGGCATGGTGAGATTGGCCCAGAGTAAGGTCGAAAAGGTCATCGTGGCCAGGATCAGGAGACCACCCATGGTGGGCGTCCCCGCTTTGCTGAAGTGCGATTTTGGACCATCTTCACGAATGACCTGGCCCACTTGCAACTGTTGCAAGCAGCGGATGACATACGGCCCGATAATGATGCTCACCAGCAAAGCCGTCAAGGCGGCGTAGGCGGTGCGAAATGTCAGATAGCGGAAGACATTGAACATCCCGACAGTTTGATGCAGCGGAAAGAATACGTGATAGAGCATCACGCCTCCCCTGCTGGCTCGGTCAGGGCATGCACGAGGCGTTCCAGCGCCATGCCACGCGATCCTTTCACCAGAATAACGTCGCCCGTGCGCCGGAGAGTGGTGAGCACCGCCACAGCCTCATCACAGGCCAACGTACGGTGAATGCAGGCAGCGGCCATGCCGGCAGTTTGCGCCCCCTCTGCCAGATGCTGGGCTAATTGGCCAACAGTGATGAGCTCGTGTACACCACTCTGGGCCACCAGCGTGCCCATCGCTTCGTGCAGCGCCGGCCCATGCTCCCCCAGCTCTAACATATCCCCCAACACGGCCAGCCGCCGCCCTGGTCCACGGGTATGCGCCAGGGCATGTAAGGCAGCCGCCACAGATTGCGGGCTAGCATTATAGGTATCATCCACCAGCGTCACCCCACCCACGCCGTGCTTGACAAGCATACGGCCATACATGCCACGATAGCTTTGGAGACCCGTCACAATAGCCGTTGGCGGCACGTGCAGCGCTACCCCCACAGCCGCAGCCGCAAGGGCATTCATGAGTTGGTGCGCTCCCAGTACGGAGAGGGCGACGTCATAGGTCACACCATCGATCTCCAGCGTACACAGACTCCCCTCCAGACCCAGGTCTGCACGGACCCAACCACGAATGTCAGCGTCTGGCGTCTGCCCAAAGGTGAGCAGCCGTCCAGGTGCGTGCTGCCCTAAAGCGCGGGCGCGGGGGTCGTCCGCGTTGACAATGGCCACGGATGCCGGGTCCAGAGCCTCGAGCAGTTCACCCTTGGCTTGCTGAATCCGCTCAATGGAACCGAGATAGCCCACATGTGCCAAACCAATGTTCGTAATCACACCAATATCTGGCAGCGCCATCGTACACAACTGGCGAATTTCGCCAAGATGGTTCATCCCGAGTTCGAGCACCGCCACGTCATGTGTAGTTTCGAGCTGGAGGAGGGCCAAGGGCACACCAATGTGATTGTTGAGGTTGCCGACCGCCTTGCAAACGCTATAGCGTTGTTGCAGCACAGCCGCGGTCATCTCTTTGACCGTGGTTTTGCCATTGCTCCCCGTGATGGCCACCACAGGACCAGGAAACTGCTGCCGCTGCGCCAGGGCACAGGCTTGTAAAGCCACCTGGGTATCTGCAACTAGGATGCCAGCGGAGGAGGCTCCCCGCTGCTCAGACGCTACGCACTGCGCCTCCGCGAGCAGCACGGCAGCTGCCCCACGCTTGAGGGCTGCGGTGGCAAAGTAGTTCCCATCAAACTGCTCACCGCGCAAAGCGACAAAGAGGGCGCCACCGGGCACGGTGCGGGAATCCGTGCTCACCCCACATACCGGCTGCGACGCGTCACCCCACAGGAGGGTTCCATGCGTACGTTGGACAATCTCGGCGACACTCCAGGTTGGCATGGTCATTCACCGTCGCTGTGCGAGGGCAGTGCGGGCCACTTCGCAGTCATCAAAATGGCGACGTGTCTGGCCCAGGATTTGATAGTCTTCGTGGCCCTTGCCGGCAATGACGATGGTGTCCCACGGCTGTGCAATGGCAATGGCATGCTCAATGGCCTCCTGGCGATCCGGGAGAGCGATATACTCTTTCGTATGATCGAGGCCGGTGATGATCTGGGCGAGAATGCGCTGCGGGTCTTCGGTGCGTGGATTATCCGACGTCAGTACCGTGTAATCGCTCAGCCGTGTGGCCACTGCGCCCATGAGCGGACGCTTGCCGGGATCGCGATCCCCGCCACAGCCAAAGACGGTAATCAGGCGCCCCGACGTTTCCGCACGCACGAGTTGCAGGACTTGCTCCAGGGCGTCTGGTGTATGCGCGTAGTCCACAAAGACGCCAAAGTCCTGCCCACAATCCACGCGTTCCAGGCGTCCGGGGACACGACGGAGCTGCGCAATGCCCTGGACAATGGCCTTGGCGTCGATGTCGAGGGCAATGGCTACGGCAATCCCCGCCAGCAGGTTATACACGTTGTGGCGTCCCACCAGAGGCGAGATAATCTCCATCTGGCCCTTGGTGGTAGACAAATTGAAACGAATCCCGCCGAGACCGTGGTAGACCTCCGTGGGCTTCAACGTCGCTTCGCCTTGCAGTCCATAGGTCAGGAGACGGGCACGAGACATCTGGACTAAGCGCTGCCCCGAGGGATCATCAAAGTTCAGCACGTGCCACACTGCGCTGACCTCCTGAAACAGGCGGGCTTTGGCGGCAAAGTAGGCTTCCGCCGTCCCGTGGTAGTCATAGTGATCCCGGCTCAAATTCGTAAACACGGCGGCATCAAAGCGGCACCCCCAGACGCGATCTTGGTCCAGTGCATGGCTGGACACTTCCATCACTGCGTAGTCAAGATGGGCGGCAACCATCTGCGCTAACAAGCGGTGCAGCTCGAGTGCATCTGGCGTCGTGTGCGCGGCGGGGAGCTCCTGCGCGCCGATACGATAATTCACCGTGCCCAGGACGCCTACTGCCTTGCCGGCGGCGTGCAGAATCGACTCGACAATATAGGTTGTCGTGGTTTTGCCGTTGGTGCCGGTAATACCGACGAGACGCAAGTGTCGCGCCGGATGATCATAATAGGCACTGGCGAAGTGCGCGAAAGCCTGACGACTATGCGGCACCCGAATCACCGTGCATCCCGCTTGCTGGACGCGGGCGTCGAGTGCGCTCGGCCAGTCCTCCACGACGAGCACAGTGGCCCCTTTGTCCAGCGCCTCGCCGAGAAACTGATGCCCATCCACTTGCACGCCGCGCAGCGCCACAAACAGGGTGTCGGGCACCACTTGGCGCGAATCGGCCGTCACCTGGTGCACCGCACGACGTGTCGGTCCAGTCACAAGACACATCTTGCTGCCATGCAAGAGGTCTACGAGTTGGCGAGTGGGTTTCAACACGACATACCTCCAACGCCACGCCCGCGGAGCGCAGCAGGGGCCATATACAGCATACGCACTAGGGGCGCCGTTCCTTATATTGTTTCGTACTGCTGACGGAAGCCACACGCGCCGGTTCACGGAGCCCAGGCTTGGGGTCAGGAGCTGGCGCGGTCTTGGGATGGCCAGCTGGCGTGGCAAGCGCCGCAGGTGGCGGCGTTTCGGCCCAATGGAGCGCCTGAGCCTGCCGCGAGGGTATGTGTAGCGCATAAAGGGCTTGCTGGGCCACGCGTTTAAAGACCGGCGCGGCGGCTTCCCCCCCCCACTTGGCCAGCTGCGGATCATCGATCAGCACGACAATGGCCAGTTGGGGGGCTTCAACGGGCACATAGCCGACAAAGGACGCCAGCACCTTACTATGGCTGTAGCCACCCCGCTCCACTTTCTGTGCCGTCCCTGTTTTGCCAGCGACGGTATAGCCCTCCACCGCGGCCTGTTTCCCGGTGCCACGCTCGACGACGCTGGTTAGAATCTCGTTGATGCGCTCTAATGTCGGTGTCGAGAGCACGCGGTAACGCGCCTGCGGCGCAAAAAACTGTGTGGCATCACCCTGCACGATATGCTCGACTATCCGTGGTCGCATCAGCCAACCGCCGTTCGCCACTGCAGCATAGGCGTTGACGAGTTGTAACGCCGTGACCGTTACTTCTTGTCCCATGGCGAGCGAATCATGGCTGGGCTTCGTCCATTTCTTCGGCACGCGAATCAAACCCTCTTCCTCCCCGGGGAGCGCCACCATCGACTTTTCACCGAAACCAAACTGACGGATATAGTTATAGAGTTGTTGATCGCTGAGGCGCTCGGCAATCTTCGCCGTCCCAATGTTGCTGGACTTCTCAATCACCTGGGCGAAATTGAGGAGACCGTACGGATGATGATCACGCAACCGCCGTCCGCCACTGCGCAGCGCGAAACCATTTTCACAATGGAACATGTCCGTCACGCGCGCCACGTGCTCTTCAAGCGCCGCTGACGCTGCCACTAGCTTAAAAGTTGACCCCGGCTCGACCGGGTCGGTAATTGCCCGGTTGCGTTGCCAGATACGCTGCTTGGTGTCCTGAAAATCATTCGGATTGAAAAACGGATAATGCGCCAGCGCTAAAATATCCCCTGTCGCTGGCTGCAGCACGAGTACCACCCCACTCTTGGCCCGTGTTTCTTCGACGCGGGCCGCGATCTCTTTCTCCGCCACATATTGTAGGCGTTCGTCGAGGGTCAGATGCAGATCCGCCCCCCGTGGTTGTTCACTAGGATCGCCGGCAATGACTTGTCCCGTGCGTCCCGTGGCATCACGTTGGAGCGTCACGCGCTGCGGCAACCCCGTCAACTCGCGGTTATACAAGTATTCCAAGCCGCCTAACCCGGCCCCATCGACGCCCACAAACCCCAAGACCTGCCCGGCCAGATGCCGTTTCGGGTAGAAGCGGCGGGTCTCTTGTAAGACCTGCACCCCACGGAGGTTGAGCTTTTGGAGGCGTTCGCCCACTTCCGGGGGCAGTTGCCGCGCCAGCCAGACGAACGAAGCTGGTGACGTCAAGTGACGCTTGACGGTAGCCACAGGCTGTCCGAGGATCGCCGCAATGGTTTTGGCCGCACTCTCCGGCTGCTCCACATCTTGGGGAATCACGTACACCGAAGGCACCGGCACGCTGGTCGCCAACACGCGGCCATGCCGATCCAGAATCCGTCCCCGCTCCGGCAGCATAGTAATCTGGCGACTATATTGACGGGCGGCCAACTCGCTCAAATGCGCGTGCTGGAAGACCTGCAAGATCACTAAGCGGACGATAATCGCGCCGAAGAGGCTCACAAAAAGTCCAACGATCCAACGCAAACGCGTGTCATTATAAGGCTTGAAACGTCCAGCGAGTCGCATTACTCCCTCCTCTGGCCGACGCTCTGTGGCCCAGGTCGGACATAAATGACTTGCGTTGCTTGCGGGGGGCGTAACCCTAAGTGTTGCGCGGCAATCTCTTCAATCCGCCGTAACTGCTGCAGGGAGCCCAGCTCGACTTGTAATTCCTTCTCCCGTTGCAAGACCTGCGTCCGCTGCTGTAAGAGCTTACTATGCTGATACCACAGACCCATCAGACGCACTTGCGGCCAGAGATACAGCACCACGCCTCCCAAGAGCATGGCGGCACTCAGCACTAAACCCAGCCCAACATGGCGGCTGGCGATACGCCGGGCGCGTCCACGAGCGATCGATGGTGACGCAACCGCACTCGGGGTTAGGCGTGGCATGGGCTCATTCCTGAACGGGCAGCTTTTCCGCCACCCGTAACCGGGCACTCCGGCTCCGTGGGTTGTCCTGGATCTCTTCCGCACTGGGGAGCAGCGGCTTACGCGTGAGCAGGCGCAGCCGTGGCTGGTGGTGACAGAGACATTGTGGGAGGCGAGGCGGGCACACGCAGTCCTGGGCTTCCTGACGCATGAAGGTTTTCACGTGGAGATCTTCACCCGAATGGAAGGCGATCACCGCCAGCCGTCCCCCTGGAGATAACGCCGCGACCGCTTGCGGTAACGCTGTCGCTAAGGCGGACATTTCATCGTTTACGGCCATACGCAAAGCCATAAAGACACGGGTCGCAGGATGGATGTGTGACGGCCAGGCAGCGCGCGGAATGGTGTGCGCCACGAGATCCGCCAAATGGCGCGTCCGGGTAATTGGCGTCCGCTGGCGTTCGCTGACAATCGCCTGCGCCACACGCTTCGCCCAGCGTTCTTCGCCCAGCGTCCAAAACAGGGTCTGGAGACGCTCGGCGGGCTCCTCGTTGACCAGCACCTCTGCGGTATACGCTTGGGTCGTGTCCATACGCATGTCGAGAGGGCC
Organism: Pseudomonadota bacterium; assembly: GCA_005777235.1. Taxonomy (GTDB): domain Bacteria; phylum Tectomicrobia; class Entotheonellia; order Entotheonellales; family Entotheonellaceae; genus SXND01. The sequence goes on from SXND01000152.1 coordinate 13,841, forward strand.
ATCAAGACGGAAGCTGAACCCACGGGCGGCGGTATCTAACTGATAGGAGGAGACACCCAGGTCAAAGAGAATGCTATCGACCTGGGAATGCCCACACATCTCGAGCAAAGAGGAGAGGTCGCGGAAGTCACCATGCAGTGGAATGAAACGCTCCCCCCATGGCGCTCCCCATTGCTGTGCGGCAGCGATACAGTGGGGATCACGATCCACACCGATTACCACACAGGCAGCCGGACTGGCGTGGAGCAGGGTACGGGTATGCCCCCCACCTCCGAGGGTGCAATCGACGTAAATCGCCATCTTATCATGCAGGAGCAGCGCGCCGATATCACGCTCCATCACCGCACGATGTTGAATAGTCGACGCCACACCCATGGGAACGACCTCAGTGTCGCCAAGCTGTTACAGACAAGGTCAGATGAGTCGGCCCATCAGCACACACATTGTCCCACAAAAACATATGCCACGCCCATCATGCCCCATTTTCTCCCACCGAGACTATAAAAGCCCGCATCGAGTACTGTCAAGAAGAAAAATATAACAGTAACACCAGCGCTGCATATTACTTACGACGACATGTAACCTTTCATCCGCACAGAGGAAAGTTCACACATCCAGTGCCATAGAGCGATGCCAGGGCGGCACAGCACACCCAAGGCTTGGAAGGGAAGACTCCAGGACGCAGCGGAGCGTAAGCCGGGTTTTGTTCCGCCTCATACCGCAGGCGGTGATGATCATTCCTCTGGGACACCCGTTACCGTGTGCCTCAAGCGACCGTACCCGGAGGCATCGGGCGAGCCACCCTTACCCCACGTGTGATCCCTCGTGGGACTATGTGGGAACGCCTCTCTATTTGGTCTTGCTCTGGGTGGGGTTTACCAAGCTTCCCATGTCACCATGGGAACTGGTGCGCTCTTA
>SXND01000025.1 GCA_005777235.1 Pseudomonadota bacterium
CTGGAAGTACGCCGCAAAACGATGCAGGTACTGATCATACGGCAGGATCGCCTGCGTCTGGGCCCCGAAGAAATTGTTGTACCAGATGCCCAGGAGCCCCAGAGTGGCTGGCAAGTTGTGCTCCAGCGGCGCGGTGCGGAAATGCTCGTCCATGTCGTGAGCACCACTGAGCAGCTCCACAAAATTGTCGAAGCCAATGGCGATGGCAATGGACAGACCAATGGCCGACCAGAGGGAATAGCGCCCACCCACCCAGTCCCACAACGCAAACATCTGCGCTGGGTCTATCCCAAAGTTCTGGACTGCCTTGGCGTTACTCGACAGCGCCAGAAAATGTGTGGCCACGTGGGCCTCGTGGCGCGCATGGTCCAGGAACCACGCCTTGGCGGTGTGGGCGTTCGTGAGAGTTTCCTGCGTCGTAAACGTTTTCGAGGCCACGATGAACAGCGTGGTTTCGGGATGGAGGCGTTTGAGGGTCTCGGTGATATGTGTGCCGTCGATATTCGACACAAAGTGGACGTGCAAGCCTTCCTGCGCATAGGGCTTGAGGGCTTCCGTGACCATCATCGGGCCGAGGTCGGAGCCGCCAATGCCGCTGTTGACCACATCCGTCATGCGCGTGCCGGTGGAGCCGGTCCATTGGCCGCTGCGGATGGCGTCGCTGCAGGCCTGCATGTGGCGCAGGACGGCGTTGACCTGTGGCATGACATCCACACCATCCACCAGGATCGGACGGTTGGAGCGATTGCGTAGGGCGATGTGCAGGACGGCGCGCTGCTCAGTCACGTTGATCTTCTCGCCACTGAACATTTTGGTAATCCAGCCTGGCAGATCCTCCTGGCGGGCCAGCGTCCGCAGGAGCTGCATCGTCTGGGGGGTGATGCGGTTTTTCGAGTAATCAAGCAGGATGTCACCGTGTTGCAGCGAGAACGTGGTAAAACGGGTGGGATCCTGAGCGAAGAGATCCCGCATGTGGACATGGGCCATCGCGCACTGGTGTGCTGCCAGAGCCTTCCAGGCGGGCGAGTCGGTTAATGCACTCATGGCTGAGACCTTGTCGCTCAGGAGGAAAGACGTGCGCGCGACTACGAGGTCGTCGCCCACTCCACACCATTCAGCACCATCTGCTGAAATGCCGGGGTCTGAAAACTGCGTCCATCATGGCCGAGCAACAGGACAAAGACGTTGCCAGCGCCATATTTCCGGGTCCAGCCGAGTGGGAACGTGCCGCCGGGCATCGACGTGGGACGCCGTTCTGGCCCCCAGGGATACACGCCATCACTGGCTGTGGCGGTCAGGAAGACGTTGTTGCCTTCGCCGAGGGCCAGCCCCATATACAGCTCATCGTTTGTCGTAAAATCGGTGACGGCGCGGACGCCAGGATGGTCGGGGGCCAAGACGTTGACGGTGAACTCGCCGTAGGGGGGATGGAAACTCGTCCCGGTGATCCATCCGCCGCCGGTAATCTCATGATAGGCCGGCCAGGTTTTGGGCACACACGTGGCGATATGCAGACACACAAAGCCTTTGCCCGAACGGATATACGCTTGCAGGCCCTCTTGCTCAGCCTGCGACAAGGCCCAGTCGCCGAAATCCGGGATGTTCTCCCGGCGCGTGTTGAACACCAGCGCGTCGTAGGCCTCCATGGCTGCAGGCTGGGTCAGGACGGTGGCGTCTTCGGTGACCGTCACCTGATGACCGGCCGCGCCCAGGAAGCCTTCCAGGACCGGGGTCGATTCGTGATACGGATGTCTTCCGCCAGATAGCACCAGCAATTTCATATCGTATGCCCTCCAAGCAACAGGTTCAGGACCGGCATTATACGCTAGTCGTCGCCAGACATGAAGGCCCCAACAGCATCCAGGCGTGCAAAGTCGTGCCGCGGGTCAAGGCATGTCTGTTGCACCAACACGACAACGCCTCGGGGGACGCTGCCACCGCTATTGGCGCGTTCCGGTGCGCCGCCACGGGACGGGCTCAGCGCCAGGGAACCTGAGGCGGCGGCGGTGTCGTCCTTCAGCAACACAGACCACATGCCCAGGCCGTGAGCCTACGCGCAGCCTGAAGCCAGTACGGCCTCAGGCCACACCCGCGTGCGTCGTTTCACCACGACGACCTAGATGACGGGCGACGCACCGCAGGCCGCTGTGTCGCCGCGCATTCCTGCCGAGTTTCCTCATGCGGGAAAGATTTCTTTATCTATAACTCTTTGTAAATAAATTATTTATACACAATAATGGTTATTTCTGAGAAAAAAATCACTGCGCCTTTCACACATGGCACAGCCATTGCGTAAGTACATGAGCGTCGGAAGCAAACCTGAGGCCCTGAAGAAAGCCCAGGAGAAATGATAGACACGCAGTAAGCGCGGAGGAGCGACACATGTACCGGAACATCATGCGGAACACAACGACATTGGCACTTGGCACCCTGCTGCTTGGTTCAACTCTGGTGCTGGCGGGCAATGGCCTGCAAGGGGAAGTGCGGGGCCTGGATGGCAAAGGCATGGCGACCGTCCACACCACCGATGGCAAAGACCATCAGGTGAAAGCCAGCGACAGCTTCAAAGTGGGCACGAAGGTGGAGTGTGAAGCGAAGCATAACGCCCTGGAGTGCCGTGTACCGGCGCCCCAGGCGGCAGTGACTCCGGCTCCGGCGAAGACGGCCCCGGCCCCAGTGGCCAGTAGCACGACCCCGGCGCCTAGTACGGCGGTTCCGGCTCCGGCCGTGAAGTAGGGAGAGCGACTGTTAGAGCAGTACCCAGAGGATCAGAGGGATCCTCTGGAATGTGAAGAGCAGACAAAAACTAGCGTACAGACTGCGGAGGAGATACCCATGTACCGGAACATTATGCGGAATACGACCCTGGCTCTTGGCACCCTGCTGCTTGGTTCGACCCTGGCCCTGGCTGGTACTGGCCTCCCAGGCGAAGTACGGGTTCTCGATGGCAAAGGCATGGCGACCGTCCACACTACGGATGGCAAGGACCATCAGGTCAAAGCGGGGGCAGGCTGGAAAGTCGGCGCCAAGGTGGCATGTGAGAGCAAGAATAGCGTCATGGAGTGCCGTGCAGGAGCCACACAGGCCGCAGTGACCCCGGCGCCCATGAAGACGGCCCCGGTCCCAGCTCCGGCCGCCGCTGCACCAGCAGCCGGCAGCACGGCTTCAGCGCCTAGCGTATCGACTCCGGCCCCGGCGGCCAAGTAAGGGAAAGTTGAGAGCACGGACACGGTAGGCACAGCCCCCAGGACGTCAGGGAGACGTCCTGGGGAGAACACGACAACGACTCGCACAACAGATAAAGGGAATGGACCATGTATCGCAACCTGCTCAGAAATACAACGTTGGCTCTTGGCGCGCTGGTAGTGAGTTCGTCCTTAGTATTCGCGGCTGGGGCACCTGGCGCAGTCACGGCCCTGGATGGCAAAGGCATGGCGACCGTACGCACCACGGATGGCAAGGATCATCAGATCAAAGCGGGGGAAGGGTGGAAGGTCGGCGCCAAGGTGGAATGTGAGAGCAAGAATAGCGTCATGGAATGTCGTGCCTCCGACAAACAGGCTGAAGCTCCAGCGGCACCGAGCACCATGACCCCAGCCCGGACGGCGCCAACGGCAGCTACCGCACCCGTAGTCGCTCCGCGCAGCATGGCACCAGCCGTCAGTCAGCCCGCTCCGGCACCTAGCACCGCGACGCCTGCCCCTGCGGCCAAGTAAAGGTAGAAGCGACGACCCTCCGCAGGCTGCTTTCTGGGTGAGTTCTTCCTCGCCATACACAGGAAGCAGACCTGCGATCCGCGTTGTGCCCCCAGCCTTACACCGAGGGCGTGCTCACGCCCTCGCCCGCCTGGGGATGCGGATGGAGGGCGTCCACCCAATACACCGTCTCCGGCGCTTCCACCGGCGTCATGTCGAGATTGACCACAATGGGTTCCTGCCCGCTGCGCACCAGCACACAGAACAATTCGTCGTCGTCGCTGGCATTGATTTCTTGATGCGGCACAAACGGCGGCACATAGATAAAATCCCCCGGCCCTGCCTCTGCCACGTACTCTAAATGATCCCCCCAACGCATGCGCGCCCGACCACGCACCACGTAGATGACGCTCTCCAGCTCCCCATGGTGATGCGCACCCGTCTTGGCGCGTGGATGGATCGCCACAGTGCCGGCCCAGAGTTTCGTAGCACCATTTCGCGCTTGGGTGATGGCCGCGGCCCGCGTCATACCCGCTGTTTGCGGAGTGTTGCGATCAAGGCTGCTGCCGGGCACGACTTGCACGCCGTGCTCGCGCCAGTGCTGATGGGGCTCCTCGGTCATAGCACACCTCCTCCTCGCTCGATTACACGCTGTAGTCCAACACCGGCGACTCGTCGTGAAAATAGCCCCGGCTGTGGAGACGGATACCTGGCTGGCTGGTGATAGTCCCCACACGCTGCGCCGTCAAGCCATGGCGCTGGGCGACCGCCAGTGCCGCCTCGGGTTGTGGGGTGATGAGCAGCATGCCCTGCCCCATATTCCAGACGCGATAGGCCTCCTCGTCTGACACGAGGCCCTGGGCCTGGAGATAGGGCAGCAACGGCCCTGGCGGCAAGAGCGCAGGCAGGTCCGCCCCAAGCTGCACACGTTTCAGAAGGCGCCCGAGCTTCCCAGGGATGCCGCCGCCCGTGACATGCACCACGCCATGCAACGCCGCACACGGTTCGCCCTCCACCCCCCCGAGCATCTCGACCACTGCGGCGGTGTAGATCTGTGACGGCTGTAAGGCCAGCAGGCCCAGAGTGGTTGCGCCATGCGGGACGGTATGCCAGTCGTCGCCATGCTGATGCTGGAGGATATGGCGGAGCAGCGAAAACCCGTTCGACCGGCACCCCGTTTCGGCAAGTCCGATAATGGCATCGCCCGGACGCACGCGTGCCCCACTTAACAAACGGGTGCGGCGGGCAAACCACACGACCCCCGCACTCCAGGTGCAGTTGAAGGGACCATAGCCGCTAATGCGCGTCCCGCACTCCGCCAGCTCACCGTTGAGCACGGCCACACGGGCGGCGCTGGCTGCGGCCACGTAGCCCTCGGCCAGTTGGGCAATAATATCCAAATGAGGCGCCACCGCACTCCCCAGGGTCCGCACATCCAGGACAGAGCCAATGAGCACGGGCTCCGCTCCTTGTACGATGGCATCATCACACACCATGGCAAACAGGTCAAAGGCCAGCGTGTTCCAGAGGCCCATACGTTCGGCCAGCTCGATTTTGGTACCAATGCCATCAAAGCCGAGACCCATCACGGTATCGGCTGGCAGCGCGCCGACCGCGATCCCCCGTAGCCCGGAAAAATCATCATGCGGTATAATGACATCGCCAAAACGACCCTGACGTTGGGCCCAGGTTTGCCTGGCAGCGTTGTAGAGGAGGCGAGAAGCAGCATCCCCGAGGTCGAGGTGCACGCCAGCCTCGGCATACGTTGCAGGGCGGGGCGACTCTAACATAATGCGTCCTTACGTCATGGTCGAGATGAGAGGGACCGCCTAGGCCACCTCTGAGGCAGCGTCAACGCATGAAACTCTAGACGGGAGGAGGATGAAGCAGTGGCCGAAGCCCCTAGTCAGTATGGCTCGTTTGAAGCATCGGAACTCTTTTGCGCCCGCTGTCGGCAATCGCGACCTGTGCGGCGGTATCTGCTCTTAGTCTTACCGACAGGGAATAAGTACGACTATCGCTGTGCCGTGTGTGCCACGTCCGTGGGCTCCAAGATGGATTCTGACAGCAAGGATTTTCAGGCGTTGCTCTCTGGCCAAGCCTCCCCAGCCCGGCGTTGAGTGGCGTGCAGTCTCCCTGGCGTCCCGTCAGAGACGGAAGCGCTGCAGCTGCCGTTGTGCCTGGGCGTGCAACGGCTCTGCAGGGGTGGTGTGTTGGAGCACTTGCTCATAGGCGGCACAGGCGGCGTCGTAGCGTCCGAGCTGTTCCAGGGTATCGCCCTGACGCATCCACGCGAGTGTGCACTGCGGATTCGCCGTTGTCGCTGCGGTCAAGGCTTCGAGCGCTTCTTGCGTACGGTGCGCTTGTAACAACGCCAACCCTTTGCCATACCACGCCAGATCAAAATCCGCCTGTAAGGCGACGCTATGCTCAAACGCGTCCAAGGCCTCAGCCTCCCGGTTGCTCTGCAAATGCGTAATCCCCAGACCGTACCAGGCTTGTGCGGCACCCGCGTGGCGGGCCAGCGCCTCGTGCAGCGCCGTGGTGGCCTCCTCCCAGCGTTGCATGTCGACGAGCGCCATGCCCTTGGCTAACCAGGCCAGGTGTGACTGCGGTTCCAGGGCGATCGCTTGGTCAAAGGCAGCGAGGGCTACCTCGCGCTGTCCCAGCTCAGCCAGGGTGACGCCGTGGCCATACCAGGCCAGATGGGAGCGCGGTTGCTGCACGCTGGCACGGCGGAACGCTTCGAGCGCGGCGCGATCATCGCCCAAATTGTAGAGCGCCATGCCGCGGCTATACCATGCGGCATGCGACTCTGGCTGCAGCGCGACGGCTTCATCGAAACACGTCAGGGCGCGCTCATACTCGCACAGACGCATGGCCTCCAACCCCTGGGTCAGCCAATCGGCGTCTTCAGACAAGGCAGGGCTCTCCTCCGCATTCCGGCCTTTGGCGCGTTTGAAATACTGTGACCATTTTGAAGAGTGACGCACAGACGTTCATCCCTCTCGGCATACAGCGCTTGTCGTCGGCAGCCGTTACACTCCTACGGAGCCACCTAAATACTGCATCGTCTGCTGTTGAATAAATTGGCTTAAGGCCGCATCACTCAGCCGTCCAAACACGCGTTCGAGCTCGGCGAGTGGCATGACGGCTTTGGCCATCGAGCGGTGGCCACCGGCACTCCCATACGCCCCAAACGCGGTGCGCACCAATTCCCCCGCACTGCGCGCATGCGATGTGTGGCGCACCGAGACGATCAAGTTCCCAGCGAAAATCCCCGAGACCAACGACCATTCCATGCCCTCGACTTGCAAACAAAACTCGGCAAACTGCGGCAGCACGTCCTCACGCTCGACTAGGCCCAGATGGGTAAAAAATGTCGTGCCGACGGTGGTGCGACAGCGCAGCGCATAGCCAAACGCGTCGAGATCACGCAAGGGTAACTTGGGCCGTTCCATGCGTCGAATGAGGCTGTGATTGGCCAGCGGGTAGAGATGCGAAAACGCCTCGACATCCGCTTCGGTGGTTTCGCGTTCCAGGGCCAGGGTATCGGTTTTTAAGCCATAATAGAGCGCGGTAGCTAAGCGTTGGGTAATTTTGGCGTCCACCGCTTGCAGATACTGCACAAAGATCGTCGCTGTTGAGCCAAACGACCAGCGTACATCACGATACCGTGCCACATATTCCGCGACCAGTGGATGATGATCGACCACCGCATCGACCTTGGGGAGCAGGTCGCCAAAGTACGGCGGTTGGACGTCCACCAGGGCAATCCCGTCATACTGCCGCAACGTCTTGGCCGTGACCTGAGCGATCTCAATGCCAAGTAATTGGACCATGGCGACATTTTCCGGGCGTGTCACCTGGCCAAAGGAACCAATGTGCGCCGTCGTCTTATTGCGGCCCAGCAGGGTTCGTAAAGCTAAGCCGCTGGCAATGGCATCAGGGTCGGGATCATGCTGGACGAGAATGAGCAGATTTTCGCAGGGTTCTAAGGCGGTGCGCAGCTCGATGACACGTTGAAAATCCCGTGCCTGTCGCAGTTTGACGCGAGCCGCTTGGGAGAGCAGTTTATCAATGGAGATACATTTAACTGGGGGGGAGATCTGCGGTTGATGTTCATGCGTGGTAATAACCGCAATAGCGGGTGGGTGCTGGAGCTGTCGGAGCTGCTGCAGCACATCTTCCGCCAGTTCCGGGCTGTTCACCTGGATGAGCACATCATCAGCCTGGGTGATCTGCGCCCGCTGATAAATCTTCCCGTCACGCAGCTTCCCGTACAGGGCACAGCATCCTTCCTCCGTCAGCTTGCGCTGCAAGGAACGATCATCGACGAGATACACCACATCATCGTTGACGGCAAACGTCGCACGACCGTGGGCAAGACACGCTTGCTCTTGACAAATATACACATGCCGCATGCATGAGCTTCCTCATGACAGTCACAGTGGAGCTCAGTGGAGACTGATGCGGGCTCGCATAAGTTCTGACTACACCATGAGCTGATATACTCTGCCACACCGCGCCGGGTCTGCCTACAACAGAGATGTTCTAGAGCCCCATGTGCGGTCGAGGTGACACAGAACCACAATTATACTACCAGAAGCGCTAGAGCGCGTCGAGGAAGCCTGATGTGACTCTGGCACCCGCCTTGCTTATTCTGCCGTCGTCTCACCTTCGTCGTCCGGCAAGCCGGCACGATGCCTCAAGGCCCGGCCCTTCTCGGGATGCGGGTCTTTGACGAGGCCGTAAATCTGCCGTCCTTCGTGATCTTCGGGTAAATGCTCCGTGATCGGTAAACCCTCCGGGTTTACGAACAGCAGTCAATGGCAGTACTTGTAGATTTGCATCTCGTTACAAGCACACATCCAACGCCGCAACTTCGCCTCGGCCTGCTTGTCTGGATAAAAATTGCAGGGGCACAATGGCCGGCCCACTTCTTCGATGTGTCGCGCCAGCCCTTCCACCACCACTTCGGTGACCATCCGGTCCGGATGCAGATACGATCCAGACTTCTCCGCAAACTTTTCGACAAAGTTACGCATTTTGAGAAGATTTTTCTCACTCGGCGTATCCATTCCCACACTCCCCTCTAGCCAGCGATCGCGTCGATACGCTGTGCCAGGGTAAAATCTAAGGCACTGATACCCGCCAGATCATGGGTATTGAGGTCAACAGTGACCCGATTATAGACATTTGTCCAGTCCGGATGATGATTCATGGCCTCCGCCACCAGCGCCACTTGCGTCATGAAGCCAAACGCCTGTACAAACGACCCAAAACGAAAATCTTTATGGAGCTTGCCATCCACAAGCGCCCAGCCAGGTCTGTCAACGAGACGTGCCTGAATGTCAGCATCAGCTAATTTTTGTCGCTCCGCCATAAGACTGCTCCCGTACCCCGCTCTCAGGTGACCGTGGCACGCAGTGCCTGCCCCCATGCCACCATACGCGCATGCCACGCCGCTGGCAAGGCATCCACAGCGGCCGCTGCGGCCCATGCGGACGCTAGCGCAGCACCGCCTCAGCCATGCGCTCCAATTGTTCGCCCATGGCGGCTTCCGTCTCCACATGCTCAGGCCGCACCACCACCCGGTCGGCTCCGGCATTGAGCAGCGCTTGCACGATGGTGCGATCCGCTGGCTGGCCATACACCGAAATGCTAATCGAGCGCGGATCGCGCCCGGCTTCCTTCGCCATACTATCGAGCAGGCCCCGGCTGGTTTCGACCTCCGCTGGCGTGATGCGATTGGGTAACCAGCCATCGGCATGGTCCACCACACGCCGCAGCACGTTCTTGGCGTGTCCCCCGAGAATCACCGGCGGATGCGGCTTCTGCGCCGGCTTGGGATACGAGCGCACCAGCGGAAAGTTAAAATACGTACCGTGGTACTCTGCCTCGTCTTGCGTCCACAGGGCTTTCATCACTTCAATAGCTTCCCGCGTCTGTGTCCAGCGGTGCACGAAGTCGCCACCCATCAGCTCCGTTTCTTCCCGCAGCCAGCCCGTGCCAATACCGAACAAGAACCGCCCGCCACTATACAAATCCAGCGCCGCGATTTCCTTGGCCAGTAGCAGGGGATTGCGCTCCGGCACCAGGGTGATGCCGGTGCCCAATTTGATCTTCGTCGTTACGCCGGAGGCGCGGGCTAAGGCGATATAGGGGTCCGTAAAATGCGAGTAGGTCCAGGGGATCTCCCCACCTGTGGAGGGGAAGGGGCTGGTGCTATGCACGGGCACGGCGGGATGTTCCGCGTACCAGATCGACTCGAAGCCGAGTTCCTCCGCCTTTTTGGCCATAAAGGCCGGATCAATGGTATAGGCCGGCAGGGGGACAGAGGTGCCAATACTCATACGGCAATGCTCCTATGCTGAAAACGTCAGGCCGTGCGAGGGCGCACGGACAAAGCTGCCGGAAGGATAAAGCACATTGGGGGCACATGCCACCGGAAAACGTCTCTCTGATAGCGTATGCTACAGCGTCTGCTGCCGAGGTGCCTAGCCGTGCTGGCGTGCGGCGCCCGGCTAGGCAAGAGCCATCCCGACGTAAGCGTCATACCAGTGAGGGATCATCCCCATGATTGAAGAGACGTTGGACATTACCACTGTCGACGGTCAGATGGAAACCTTTGTCTGTCGTCCCGAACGCGGTGGGCCATTCCCCGCCGTGTTTTTCCTGATGGATGCCCCTGGCATCCGCGAGGAACTCCGCGACATGTCGCGCCGCCTGGCCACCGTGGGCTATTACGTCCTGCTGCCGAATCTCTACTACCGCGCCGGACGCGATACCATCTTTGGCCCAGATGTCCTCGAAGAGGGCTCAGCGGAGCGCGACCGCATGCGCGCCGTGCGCACCAAGATGACTATCCCACCGGTGATGCGCGATATCGCCTCAATGCTGGCCTATATAGATCGTCAGGAGGAGGTCAAGCAAGGCCCGGTGGGATGTCACGGCTATTGTATGAGTGGCCCGTATGCCCTGGCCGCCGCGGCACGCTATCCCGAGCGTATTACCGCCGCGGCTTCGTTCTACGGCACCTGGTTGGTCAGTGATGCCGAGGAAAGTCCGCATCGCTCCCTGGGCCAAGTGCAGGGCGAGCTGTATATCGGCTGCGCCGAGCATGACAATCTCGCTCCGCTGCCCATGGTCGAGGAGCTGCGCGGCTTGTTCAAGTTGTCAGGCGTGGCCGGTGAGGTGGAGTTGTATCCCGGCGTGCATCACGGCTTCGCTTTCCCGCAGCGCTGGTGTTATGACCAGCCCGCGGCCGAGCGCCATTGGGAGCGGCTGCTGGCACTCTATGCGCGGCGGCTGGCAAGCACACAAGCGTGAGGCGCTGCCGGGGTCTTCAGCAAACGTGAGGGGCCAAAGCCCCGTACGATGCCCCGCACCACCCCATGCCAGTCGTGCCCCTGGCACAACCATGGGCGCCTCAAGGCGCCAGCTGGGCTATGGGCGTGAGGGAGGCCCCAGGTCTGTGACCAGCGCCAGCCATGCTCATTGTGGCCAGTGCGATGGCTGGTGCGTCAGCGGCGACCTCGCGGGCCTGGGCCGCTCCTACAGGCAGGAAAGCGGGCATCTCCAGCCTCCCGGTCGGAGCGGGCCAAGCCCGCGCAGAGGGGCTCACCGCGTGGGCGTGTGCAAGATGCGCATTGCTGGACCAGCGCAGACTTCCCAAAATACAAGGAGCAAACCATGCTACAATGCCCGCCTCAACAATCGCGAGCCGCCAACAGCGCACCACTGAGGAGAGATCACGATGGCAGAACGGCGTATACCCACACGTGAGGAAGTCCAGGCGTATCTGCACGAACGACGGAACTGGGGCCGCTGGGGTCAGGACGACCAGGTAGGCGCCATTAACTTGATCACCCCGGCGAAGCGCGTCAAAGCCGCCTCCCTGGTGCGCACGGGACGGAGCGTGTCGCTGAGTCGCGATTTCCCTAAGATGCCAGCGCCGGGCAACACCTTTCCCGCAGACCACTGGATGAAGATCGTGCCACGCGGCACCGGCGGCTTCTCTGCGGACTATGTGGGCATCTATTACCACGGCATTGCCTCCACACATCTAGATGCCCTGTGCCACACCTGGGATGACCACGGCATGTGGAACGGCCGCAATCCGGCCAAAGAAATCACTTTTGACGGGGCGACGTTTGGCAGTGTGGATCACTGGAGCACGGGCCTGATCACGCGTGGCGTGTTGCTCGATGTGCCGAAATACCGTGGCGAGCCCTACGTGACGATGGATAAACCGGTGCACGGCTGGGAACTTGAAGACATCGCCCGGGCCCAGGGCGTGACCATCGAGCCGGGCGACGCCCTGGTGGTATGCAGTGGCCGGGATGCTTTACAGGCCGATTATCCCGATCAGTATTACGGTGTGCCCTTTGGCACGCGCAACCCGGAGCGCCCCGGACTGCACGCCTCCTGCCTGCCCTTCCTGCGTGACCATGACATTGCTGTGCTGGTGTGGGACATGATGGATCTCATGCCCAACGGCTACGACCTGCCCTGGTCGGTGCATGGCGCCATTTTTGCCTACGGCATTGCGCTGCTCGACAACGCCCTGTTGCAACCCCTGGCGGCTGTGTGCGCTGAGGAAGGGCGCTATGAGTTTATGCTGACCATTGCACCGCTGAAAGTCGTGGGTGGCACGGGCTCTCCGGCCAATCCCATTGCCTTGTTTTGACACAGTGATGCATGGTTGGTGGCTCGTGATGAGTTTGGACCTGAGGTTTGAGGTCCCTGCTTGCGTGATTCTACGTGCTGACAAGGGGCCTCATGTCTCTCATCGTCCATACACTTGCGGTTGCTGGGGCCTTGTGCTCGGCAGTGGCCACGGTCACCATTCGCCAGGGACTCGGCACATCCAATCCCTATGCCGGCTTCTGGCTCAATCTCGTGGTTGGCATGGTCGGCCTCTGGGGTGCCACGTTTCTCCTGGTGCCAGTGTCCGACTTTCAGGCCCGTGCCTTACCCTTCTTCATTGCCTCCGGACTCCTGGGGACGGTGGCGGGCCGCTTTCTGCGTTTCCTCAGCATTGACAAAGTCGGTGCCCCGGTGGCCGCGGCTATCAACAACCTCAACCCGTTTATTTCGACCGGCCTGGCCATTATGCTGCTCGGCGAGCGTGTGACGCTGCCCATTCTTGCCGGGACCGCGGTGATCGTCTGTGGCACCACTCTGCTGTCCCTGAGTGGGCGCTCTGTGGGCTTTCGCCCGTGGCAGCTCTGGTATCCGTTTCTCTCCGCCTTTTGCTTTGGGGCCGTGGCCATTGTCCGTAAACTGGGGTTAATTCATGCCCATCCAGTGTTTGCCTTTGCCGTCAACATCACCACGGCCTTTCTTGCCTTTACAGCCTATCTAGTGGCCTCGGGCACCCTGAAGAGGCTGCGTTGCGATGGCCGTAGTCTGCGCTATTTTCTTCTGGCCGGCGTCACAGAAAACGCTGGGGTGCTGCTGGGCTTGTTTGCGCTCAGGCTTGGGCAGGTGAGCGTGGTCACCCCCTTAAATGGCACCTCGCCGCTCTTTGTCTTGGTGCTCACGTTTTTCTGCCTCAAGGGTGTAGAGACGCTGACAGGCCGTATTGTTTTCGGCACTATTCTCATCGTCCTCGGCGTGTTTTTATTGACGGCCGGATAAGCAAAGGAGAGGCGTATGCCGTATCCTAACCATGCCCCCGTTGTCATCTGTGGCGCTGGCGTCATTGGTGCCGCCGTGGCGTATTACCTGTCGCTCCGTGGCGTGCCTGTCACTCTCATCGAGCGTAGCGCTGTGGCCTGCGCTGCGTCTGGCAAAGCTGGCGGCTTCCTGGCCCTGGACTGGTGTGATGGCTCGCCGCTCGCCCCGCTGGCGCGCACTAGTTTTCAGTTGCACGCCGACCTGGCGCAGGCGCTGGGCGTGGACTATGGCTATCGGCGTCTCACCACCCTCGCTGTCGCTGCGGGGGCGCATGGCGTGCAGCGCCCGGATACTATGCCAGAGGCCCTGGCCTGGCTCGACAGTCAGGGCGTACCCACCCGCGTCTTGGGGACACCCGCCACCACGGCGCAGGTGCATCCGGCGCAATTCACCCATGCCCTGCTGCACGCGGCGCAGGCCCGCGGGGCACAACTGCGTATGGGCTGTGTCGAGGGGATTGACGTGTCCGCGGGCAAGGTGCGCGGCGTGCAGGTGGATGGCACACTGCTACCGACAGAGCAAGTCGTCATCGCTATGGGACCGTGGTCGGGGTGCGCCGCACAGTGGCTGCCACTGCCGCCGGTGTGGGGCTTGAAGGGCCACAGTATCACGCTCAAACCCACGACGCCGATTCCAGCCCAGGCCCTGTTCGTACAGTACATCACCGATACCGGTGAGCACCTGGAGCCGGAAGTCTACCCGCGCCCGGACGGCGAGGTGTACTTGTGTGGATTCTCCGAACAGGCTGCGCTGCCTGAGAGCCCAGAGCTGGTGCAGCCTCGTCCCGAAGCGGGGCCGTTCTTACAACACATTGCCGCCACCCTGTCGTCGTCTCTGGCCGGCTTAACACCCGAGCGGGTGCAGGCGTGCTACCGTCCGGTCACCGATGATGGCCTGCCGCTGCTCGGCCCGGTGCCGGAGGTGGCTGGAGCCTATATTGCGACTGGCCATAGCTGCTGGGGTATCTTGAATGCTCCGGCCAGCGGCCTGGCCATGGCAGAGTTGATCGTGGACGGACGGGCGCGTAGCGTCGATCTCACGCCGTTTGAGCCGCAGCGTGCTGCACTGCGTGGACAGGGGAAACCGGTGTAACGCCGGGACGGCGTTCGGCGGAAGGTTTGGGAGACGATGCTGACTCGTAAAACCAGGGTGGTGCCTTCGATGTCAACGGACACGGCTCACTCTGGCAGATACGGCACCAAGGCCTGAGTGTCTTACAGAGCCAGTGGCTCCAGAGCAATGATTGGGTGGGACATGGCTTCCGCCTTTTACTTACGCCTTCTCATCATAGCCCGCGACTGTGAGTAGGCAATCGAACAAGAAGTCACACAACTGCGGTACGCTTGGAGTCGGCGTGGTGTTGGAGCCGAAATGCAGCGGCCGGTGCGAGCGCGGGTCGCGCACCGCGTCCGCCAACATCTGCACAATGTCACGCCGCAACGCTGTCGCCGCCCGATCATGTCGGCCAGCAATCTGGGTATGCCGCCCGATGGCCGTCAGCAGCCGCGCCGTGGCGAAGGCAACCAGGCCACTGGTATCGCTGAGCCAGGTCTGGAGTTCCGGCAGCACCTCGGGATCCATGCGGCGGAAGAGTCCCATGGCTTCCATGGCGGCCTCGCGCACGGGTGCGATATCAGCTAAGGCAGCGCGCAGCGCGGGCAGTAATGCCAGCGACAGGTGGCGCATGTAGCCCAGTAAGCGCACGGCATCGGCTCGCCCGGTGTACCAGTTTTGTTCGGTCGCTGCACGCAACAAGAGAGGCTGCAGACGAGGTTTAATCGCTGAGCTGTGGAAACGGGCCGGGGCCTGCATGGCGGCACCCGCCAACAACTCCAGGAGACGCGCCCGTTCGGCGTGAACATCCGCATGATTAGTCATGGACTCAGCAAGAGCACAAACAGTCCATTCCGCCAGCAGTTCGAGAAACCCAGCGTGTTGCACGCCCGTCTTCGCGGCGTTGGCGGCATACGCCCAGCGCTCCACCTCCGACGCCTTCGTCGTATACATCGTCTGCCCTACTGCCTTGAGCTGCGCCAGTCCTTGCTCAGCATCCTCGTGGGCACAGATGCTCTGCCAGGCGACACCATGGCGCTCCAGCAGCAACTGGCGCGCCTGGCTCACCAGCTCGCTGGACACCACCGGAGTGGGCGAGGCGGACAGACTCTCAAGCACAACGGCTGCGAGGTTTTCCAGATTAATGACGAGACAGGTGTCTGCTCCAAGATCAGTATGGTCATGGCTGGCCATGACGTGCCGGAGTGCCTCCCAGCGGCCAGCGTCCAAACGGTCGTGTTTTGCCAGATATGCCATGCTCCTGAGCATGGCACGCTTGACGGTGGCAGACCCGTTGGCAAGGGCGCTCAAGAGTGCGTCCCACGCGGCGCCTTCCACGTGCTGCACGGAGCCCAAGGCGCACCTGGCGCTAAGCGATTGCGGATCACGTTGGAGTTGAGTCACCCAGGTAGCGATATGCGCTGCGGCATCGTACAGGAGCCGTGCACAAAACCATGTGACGCTGTAATGGATACGGTGGGGCGCTGACACACTGCTGCCGGCCTCAAAGAGCACATCTCGCGCCTCCCTGCCAAGAAGCGAGGCACGAAAGAGAGGCTCTTGGGGACCACCATAGAGTTGCTCTGCAGCCCGGTGACTGATGAGATCATCAGCGGCGGTCAAACACGCCAGCAGACCGGGGATGACCGCCTTGGAGAGTCCCTGCAACTCCGTCAAGAACAACGCCGACATGGCGGCAATCTGCGGTGAGGCGGTATGGAGCTGGCGCTTGAGAAACGGCACCACCTCCCAGGAAGCGGCCCGGAGCCGCGCATACAGCGACTCAACGATGACCGTTTCGCCCTTTTCTAGTAGCCGTTCAAGACACAGCGCAGCTAAGGGCGTGAGATCCAGCAGCGCATCTCGCGAGGCTGCGGCAAGCGCCGCAAGATGCTCTGGCGCTGGATGCTCCACGAACTGCCGCCACAAAGTCGTCTCGTGTAACCAGGGCGCTGTCTCAGCTGCGACTGCAGAGGCCAGGGAGAGCACAGCCCAGACCTCGCGGTACTGCGTTTCGTGCTGTAACGTCGGTAGCACCAATCTCAAGACCGTCTGCCAGTCCTCAGCGGCACGCGCTTGTTGTACCGGATCGTGCAACGTCCCAAGCGCCACCTGGAAGACCTCATCCAGCTCCGGCAAACCTGTGGCGACGCGGCGCAGCAAGCGCAGCGTGGTCGAGCGGGCAAACTCGTCTGGAATGGTCATCGTCGCTTGGAACGCCTGCTGGAAGCAGGCAATGGCTCGCCCAGGTTTGGAGGCCATAGCCAGGCGTCCCCAGGCCCGGGCCTGGTCGTCGGGATCTGTCATGTGCACGGCAGCCTCGGCAGCCTGGGCCCAGTAGCTCTCCATCTGCGCATCGTCACATGTGGTGGCCAGCCATTCAAAGATCTGCTGCCGATGGGCAAAATCAGCCACTTGTTCGGCTGCGACTGCCGCCTCGGCCATCAGCTGCTCCCGCTGCTCCGGCCAGTGTTGGCTGAGCCGTAACAGGCCGCGGGCACGATGGTAAGGTATTGTAACCGCTTGGATGCGGTGGTAGATCTCCTGGGCAGGGTGCGGGTGGGTCAACAATGCAGGAGCCAGGGCCTCGAAGCAGTCTGTACGGCTACTGCGCTGGCCAGAATCTCCCAGGGCGCAGGCGAGGATTTCCGGTAGCAGGTGGGGATTTGCTTGCGTCAGTGGTTTGAGGATGTCACGTATGCTCCAGCCCCGCAAGAAACCCAGGGGCGCAGGAAGCATTTCGATATTCGTCAGGATAGCGGGAGGAATATCATCATCGTCAATGGACTGTCCGCGTTGCCGTGTGCCACAACGCTGCTGGAAGCCGCCTGCTGGGCCATGTCCTGGCGGGATGTGTGCAGTGCCGGGCAGCGCCGTACCAAGACGTCCAATAGGCGCCGTAGATCAGTCTCGTATTCGGTGGAACGCAGTACGACCGCTTGCAGACGATGCAAACGCTCCAGGCCGCACTGCTTAAGCCAGCCCTCCGGTGGCATCGTGGCCCCATTACACAGCACAGGAATGACGGTCTGGGCCGCGTCCAGGGCTAGCGTAATCTCCCTGCGGACCCAATCCTCGGGATTCCACAGCCGTGGAACCCCTTGCCAGTCCCCATCAGGATACGCTACCGTCTGCCACGTGAGGCCAATGACTGCCAGCATGACTGGGCGCGTTTTGGCGTTATGCTCCAAGACCTTCGTCCAATCTTGGCCGCCTTCCAGACGAGTCATGTCGCGGAACACCGCCTCAGGCCCAAACTCCCGCGTCAGGTCGGCATCTAAGCGTCCCACGAGATCCAGGGCATCCACAATGCGGTAGATGATGAAGATCATGGCTGACGTGCTCCTCTCCAGCCCTTCTCCCATCCATAAGCATACTTTGCACACTCATGACAGCGTACGAAACGTCGCGACCACGGGGATGTGGTCCGACGGTTTGGGCAACGTGCGGAGGGCTCGTTCCAGGGTGACGGCAGTGCAACGCGCCGCGAGGGGAGGCGTGACCAGGATGTGATCAATGCGGAAGCCCAGATTGCGCCGGAAGGCCATGGCCCGATAGTCCCACCAGCTATACAAACCACCCTCCTGCTGATGCAACCGCAGGGTATCGCATAGGCCCCAGGCCACCAATTGGGCAAAGGCGGCGTGTTCGTCCGGGTGAAACAAAATCTCCCCCTCGGCTTTGGCCACATCATAGACATCGCGTGCTTCCGGGGCGATATTGAAATCGCCACACAACAGCACAGGTTGCTCTGGGGTGTAGGCGGTGCGCAGAAACGTCTGCAGTGCCTGTAACCAGGCGAGCTTGTAGTGAAACTTGGGCGACCCGACGGCTTGGCCGTTGGGTACATAGACATTGATCACCTGGATGCCGGCGATGGTCGCGGCAATGAAGCGTTTCTCGTCGGCGGGCGGGGCCCCTGGCAAGGCCAGGCGCACGTCGCTCATGGGCAGGCGTGACAGCAGCGCGACGCCATTATACGTCTTTTGCCCCGTAAAAAGCGTGTGGTACCCTACGTCGGCCAGCGCTTGGGCGGGAAAGAGGTCATCGGTGACTTTGGTCTCTTGCAGACAGACGACGTCCGGGCCATCCTCCGTGAGCCAGTGCTGGAGCGCTTCCAAGCGCACACGGAGCGAATTCACATTCCAGGTGGCAATACGCATGACGTTTTCCTCCGATGGCAGACGTCCGGTGCGCCTTAGCGACGTTGGGCCGTCTGGCGTCTCTGCGGACGCTCGACCAGAGCAGCAGCTTGCATGGGAATGCGCACCATGGAACTCCAACGCTGGGTGGTGCCGCGGTTGCCTGGCTCATCGAGCACGACGCTGACGTGCAGCATAATTTCTTGTGGAAGACGGGGCACCAGCGCAATCCGCGCCGTACGACGTTCCCCAGGCGCCCAGGCCTGCCAATGGCTGGACAGCAGCCGCTGCACCGAGACACCGTGGGTGCCAGGTTCCGTCGTGGCTTGGGGAATCTGGACCGTGGTTTCATACCCACTCGTGTGCATGGCCATAAACGAGACGAGATGCTCGGGATAGTTAATCATGACAATGCCATAGCCCAAGCGTGGACTGGTGTTGACGGCTTCGAGTTCAACCGTCACCTGCTGCCCAAGCTGTGCCACTGGACTGGACAGACGTAACGGGTTGACCAGCAGCGTCTGAGCGCCAGACGGTGTCGGCACGAGCGCACGGCCCCCCGGTGCCAGAGGACGCAGACGCGGTGGGTCGAGCCGTATGGGCGTCAGGAACGGCATGCTGCCGTATTGCCGATACTGTTCCTGCGCCGCGGTGACACAGCGCACGTACTGTTGCGTTTCGGTAATGGCCGGCACGCTATAGTTGGCGGTAATCACCGTCTGTGGCCCAGCGTTGTAGGCTGCCAGCGCCAGGCGGATGTCGCCGCGAAACATCTGTTTGAGCGTGGCCAGATAGCGCGTGCCGGCCATAATGTTACGTTGCGGATCGAAGGCATTGCTGACCCCCAGCATCGTCTGCGTGCCGGGCATCAACTGCATCAGTCCCTCGGCTCCCTTCGGAGACCGCGCCTGGGGATTAAAGCCGCTTTCGCATTTGATCACGGCTTTGACCAGCGCCGGTTCCAGCCCCTGCTCCTGAGCCGCACTCAGGATGAAGGACTCATACGGCGCTTCCCGCGTCCCACCAGACACTGGATCGCCCCAGAATCCCAGCAAGCAACCCAGCATCCCACCCATGCACACCGTTCGTAGACGTTTGCTCACGGACACCCCTGGCACGTTACATCGTGTAGCCCGCTTCGTTATGCTGGCTCAGATCAAGGCCCATCTGTTCATCCTCGGTGGGCACACGCAAACCCATGGTCGCGTCTAAGACTTTGAGAATGATGAACGTGACCACAGCGGCAAACACTAAGGTGGCGAGGACAGAGAGGGCCTGCACGCCCAAGGTCTTGGCATTCCCCAAGAGCAAGCCGTTCTGGCCTGCCGCATTGATAGCGGTCGAGGCAAAGAGTCCCGTCGCGAGGGCGCCCCAGGTGCCACCCACGCCATGGACCCCAACAACGTCCAGGGAGTCATCATAACCAAAGCGGCTCTTCATGACCACCGCAGCAAAACACAGGAGGCCGCCGATGCCGCCAATCGCAATCGCCGCTAATGGGCTGACAAACCCCGACCCTGGCGTAATGGCCACCAGACCAGCCACCGCCCCACTCGCCGCCCCGAGAAGCGTCGGTTTGCCCGAGTGCTTCCACTCGGCAAAGAGCCAGGTCAAGGCCGCCGTCGCCGCCGCGGTATTCGTGGTGACAAACGCGTTCGCCGCCAGGCCATCGGCCTTCAGCGCACTCCCCGCATTGAAGCCAAACCACCCGACCCACAGCAGTGCGGCGCCCGTCACCGCAAAGGGCAAATTATGCGGCGCCATATATTCCGTGGGAAAGCCGCGCCGCCGCCCCACCACCAGGGCACAGACAAGCGCCGAGATGCCCGAGCTGATATGGACCACGGTGCCCCCAGCGAAATCTAGCGCCCCCAGCCCATCGGCCCCCATCCATCCGCCCTTGCCCCAGACCCAATGTGCCAGGGGATCGTACACAAACGTGGCCCACAGGAGCCCAAAGACCAAGAACGTCTTGAATTTCATGCGCTCGGCAAACGCCCCAGTAATCAACGCGGGCGTAATGGCCGCAAACATGCCCTGAAAAATCATGAAGGCTAAGTGCGGGATGGTGTCAGCGTACGGCCCCGGCTCCATGCCCACCGTGGCCAACCCCACGTAGTGCAAGCTGCCGATCAGCCCACCGATGTCGGGGCCGAAGGCCAGGCTATAGCCAAATAACACCCACTGCACACTAGAGCATTTTCATAATTTACGCACTGCATATCCGGCTTTATAGAAGAAGTTGTTGCAATGGGATGGGGTGACCGCATCATAGATCTTACCAATGGCGCTCCAGAGGGCTTCGACGGTGCGTTCGGCGAGAGTGCGCA
>SXND01000026.1 GCA_005777235.1 Pseudomonadota bacterium
CCAGACCAAAGGCATCCCAGACCAAAGGCATCCCAGACCAAAGGCATCCCAGACCAAAGGCATCCCAGACCAAAGGCATCCCAGACCAAAGGCATCCCAGACCAAAGGCATCCCAGACCAAAGGCATCCCAGACCACTTCCACCCGAGCGACCCGCTGCCCCCGAGAGCCCGGGCTTTGAGGGGGAGGTTTTTTTCTAACCCATTGATAGGCCTATGCTTGTAAACCAGAAGCCACAGCGGCGCTCTCCTGCGACCTCCTGCGTCCTGTGGCATGGCCTGCTGCGGCTCGTGGGCGTCTTCCTCCCATGACGGCACCGCAGGCCATGCTTCGGGGACAACAGGCCCTGTGGAGCACGGCTCCTGGCGCCGCAGGGCCACCCACCAGTCCCCCCAACCCTGGCGCCCCACGCTCACCAGCCGCAGGCGGGCCGCCCGGCGTGACCGTGACCGCTCGGGACACCACACTGGCACGTCCAGCCGCGTGCTGGGGGGCATCGTCTCTGCCGCGGCTCCCCCGCCACGGCGCAGCCCCCACGTCGCCCCCGCCCCCGGACTCACCCCGCCGCGCGCGACCACCCTGCTGGCCCGCCCCCCACCGCACTGGCCCAAGGTGGTGGCAGCCACGGCCGCGCCAGGGGGGTGCCCGGCCCGGCCCGGCCCGCTCCCTCCCGACGCTCCACAGCGCCAACACGGTGGCCTGGGGCGGGCGCACATCGGCCAGATGGGGCAGGAGGGGGGTCCGCCAGGGGTCGAACCCGGTCTGGCCACACAGGGCTTCCCTCCTCGCGGTTGTGGGTAGTGGAATACCTCACAGGAGGCCACAAGGAGGGAAGCCCTCTCACCTGATTTTTAAAAAAACCTCCCCTTGTCAGGGGTGCCGCGCCCGCTCAGTCGCGGAAGAACGCCCGCAGCTCCGTATAGAGGTCGTCTGGCACCTGTTCCGCCGGATAGTGTCCGCACGGCAACGGGCAGAATTTGACAATGTTGCTGGCATAGGGAACCCAGGCTTCACGTGTGTCAAACATCTTCTCCGTGTGACTGAGGCTGCCCCACAGCACCAGGACAGGACACGCGATGCGATGCCCCGCCTCGACATCCGTACGGTCCATCTCAAAGTCCAGTGTCGCCCCGGCGCGATAATCTTCGCACACCGCATGGAGCTGCTCGGCGGTACAACAGCGCGCGTATTCCGCCAGGGTCTCCGGGGTGAAGCCCCCCTTGCCAATGCCCATCGCCGTCAGCTTCTTCTCAATATAATACCGTTCCTTCCCTGCGAAGAACTGCTCGGGGATATCGTAGGGCTGGGCCATAAACGTCCAGTGGAACGAATTCAGCGCCCATTCCCGGGTGAGATGCGTCCAGAGGTAGTGCGTCGGGAGAATGTCAATACTGGCAAACTTACGGATGGTGTCGGGATGATCCAGGGCCATACGATACGCCGTCCGGGCGCCCCGGTCATGGCCGGCCACCGCAAAGTGCGTGAAGCCCAGAGCCGCCATCACCTCGACCTGGTCTTGCGCCATGCGCCGGAAGGAGTAGTTACTGTGGTCCGGCAGGCCGCGGGGCTTGCCGCTATCGCCATAGCCCCGTAAGTCCGCCACCACCACGGTGAACTCCTCGGCCAGCCGCGGGGCCACCAGGTGCCAGTGCACGTGGGTCAGTGGGTTGCCGTGCAGCAAGAGCAGTGGCTGACCACTGCCCCCGTAGCGCAGATTGATGCGCACCTCAGGGTCGGACGTCTGAATCTGGGCGGACGTAAAACCATCGAACATCGGGCATATCTCCTTGGCAGAGGCTGGCTATCGCACTTCTCGCACGATTGTACGGCACTGTGCGGTGCCTTTGATAAGCGTCTGTCTATCCTAAGAGGAGCGACCGGCTGGTCGCCCCGACAACGCAGACGGGCCGAGCACTCGCCTCGCGAGACAGGCGTTCAGGGGGCGCTACGGCGCCAGCAAAAACGACCGCACAATGTTATACGTCTCATCCGGCATCGCCTCGGCCAGAAAATGCCCGCACGGCAGGGACTGCCCTTGCACATTGGTGGCATACTCGCGCCAGACGCTCAGGACGTCCTGCGTGCGTCCGACATAGCCGGTGCTACTCCAGAGGGCGAAGAACGGACACGTGACGCGTTTCCCGGCCTGCAGATCCGCCTCGTCATACACCAGGTCAATGCTGGCGCCAGCGCGGTAATCCTCGCAGGTGGCATGAATGGTGGCGGCGTTGAAGCAGCGGATGTACTCGGCCATGGCCTCCGGGGTATGCGCCTCGGGAGCACGACCAAACGAGTTGTGTAAGAAGCGCTCAGGGGCGCCACCGATGAGGCGTTCGGGCAAGTCCGCCGGTTGGATGAGAAAAAACCAGTGATACGTTGAGGTGGCCATCTCTTTGTTGACGATGCTGAACATACGGTGCGTCGGGATGATGTCCAGCACCGCCAGCTTGCGCACGCGCTGCGGGTGATCCAGGGTCAGGCGGTGCGATACCCGCGC
Organism: Pseudomonadota bacterium; assembly: GCA_005777235.1. Classification (GTDB taxonomy): domain Bacteria; phylum Tectomicrobia; class Entotheonellia; order Entotheonellales; family Entotheonellaceae; genus SXND01. Next base: position 2,497 of record SXND01000026.1, read on the forward strand.
CCCACGGTCATGTCCCACCAGATAAAACGTCTCAAAGCCTAACTGTTGCATCACCTCCACCTGGTCCTGCGCCATGGCGCGCTTCGCGTAGGTGCGGTGCTCAGGATCGCCCGGCGGCTTGCCACTGTCGCCATAGCCGCGGAGATCCGCCGCAACCACCGTAAAATCCTGCGCCAGGCGTGGGGCAATTTTGTGCCACATGGCATGCGTCTGCGGATAGCCGTGCAGCAGCAGCAAGCCAGGGCCACTGCCGCCGGTCACCAGGTTGATCGTCGTGCCACTGGTGGTGATCTGCCGTTGCGTAAAACCCTCGAACATACCACGTCTCCTCATCGTGACTTGACCATAAATAGTGCGGCCAATATCATCGAGCCCATCATGGGAGTCAAGCGTAAAAGAGGAGACAGTGCCCCATGCATGAGACGCGCACCCTGGCCGAGTGTGTGGCTCAGCCCCAGTGCAGCGCTGTGCCCACCAGGCTCATCGACGAGTGCAAATGCAGGAGGGCCTGATGGTCTCAGAGGTGCTGTAGGCGACCAAGGAGCAGCACCAGGATACCCAGGCGATCATAGGGAGGGCGATGCTGAACGCCCAGAGGGCTTCGCGCCTGGGCGTGAGACCAGGAAGCGCGGCGAGGGCGTGCGTCTACACGGTGGCCATGCGGCGCTTGGCCGCGATGGATGCGTCCAGCCACTCCAACTGGGCGCATCCCAGGGCGGCGACTGCGAGCCTATACATGTCCTGCCAACGCTTGCGTCATCCGCTTGAGAGGATCGCGGGCAAAGTAATAAGACCTCACATCCTCGGAGATGTCCGATCTTCTCTGTTGAAGAATAATATCCACCAGGCCTTGAGGGTCACGTGCCAACGCCGCATGACCGGCGTGGTAGAGCGGCAACACTATTTCATAGGTGGGCAGGGGGAGAATCACCGTTGGCACGCCTACGCCTAGGGCGTCATAATGACACGTCGAGGAGATGCTGAGATGGAAATGTACTTGCGTCAACAGTTCGAGTGTTGAGGGGGCCTCGTTTCCCAACCATATCTGGACACGAGTATCATCCTGGAAGGCAGCGGTATAGAGGGCTGTACTCCATTCATAGACCGGATGCAGCTTGATAAGCAGATGAAGATCGCATCGTCCTTGTGCCATCCTGAGAAAATCGGCAATAAAATTGATAGTCTCTTCTGTGGCTAGGCCCTGCGTCGTCAAAAGTAATGTACAGATGTCGGGAAGGGTGCCACTCTCTCGACGGCGCCTATACTGGTCTATGCGCGGATTGCCCACAACGCATAACGCCTCTTGCCAGAAGCCATGAGGCTCAAGAGCCTTCTGCCAATACTCGCCGTACAGGAATAGGCGATCAGGTACAGGCATGTGAGATTTGTATGGCACTGCATAGGATGTCCATGAGTAACCACTATGATACTGATCGAGGAACCCATGTTGCAGTTCAATGACCTGAATCCCGTGTGCCTTCGCCGCAGCAACCAGTGCGTACTCCCCTACATCTGCAACCAAGAGATGCGTGGGATGCAGACGCTGGAGTAACCAAGAAAAAAGCTTTCGCAGCCAATAAAAGCGTCGCAAACGCAGGGCGATCCAGTGTGAGGAGAACACTTCCACGTGAAAGGTGTTCTGCAAGCAGGTACTCAAGGCGTGCGCGATGCTGGCGATAGACCGCGGCCCCCCCACCAATGCCAGGGCACCTGACAGCAGGGAAAAAGCCGTCGCCGACAGATCGCTCGGCCGCAGTGCTTCTTGCCGCCTTGCCCAGAACAGCGGATTGTTGACGGAGTCAATTTTCACGTACGTATCCAGTGTGCCCAGGAGATCATCAAACCAGATGTCCTTGTAGTGGCCCTCTTCTTGGTCTGCCAGTCCTGATATATACGTCTTCACGACATACCGTGTGCCCCGTAAGCGCAGCAAGCCTCCGAGATCCTGCAACGCCAATGCGACCTGCTGCCCCCAGTGCCGGTCACTGTTGGGAGCTGGGAGATCATAGGACAGTGTACGCTGCACGGCACCGCGTATCAGCACCCAGGCACACCAACCATCTACTTGATATTGGAGCAGATCATGCTTGTGCTCCATCTCGCGCAGGCAGATGTCCACGACATCATAGGGTATGACCACTTTCTGCTCTGTCTTGATAGGGTGCTCCTCCATACTTATTCTTCATGACTATGCATGTTATGGACGATGCCGTAGCACCATGAGCGCATTCTTTCCATAGGAGACGCAGAGCTCTCGTTCGCTACGCGTGAAGACACCGAGTGCGGCGAGAACGGCAGGAAAAATGAACCACAGCGCACTACGTAGCACAACTTCGAGAAGATGTGAGTGCAGAGACACAGCGTGGCCCATAGAAAAAAGGCCGACCATGACGAGCATGATCTTCCCGAGGCAGCGATACTCATAGGCGAATGGGTACACACGCAGCGCTATCCACCAGATCAGCACCAACATCGCGGCGTACGACGCGAGGGTGGCCCATGCTGTCCCAAAAATGCCATAACGCGGGGCGAGCCACAGGTTCAATCCCACGTTGATAATGCCCGCCGTGATGGTCACAATAGGGAGGTAGCCTGTCTTGGACCGTAGGAACAGAAAACTCACTGGGATATAGTACAAGCCCCCCAACAGCAAACCCCCAACAAGCCACGGAATCACCTGGGATGCAGCATGGAAGGCAGGGGCCGTCAAGAGATGGAGCGCATCTTGACTCAGCAACGCGAGGCCGAGGGCAACCCATGCGAGTATAAACGTGTAATAGGTTGTGAGGCGTATCAGATCTGTTTTGGCCTCATCACCACGCTGGGCGTCCGCGGAGAAGAGGAAGGGAATCCACGCGGCATTGATCGCTGCAGCAACGAGCGATATGACCGAGGCTAACTGATATCCCAAGACATATAGACCAACCTCTCCCAAGGAAAGGTACATAGATAAAATAAATCTATCGGAAAGATCCATGACCCATGCAGCCAAGCCATAAGGGATGAGCGGGAGGCTGTAGGCTAACGCAGACTTCAAAATGTCCCAATGAAAGACGCATTGTATGCGACGTATGGTATAATATGCATAGGGCATAGCCAGCAACACGGCTGTTAGCAAAGTGCCAAGTATATAACCATAGGCACCGTGACCACGAATCACCACAAAGCTCACAATGAGCCCTGCACTCAGCACAGTACTGGTCGCAGTCGCCAATACATAGAGACCAGGATGTTTCTCGATTTGCAGGAGAGTCAATGGCAGCAGGCTAAATACAGCAAAAAATGCAGTCCAAATTGCCATGCGAATATAGGGCAGGAACGTAATGTCTTTTACCAGGACGTGGATGACACTCGCACACAAATAATGCAACAGCACGGCGATCACAGTGGCCACCAGGGCCATCGCAATCCATAGCGTGCTGATGCTCTGCTGGCGTACAGTCTCGGAAGGGGAGTCGAAATAGAGACGAGATAAGGCACCATGCAGCCCTAGAGGGTAGAGGATGCCGAGAACAGATGTAATGGTGACAGTCAAAGCCACGAGGCCATAATCTTCTGGGGTCAAGTAATGCGTATAGAGCGGTAAGAGAAGAAAACTGAGACCTTTAATGGCCAAGTTGCCAAAGCCATAAATCGCTGAGGCTCCAGCGAGTTCCCGGGTATTGCTGCCTAGCTTTGACGATGCCAACCGCGTACTCCTGATTTTAGCCTTCGACTGAAGTAGCAGACGCCAAGCGCGCGGCATCCCGCACGGCTTGGATGACACGACTTTGGTCGGTGTATGGTAAGCCCACTGAACACGGGAGGCTCAACGCCATGCGATGCAGTCCCTCCGCTACTGTGCAGTCGGTACAGTAGGCACCGCGGTAGGCTGGCGAGAGATGGAGGGGCTGCCACAGCGGACGCGTCTGGATCTGCGCCTGCGCCAAATGCTGTAAGAGTGCCCGACTGTCCCTGCCGTACTGGTACACGTCCACGAGAAGGGTATACATCCAGAACACGCTGAACGCCCAGGGGGCTTCGCGCATGGGCGTGAGACCCGGAATATCTTCTATGGCGTGCGTATACGCTTGCGCGATACGGCGCTTGGTCGCAATATATTCGTCCAGCCTTTCGAGCTGCGCACACCCAAGGGCGGCGTGGACGTTCGTCAAGCGATAGTTATAGCCTACCTCGCCATGGATATACTCGATGGGATTATCTTTGGCCTGCGTGGTCAGATATTTCGCTTTCTGGGCCCACGCCGCATTGTCAGTGACGAGCATCCCGCCACTACCCGTGGTAATCAATTTGTTGCCGTTGAAGCTAAAGCAGGCCAGATCACCGAGGCAGCCGACCATGCGCCCTTTGTATTGGGCTCCTAAACTCTCCGTCGCATCTTCGATCACCACGAGATTATAGTGCTGGGCCACTTGGAGCAGAGGGTCCATATCGACGGGGTGCCCTAAGATATGCACCGGCATAATGCCTTTAATGCGCCGCCCCGTCGCTTTGTTTCGCCGCTCGCCGTGCTCCTGATAACAGGCGTTATCGAGAAAGTCGCTGACCTTCTGTGGATCCATCTGCCAGTAGGCTGGCTCCGCATCGATAAAGACGGGGAAGGCTCCTACATAGCGGATCGCGTTCGCCGAGGCAATAAACGTGAGGGTGGAAACGAGCACCTCGTCGTCCGGTTGGACACCCGCCACGAGCAACGCGATATGCAAGGCGGCGGTGCCACTGGCTGTCGCGACAGCATGGCTCACACCCAGTGTGGTGGCAAAGTTCCGCTCAAAGCGGTCGACAAATGGTCCCACCGACGACACAAAATTCGTATCGACACATTCTTTGAGATACAGCCACTCATTACCGCGTAATTCGGGGACACACAGCGGCACAGCCCCTGCAGGAGCGGGTGCGCCAGGCTCAAAGGACATAGTCATGAGGCCGATACCTCTCTAGATGTGCTTGCATCCATTCTATGGTGTGCTGTAAGCCTTCTTCCAAGCTCACGGTGGGTTCCCAGCCCAGCAGGCTCCGTGCCAAGGTGGGATCGGCTAGGAGACGGTCCACCTCGCTATGCTGCGGACGGATGCGTTGGGCCTCGGTGGTAATGGTGAGCGGTTGGCCCGTCAAGCGCGCGATCAGCTGCGCCAAATCACCAATGCTGATCTCGCGTCCAGAACCGAGGTTTATCGTCTGTCCCACCGCGGTCGGGTGCGTAGCCGCGAGGAGAAATCCCTCAACCGTATTGGCCACGTAGTTGAGGTCGCGCGTGGGGTGCAGACTCCCTAAACGGACAGCGCCACCCGCTAAGCATTGCGTAATAATGGCGGGGATGACCGCCCGACTCGATTGGCGTGGCCCAAAGGTATTGAAAGGGCGTACCGTCACGATGGGCAGACCAAAGGACAGATGAAAAGCTTCGGCGATCTTGTCCGCCCCAATTTTGCTGGCAGCATAGGGCGATTGCCCCTGGAGCGGATGGGCTTCGTCAATGGGAGTGTAGCGCGCCGTGCCGTAGACCTCGCTCGTCGAGGTATGGACGACACGCGCGACCCCCGCTTCGTGGGCTGTTTGGAGCACATTGAGCGTGCCTTCCACGTTGGTACGGATATACGAAGCCGGGGCATGATACGAATAGGGAATAGCAATCAAGGCCGCCAGATGAAACACCACCTCGACCTTGTCCATCGCGCGGCGCAGGCTGTCGCGGTCGTAGATATCACCGGCCACCACTTCTATCGCACTGCGTACGGGGGAGTGATCTAGCCACGCCCACGTGCCTAAGGCATTGTAATGCACCAAGGCACGCGTCACCGCCCCACGCTCCACCAGGCGCTCGACAAGGTGACTCCCGATGAAACCGCCTGCTCCCGTGACCAAGACGCGTCGACCATGCAAGCTCACCCAGGCCCCTCCAGTCGAAAATCCGCTTGGACTTTCTCATAATCAGCATGTTGCCCAATATCCAACCAATATTCGCTGACGGGAAAGCTGACCACCCGCTGGTTCTCAGCCACGACCCGGGTAATCAGCTCTGTCATGTCGAATTTCTGCTGCGTAGGAATATATTGGTACACACTCGGTTCGAGCAAATACACCCCGGCATTCACGAAAAACTGCAACCGGGGTTTTTCACTCAGACGACGGATGTCTATCCCGTCCATTTCTACGACACCATAAGGCACCTGAAAGTCGTACTGACGGACGGCGACGGTCATCACCGCCTGATTCTCCTGATGAAAAGCCATCATCAGCGCATAGTTCAGGCTGGTGAGTATGTCGCCATTGATGACCAGTAACGTGGTCTCCCAAGGGGTCATGAGCCCCAAGGCCCCTGCCGTCCCCAAGGGACGCTCCTCATGCACATAGCTGATATTGACCCCAAACTTCTGACCATTGCCCAAGTGCTGGACAATCGTCTCTGACTTATAATGCGTGGCAATGCTCATTTGTCGAATGCCAGCTGCACATAATCGCGCCACGATATGTTCGATGATGGGACGATCTCCAACGGGAAGCATTGGCTTGGGAAGGTCTTCAGTAAGTGGACGCAAACGCATGCCAAAGCCGCCAGCCATGACGACGGCCTGTAATGGAGGACGAGAAGGAGGCAATAATTCGCCCAGCGTCACGAGTCCAACCACGCATCCTGCCGGATCCAACAGTGGAATCTGATAAATAGTATGCTCGCGCATCAATTGGAGCAGCGTCTCGGACGATGTCCCGATGAGTGCGGTCACAGGCTGTTGCTTGCGCTCCAACAGCACACTGACTGCGGTGTCGAGGCCGATGCCCGCCAGCATAGCACGCCGCACATCGCCATCCGTAATGGTGCCTATGAGCCTGCCGTTCTGGTCGACAAGTAAGGCGATACCACGCCCATTGAGGTCAATACAAGACATGGCTTGGCGGATTGAGTTGTCGGGAGAAAGGCAGAGCTGTTGAATAATTAAGGCATCCATGTAAGACTATATAACATATTTAGATATACGCTTTCTACTTAAGATCTTGCGCTGCTTGCAGCGAGAGATCCCGTCTCTCATGCTAAACATCCTCATCAGGACACTTGATACCTCAGCTTCCACTCGCCATTAATGTTATCCCATAAATGTGGAGAACGAAATGAATTGACAATGTCCCAAAATTGCTCCTCTGACATGCTTGTATAGTCCAAAAAAACTTTGAAATACTTCTGCGGAAATTCGCCATCATAACGCCGCACCAAAGCCACCGCTTCTTCACGGGTCAAATGGCCATCGCGAATTTCGTGTGCGGCATCAGAAGTAGTGCGTCCAAGCCCAAATTTAATAAAAGCCATATAATAGTGAAACCCATCAATTTTATCATCAAGGCTAGCATATTTAGAATAGGTTCCCTCAGAGCGTCCATCTGGATTGGCTTGGAAGCCCGTGTGTTCAGATGCGTAGTAATACTGTTCTTGAGGAATCCATTTCTTGTAATAACCAAAGAAATGACATTCAATACCTATTTCTTTCATCTCTTGTAGAGATGGAGGAGTATACACACGCAGATCTTGCAGATTGATACCATGCTCTGCCCACCGTAATGGTCCAACACCTGAGAAGTAATGTTTTAGTAAATCTTCATCCAAGTCATGAATTGGATTATTTTCATTTTTGCTATCGCCCCCATATTCAACTTCCCCATTTTCTCCATACATTATGAGAGGAATCTTGTAGTTGGTGGCAATGCGCATGGGGAAAGCCTTCTGACCATAAATGAAAGGTTGAAATGGATCTCCAAGAAACTCGAAAGCCAAACGAGTCAGACGTCGATGGACACTACCATTCGGAGTGCCAAGAATGTTGTCAAAACCAGATTGTATGAAATCTTGTAAATTTCTCCATCCGATATCTGTGTACACGTGAGGGGCCCAAGTGACTGTTAGCGGATGCATGTCATATTTGTATTTGAGTTGGTGTGCAACAAATGCGCTGTCTTTGCCACCACTGCAAGGAACGATGACATCATACGCCCCATCCTTACTGCGATGTCTATCGAGCAGAGCTTGCAGTTGTAACTCGCGCTGGTCCCAGTCAAACTGATGATGTTTACGTTCAGCATAGCGACACGCACTACATACACCATCCTGATCAAAAGTAATACGTGGGCGTTGATTGGAGATTACACAACGTATGCAGTACTGAATCTCACTGGGCAATCCATACATGGGCATCAGGTCTTTAGCTGGCAACATTCATGGTACCTTTCGACTATGACATTCGGGCAGTATGTTGAATAAAGGCAGGCAAGTTGCGATACATCTGTAGTCCAGATAATCCGCTTCGCTCGGGATGGAATTGGCAAGCGAAGACATTCTTGGACCATATACTTGAGCAAAATTCAATCTGGCCATATCGAGACTTTGCGAGAATAACCCCAGGGTCACTGGGATGGAGAATATATGAATGGACAAAATACATATAGGCTCCATCTTCTACATGATCTAGCAAAGTATTCGCCCATGACCTTGTCGCTACGAGCCGGCTCCAACCTACATGGGGAATCTTCAGTGGGCAAGAGCCTTCTACTGGAGATCCAAAATAGGCGACAGATCCCTCGATAATTCCCAAGCCTCTGCAATATCCAAATTCATGACTTTCAGTCATGAGAAGTTGCATCCCAAGGCAAATACCTATAAGAGGAGTTCCAGAGGCAGCAATGTCTTGCAAAACGCTCACCAAATCCAGCTTGTGCAGGGTTGTCATGGCGTTACCGTATGCCCCGACGCCAGGTAAAAGCACCGCATCAGCTTGGAGGAGTGTGGTCCGGGATGCTGTGACAGTCGCTTGCATACCAACATGTTCGCAGGCTTGCTTAACGCTGAACAAATTCCCGAGACCATAATCGACGATGGCGATGTTGATGGGTGGAATATTTTGACTGGACATTGCGACCCTACTCGTTAGCAACGGCATTCAATACCGTGCTGGATGAGAAACGTCTTGAGTGCGGTGAGCCCCACGGGTTGGATTTTAGAAAATACCACGCCTCGGCGCAGAAACTCAATATTTCCCTCGGCTAAGAAATCTTGTTCATCTGACCTGAGCTGTTGCATCCCATGGTAGTGGAATAGCGACGCGACGCTAATAGCGTCAGCCTTCCCTTCCACGATCACGTCATGGACATCAGTCGCCTTCCCTGCACCACCATGCGCAATGACAGGAATCGGGACGGCTTCGGCAATGCGACGCGTCAGGGCCAGATCAAAACCTTGCCCAGTACCCTCCCGATCAATGGAGGTGACGAGGAGCTCGCCAGCACCAAGTTCTGTCGCTTGCTGGGCCCAGGATAACACCTCCACGCCTGTTTTTTGACGGCCGTAATCCGTATACGCTTCGTAGGAACCGTCCGGCTTTTGTATCGCTTCAATGGCCACCACAATGGTGGAGGACCCAAAAGCCCTGGAGGCTTCACGAATGAGCTCTGGCCGTTGAATCGCCGCGGTGTTGATGGACACCTTGTCGGCCCCAGCCCGGAGGACGGTGCGGATATCGTCCACCGTGCGCAATCCACCACCCACCGTCAGCGGGATAAAAATCTCCTGTGCGGTCCTTTGCACGATGTCCAAGAGACTATTCCGTCCATAGAGGCTGGCGACGGCGTCCATATAGATCAGCTCATCCGCACCGTTTTCATAGTAATAACGGGCGAATTGCTCGGGCTTGCCAAGGACACGAAGCCCTTCCATGTGAATACCCTTCACCAGGTTCGGGCCTTTAATATCCAGTCGAGGGATGATACGAATGTGCATCACATCACGCCTTTGCCACATCACGCAGGGGACGGGCGGGGACACCGACTACCACCGCACCTGGGGAGACATCGCGCACAACCACCGCCCCAGCTCCTACCACGGCGCCATCACCCACGACAATACCCTGACGCACCGTCGCGCCGACGCCGATATGCGCACTGACACCCGTACGCACACCTCCCGAGAGGACCGCCCCAGGGGAAATGTGGGTGTGTGCACCAATATGGCAATCGTGATCCACAATCGCCCCTGTATTCACGATGACATTAGCACCCAGATGTGTGTCGGGATTCAGGATAGCCCCAGCCATAATGGCTATGCCACTGTCGAGGTGTACCGAGGGCGCCACGATAGCCCGCGGGTGCACCGCATTGACCACGGCAAAGCCAGCCGCGCGCACCTGCTCGTAGACCCGCCGCCGTAAGGTATTATCCCCCACACCGCCGATGCCAATAAACGCCGCAGTCACACCCTGCGTGCGAAAATGCTCCAACTGTTCGTCCCCGCCCATCACCGCTACCCCTGCGATAGACTGCCCCACCAACCGCGGATCAACAAGTCCGATTATCTCATAGCGGCCATCTTGGCGCAAGATGTCCATCAGGACTTTGGCGTGCCCACCCGCTCCCACACCAATCACTCGGATCACAGACATACATCATAGTCCTGGAAAACCTTGCGCATCAGTCGATCATCGATCGCAATGGATGTGAGCCGCGCCACGATGCCTGCGGCAGCATGACCATCCCCATACGGATTGACTAAACCGCCCAGGCTAGCCCGAAACTCCGCTGAGACAGCCCGGCGAATGGCTGCCACGATGTCGGCGCGATGATAGGAAACGTCAAGGACATTCGCCGCACGTACACGCCCTGCTTGGCGCGAACCGATATTGACGACCGGCAGCGCAAACGTGGGTGCTTCAATAAGCCCGCTCGACGAATTCCCTACCATGGCTGATGCGAGGGCCATCATACTAAAATACCCCTGGGTTCCGAGCGTCGTGACGCACTGCGCTTGAGGATGCTGACGGACATAGTCCTCAATCAGACGCATGATCACCCGGCTCTGGGTGTCAGCGTTGGGTAAGGTGAAGACCACAGGAAGATCGACCAACTCCAACGCCGCTAATAACTCATGCATCTGCCACGCCGTCTGTTCGTATTCCAGTGTTACAGGATGAAATGTCACGAGCAAGGGAGCCGGATCGACACGCAGATGGTATTGCGCCTCGAAGGCGCTGCGTGCCAGCAACGGTGTTGTCCGCACATTATCTAACGATGGTGCCCCGGAAACCATCACGCGCCACGCTTCTTCGCCGAGCTGACGCACCCGTCTGGCATAGTCTGCCGTGGCAGCAAAATGTAGATGACTGACCTTCGTCAGCGTGTGTCGTAGCACGTCATCAATGGCCCCTTGCGTGACTTCTCCCCCATGCACATGGGCAATCGGGATCTTGAACGGTATAGCCGCCAAGGCCGCCGCCGCCATCTCAAAGCGGTCGCCAAGCACGACGAGCATATCGGGACGGCGGCGGGCATAGGCTTGCGCAAAGCCGAGGACGCCCACACCGATCGATTTGGCCATCCCCTCTGGGGTATCCGACGACAGCAGCATCTCAATGCGCTCGCCAATCTCAAACCCATCGGCCTCAATCGTACTAACGGTCAGCCCAAACTCCGGGGAGAGGTGCATCCCAGAGACGAGCAAGTAAAAGTGTATCTCCGGCTCGGCTTGTAACCGACGCAAGATGGGAACATAAATACCATAGTCAGAACGGGCGACCGTCACGATCCCCACGGTTCTCACATGAGCATCCCTAAGGTTAACACTGTGCCCGCCGGGATCGGCACGCGTGCTGTACGCCCCAGCACATGCGCGAACATCATGGGTGGCAAACCATCACCCGGTCGCTTGATGGCGAGATGCTGCTCTGTCAACTGCGTGCCTACGGCAATGTCTTGTTCGGCCACGAGACTCTTCCGGGCCACGGCAGCGGTGTTCATTTCGCTCGCGGCAGGCTCTTTGCGTCCATGGCCGAGTGCTGATTCAACCATCCGAATGCCCTGTATGAGTGTAGAAAGCTCCTCAGGCTCGAGCGAAGCGCGATGATCAGGCCCTGGCAATGTCCGGTCTAACGTAAAATGCTTTTCGATAATGCAGGCCCCGAGCGCCACCGCTGCCAAGGGCACTGCCGTACCCAGGGTATGATCGGAGTACCCTATCGGCACATCAAACGCCGCGCCCAGCGTCGCCATCGCCCGCAAGTTAATATCCGCCGGCTCAGCCGGGTAGTTGCTCACACAGTGTAAGAGCGCGAACGCGTGATTCCCAGCCGCTTGCAGCGTGTGTACCGCGGTTTCTACCTCGCCCAGGTACGCCATACCCGTCGACATAATCATGGGCTTGCCTTTGCGGGCAATATGCCTCAGGAAGGGGATATTGGTCACTTCTCCTGACGGAATTTTGAACGCGGCCACGCCCAAGTCATCGAGAAAGTTCGCACTCTCGTCGTCAAAGGGTGTCGAGAGAAAGAGTATACTCTGTGCTTGGCAATAGGCATAGAGTTCGCGAAAGGCCTCAAAAGATAATTCCAAACGTTGGAGCATGGCGAGCTGCGATTCGCCAGTATCCGTTGTCTGGAGCTGATAGTCTGCCTTCGGCGCGTGCGATGACACCAGTTTTTCGGCGCGAAACGTCTGGAATTTGATCGCATTGGCCCCGGCCTGGGCGGCAACGTCGACTAATTGCCGTGCCCTCTCCACAGACCCGTTATGATTGACACCGGCTTCGGCGATCACAAAACAGGGTTGGCCTGGACCCACACTATGACGAGCAAAGTTCAGGAGTTTTGGAGGCATGCCTATCCCTTAAAATAAGTTCAGCCAGATGGAAGTCCCATGGTGAGTCAATGTCTAAGGAACGCTCAGGGGGCATAATATAGGCCACGGCGCCTGGGGGCGTGAAGGTGGCATCACGCAATAAGGATTCGCGGCTATTGAGGTAAATGGCCCCGTTCAACCCGTAGGCCGGTGGCAAAATTTGATGGCGCAGATAGGAGAGATCACCGGGAATCGACCCGAAGTCTGCCAAGGTGCCGTCCGTCAAAATGCGTTTACAGAGATAGGGATGCCGGGACGCGGCACAGACACTGACGACCGCCACCGCTGCGCCCTCCTGTGCCATCTGGATGGCCGCATCAATGTCTTCGGCTGTGCGCAGAGGGGATGTCGGCTGTAGAAGCATGATGTAATCTGGCCTTGCATGCTGACATGCTTCCAGCCACTGCATAGCATGGGTCACCACGGCAATGTGCGAGGAATCATCTTGTGCCAAGGCGGCTGGCCGGAGAAAAGGCACCTCAGCACCCCATGTGCGTGCTACGTCGGCAATCTCGACGTCATCCGTTGACATGAGAACGCGGCTCAGCCCACGACTCCTCAGGGCGGCTTCCACGGTCCAAGCCAGCAAAGGCTTGTCCAAGAGGAGTTTCACATTCTTACGCGGCACCCCTTTGGAGCCCCCGCGTGCCGTAATCAAGCCCAACACTTCCATACGTCGCCCCAACTCAGCTCTATCAGATTCTCCACATGCCTCATGAATCTATCATAGCAACCAAACTGCTTGAAGGCAAGCCTCTTTGTCGGTGTGCTGGCCACCCGACACGTTGATGCCTGGCACGTGATGCTGCGGCAGGTCGGGAGCCTGGTGGGCATGGCAGCAGACTCGGTGGACATCACACACACTCTGGGTCGGGAGCGGCGTCCTTGTAGTGCTGCGATCACCTTTGGCGGATCTTCCCGCCGGTGCCGCAGAACATGATGCCCCCCTCAGCCCGTTGCACGGTCCATGCGCTGGCCGCCGTCAGGGTTTCTTGGTCATGCGCTCCAGCCACTCCTGCGCTTCCTTCCGAAACACAAACGGCCCGGACGTCGCCAGGGCGCCACGGAGTAATTTCTGGGCGTCGTCCATGCGCCCACGCTCGGACAGGACGTGCGTCAGGTAATAGGCGGTCTCGGCACTACTTTTACCCTGCGACAAGGCGGCCTGCAAGGCCCGCTCGGCCTCATCAATACGCCCCAGGCGGTAGTACACCCACCCCAGTGTGGCCTGCATTTCCGGGACATTGGCATAGGCGCGGGCATTCACTTCCGCGAGCTGGACCGTCCGGCCCTGTTTCGTTTTGTCGACTTGCTCGGCGAGGGTGAGCGCCAACTGATTGCTCACCTGCACATCGCCGGGGGCGTTTTGATGCAGGCTCTGGAGTTGAATCTCAGCGGGGGGACGCTGGCCGGGACCGGGACGGTGACCGTGAGTGGGGCGGCGGCGTTCACGGGCGGCACGCAAACCGGCGCCGGGACGACCATCGTGCAAGGCCCGGCCACGATCAGTGGCGGCGGGCTGGGCATTGACGCCGGGCGGGTGGTGGAGTTGCGTGGCACGACCACGGGGACCGCCGGGACGATTGGATTTGAACAATCTGGCCACGGGGGGCTCTGGGCGCCTCGACATTGCCGCCGGGGCGCTGCTGGACGCGCAGGCGAACAACGCGTTGGTGGCGACGGTCTTTGGGGACCTGAACAGCCTCCCTGGCTTCCCGGTGGTCAACAACGCCGGTACCTTCCGCAAATCGGCGGGGGTGGGGACCACGACGGTGTCGACGCCGTTCAACAACGCGGGCACGGTCGAGGTGCAGACCGACCGGCGCGGTGAGCTTCACTCAAGGTATTCAAGGGCCCACAGGAACCGCGCAGACCACCAGCGGTGCGCAGTTAACGTTAGGCGCCGCGAGTACCGTCGGCACCTTGACGAACAATGGGACGCTGAATCTCGGCACCAATAGCATCACAGCAATAGCGCTTTAGCGCGTGGAAGCCACGGGGCTTGAGCCCCAGTGGAGGAAACGTTCCTGGCTTCAGCCAGAGGGGTTGCATGTGATAGTATCTCCTTATGGAAACTGTACGCACGATTGCTTGCAAACTGGCGCCTACCGAGGAACAACGTACCGAACTGGAGGTCACGCTTGTGGCCTTTGCCGATGCCTGTAACTTTGCTGCAGAAGTGGCCCGGTCGCTCCATTCCACCAACAAGGTGACGCTGCAACATGCCGCCTACCAGGACATCCGGCAGAAGTTCGGCTTGTCCGCGAACCTGGCGATACGTGCTATTGCGCGGGTGTGTGCGGCGCTCAAAGTCCCTGCAAAGAGGCACTCGCTCTTTGAGCCCACCTCGGTGGACTATGATGCCCGTATCTTCAGCTTTCGGGAATGGGACTGGACGTTCAGTATGACGTTGCTCCACAGCAGAGAGCACCTTGCGACCAAGATGGGAAACTACCAGAGGCGTCAACTTAAAGGATGCCTGCCTACCAGTGCTACGCTGGTGAAGAGACGAGACGGTACCTTCTTTGTCCATGTTGTGCTGACCGAGACAGCCCCAGAGCCTGAAGAACCGCATGGCGTCATCGGCGTAGACCTGGGCGTGAAGAACTTGGCCACGACGGAGGACGGCAAGAATTTCAGCGGGGATGCCGTTGAGGCTGTACGGAAACGCTACGGGCGTATGCGGCGTACCTGCCAACAGGCGGGCACCAAAAGTGCGACGCGGAAACTGCAGAAAATCCGCATGCGAGAGTCTCGGATGCGGGCGAATGAAAACCACCGAATGAGTAACCGCCTGATTGCCAAAGCCAAAGACACGAAGTCCGCTATTGCCTGCGAGAATCTTGCAGGCATAGGGGACAGGATTACGGCTCGGAAAGCACAGCGCAGTCGGCTTAAAGGTTGGGCGTTCTTGCAATTGCGCACGTTCATCACCTACAAGGCGAAGCGTGAGGGGATTGTGGTGTTGCCCGTTGATCCGCGCAATACCTCGCGTACCTGTTCGGCGTGTGGGCACTGTGAGAAGCGCAACCGGAAATCGCGGGATGAGTTTGTCTGTCGTCATTGCGGGCTGACACTCCCTGCGGACTGGAACGCCGCGAAGAACATGAAAGTAAGGGGTGAAGTCATGCACCCTGTTGTTGGAGTCGCTGACGCTGGGCCTCGAAACCTGGTTGAGACTACTAACAAGCCACGCCAATTTATTGGCAGTGGTTCATGACAGGCACCGGCCAGATTCGGGCCGCTGGGAACGCGGCGCAGACGCAAGTGATCACGGCGGCAGGTGCACCGCCTGGCTCGGGCGTGACCGGCGGCAACACCGCCACGCCAACGTTGACCATTGGCAACGTGCATGTGGGCGCGAACACTATCAACTATCAAGTCGCCAATCAGAACCTCACCGGCCCGGCGCTGCGCGGTGCCATTCAGACAACAGTGGGCGGCGCCAACATTACGGACGCCAGCCTGTCGGGGAGTGGCGTGACCACCGGTAACTTCGGGCCGATCGCCGCCGGCAGCGACGGCACCTTCCAGGTGAACTTCAATGCGGCGAGCGCCGGGGCCTTAGCGCCTCTGAGCGGTCAGGTGGTGCGTATCGCTAACAATTTTGACAATGTCGCGGAACAAAACATCAGCATCGTGCTGGGTGCGGGCACGGCGGCTTTCAACCTAGCGGCGGGAGACACCACCCCGAGCCCAGTGACCCTGGCCAACCAACGGGTTGGGGGCACAGGCGCGCAAGCCTTAACGGTCGCCAACACGGCGCCGGCCGGGGCCTTTACCGAAGTGCTCAATGCCAGCTTTGGGGCCAATACGGGGGCGGCAACCAACAATGGTGGGGTGATCACCGGCGGGTTAGGGACCGGTGGCATCGCTGGGGGACGAGGAACAACACCAGCATGAGCGTTGGGGTTGACACGAGCACTGCTGGCGCCAAAAACGGCACGGTTGCTCTGGATTATGTCTCCAACGGTACCGGCACCAGTGGCCTGGGCAACACGAATGCTGGCTCACAGGTGCTCAACGTCTCGGGCAACGTGTACAACGTAGCCGTGGGCCAGACGAGTCCGAGTCCGGTGACGCTGGCCAATCAGCGTGTGGGTGGCAGCAATGCGCAGCAGCGCACCGTGCAGAACACCGCGCCGGTCGGCGCCTTTTCCGAGGCGCTTAACGCCAGCTTTGGCGGCAACACCGGCGCCGCCACCAATAACGGCGGCAGCGTCGTGAACCTCATTGCGGGGGGCGCCAACAACACCAACCTGAGCGTGGGGGTCAATACCGCTACGGCCGGGGCGCAGAGCGGCACGGTCACGATCAACTACCAGACGGACGGCACCGGCCCCAATGGCAACAGTGGCCTCGCCGCCATCAGTGCCGGGAGCCAGGTGCTCAACGTCTCCGGCAATGTCTATCAGGTCGCGGTGGCACAAGTCGTCCCCACCACGCTGAACTTTGGGATGGTCCATGTCGGTGATGTGGTGGGGCCACAGGCCCTGAGCGTCAGCAACACGGCCCCGGTCACTGCACTCAACGATGTGCTCACCGGCAGCTTCGGAGGCGCCAGTGGACCCTTTACGGCTAGCGGGACACTGGGAGCAGGTGTGGCGGCCGGGACCACGAACAACACCAGCTTGACTGCGACGCTCAGCACGGCGATTGCCGGCGTGTTTAACAGCACGGCCTCGGTCAATCTGGCAAGCCATAACCCTGAAATGGCCGACCTCAGCCTGGGCACCACCAACATCCTCCTGGAAGCTACGGTGAACAATTTTGCCAACCCGATCTTCCTGAGGACGTCTGGTGGCGGTGTGCTCAGCGGCGAGGGCACCAGTTATCTCCTGGACTTTGGCACGGTGGCGCAGGGTTCTGGCCTATTGAGCGCGTTGCTTGGGGTGCAGAATGACGTGGCAGCTCCGGCTGACTTGCTCGATGGTAACTTCGCGTTCAACTTTGGGATCCTGCAGGATTTCGGTTTCAGCGGTTTCAACCCCTTCACGGATCTGAACGCCTTACAGATTTTTGCTGGCTTGCAGGTGCTCTTCAATCCCACCAGCACCGGGGTGTTTACTGACCAGGTGCTCTTAGTCGATCTCCTCGGTCATAATGCCAGCGGCTTCGCTGGCAGTCTGGCCGACATTATTCTCGACATCCACGTGGAAGTAACGGGCGGCTCAGAGCCTGTCCCCGAACCAGGCACGCTGCTGCTGTTGGCCACTGGGGTGTTGGCGCTCGGGTTGTATACCGCGCGGCGGCGCCAACGGCGCCTCTAACAGCTCTGGACATCTCGCCCCCCTTCCTCAGGGGGGCGAGGTGGGCATAGTCCTCTCGACGTTCAAAAAACGCCGCAGTATCGACTTGTTTCCCAGTGGCATCCCACACGGACAAATGGGAACAGCGCGCTTCCATCCGTCCCTGGAATCACACCTGTATCCGCAGCGGTGCGGTCGAGAGCGCAGCACCACGTTTGGGCTCCGCTTGCCCAGCTTGGCCGGCGTCTCAAGACGCGCCGTCAGCACGACGCGCAGCACGAGCAACATCCCTCTCAGCCTGTGGGCATAGCCTACCTCATCATCAAGGGCGCCAGTGGACACGCGACGCCGGTGTGGTGCGTCGAGAGTGCCATTGGCCTAGTGTAGCCTCTGCGTAGCGGCATGCCACCACCCGGTGCGCAGCCAGACATTGTTGTCTCCGCATGGACAATGACCGTATATTTTCAGACAATTTTGTTTTTTGCAACCTGGCGTCACGCGCTCTCTCCGATAGGCGAGCCACCCGCCTATCTCTACTCTACAGAACAGATTTTGAAGGCATTGTGTGAAGTCGTAGGGCTGGCAATCTCGCGAGGGAAGCCTGGCACACATCTTGCTCTGTTGTCTAGAGAACAACATGAGCTTTGCAGAGCCGACCGCAGCCAGACGAGGGACAGCCGTGGCGCTCCATGCCCCAGTAGCTTCCGCGCGACGACCGAACGAGGGGGCTCTACAGCTCATTCTGCGGCGCGGCGCCCAGCGCACCGTGCTCCAGGAGTGCTATTTCCAGGTGCCCTTGCAGGTTATGCGCCCGCTCTATCTCGACGATGTGGGCACAGCCTATGTGTATCTCGTCAGCCCGTGTGGTGGGGTGGTGGGCGGCGATACCTATGACATCAGCGTGGTGGTGGAAGCCGGGGCGCGGGTCTGCTTGACCACACCGTCGGCCAGCAAAATCTACGCCACCACAGGGGCACCGGCAACGCAGCGGCTCGACTTGACCGTGCAGGCTGGCGCGGTGCTGGAGTATCTCCCGGAGCAAACGATCCCGTATGCCCAGTCGGCCTTCCGCCAGTCGATACACGTACGGCTGGGGGCCGGGGCCTGTGTGCTCCTCAGCGAGATTGTGGCGCCAGGACGGCTGGCGCGGGGCGAGGCGTTTGCGTACCACGAATACGATGCCAGGCTCTGTATAACGGATGGGCGCGATCAGGTGCTAGTACGCGACCGCCTCTGGCTCCGGCCAGGGAGACAGCCGCTCGGGGGCCTGGGCTGCTTCGAGGGCTATCACTACCTCGGCACCCTGTATGTGCTGCAGGAAGGCGTGCCAGTGCCCCCGGCGTTGATCGAGCAGGTGCAGACCCACTTGGGAGAGTATCCGGGGCTGTTGGCGGGGGCCACGCAGCTAGCCCACGGCGGCCTGGCGGTACGGGTGCTCGGCCAAGCGCATACGCCGGTGCGTCAGGCCTTGCATGAAATCTGGGATCTGCTCCGCCGGGAGCTGTTGGGGTATCCGGCGGTAGTCTGGCGGACGTAGACAAAGGAAGTCACAGCATGCATCTTACCCCGCGTGAAGTCGACAAATTGCTCATCTTCGTGGCCGCAGAGGTGGCACGGCGGCGCAAAGAGCGCGGCTTAAAGCTCAATTACCCGGAAGCCATGGCTTTGATCAGCGCGGAGCTTTTGGAAGGAGCGCGCGATGGCAAGTCCGTGGCCGAGTTGATGCGCTTTGGCGGCCAGATTCTGCGCCGTGATGAGGTCATGGACGGTGTGCCGGAGATGCTCAGTGAGGTGCAGATTGAGGCGACGTTTCCTGACGGCACCAAGCTGGTGACGGTGCATGAGCCACTGCGTTAAGTGCTTGGTGGTTGGTGCGGAAGGGGAAGGACGTGGAGATGATTCCAGGCGAATATATGCTGCGGGCTGAGCCCATTATGGCCAATGTGGGCCGGGAAACGGTGCAGCTTGAGGTGGCGAACCAGGGCGACCGGCCTATCCAGGTGGGCTCGCACATGCACTTCTTTGAAGTGAATAAGGCCCTGGTGTTTCCACGGCGCCTGGCGTTTGGCATGCACCTGGACATTGCGGCTGGTACAGCGGTGCGTTTTGAGCCGGGGGACCGTAAGCCCGTCACGCTGGTGGCGTTTGCCGGTAGCCGCGAGGTGCACGGGCTCAATAATCTGTGCAATGGACCGCTGACGGAGGCGACACGGGAGGCGGCGATGCAACGGGTTGTGGCGCAAGGGTTTGGTAATGTTGAGGCGACTGAGGGGAGCGTATGAGCTTTGCCATTCCACGCCGGGTGTATGCCCAGATGTATGGCCCAACCGTGGGGGATCGGGTGCGGCTGGCCGATACTGAACTGTGGATCGAGGTCGAGCGCGATTGTACGGTGTACGGCGATGAGGTGAAGTTCGGTGGTGGCAAAGTGCTGCGTGATGGCATGGGCCAGGCGCCCCACGTTGGCGCGGCGCAGGCGCCGGATGTGCTGATTACCAATGCGCTGATTGTCGATCA
>SXND01000027.1 GCA_005777235.1 Pseudomonadota bacterium
AACTCACAGGACGCCTGCCTACGAGTGCCACGCTGGTGAAGCGGCGGGATGGGACATTTTTCGTGCATGTGGTGTTGACGGACACCGCGCCAGAGCCTGAAGAGCCCCACGGCGTCATCGGCGTGGACCTGGGCCTCAAGAGTGGCAGTGGTTCATGACAACATCGCGACCAGGAGACGTCTGCCCGTGGTGTAGCGCTTCAGGCAGGAGCATCCGTGGAACCTGTTTGGTCTGCGAGCGCTACTACGCGCTGGAGGGGTGGGCGCATACCCCGCGCCCAAGGCACCTGGTACGCTGGTGCATGGTGGGGCTGGCAGCCGCGGCGGCTCTGGGCGCCTGGTTCAGCGGGCCATTCTTGCCTGACCCCATCACCCTGCTGTTTCGCCACCCTACGACCCAGCTCAGCTCCACGGCAGAAGCCAATCAATGGCCCATGTGGGGGCTGGACCTGCAACAGCGGCGCTACGTGGAAGAGGCGCTGCACCCGGTAGCGGGGCAGCGTCTGTGGTCGGTTGAGCTGGGTATCCCGACGCGCTCAGCGCCGGTGGTGGTCGATGATGTCGTCTACATCGGAGGCCATTTTCAGGTGCTCGCCCTGGATGCACGCACTGGCCGCCGCTTGTGGGCACGGCCTATGACTGGCCCAGTGGAGACGTCGCTGGCGGTGGCCGGCGACCTGCTGTATGTCGGTCTGCAAGACTGGCGGGTGCTGGCGTTGGAGCGGCAGACAGGGCAAACACGCTGGGAATTCAGCATGCAGAATCCGGTAGCTGGCGCTGCGGCAGTGGCCGAGGGTATTGTCTACATCGGCTCTCTGGACGGCTTTTTGTATGCGCTGGATGCCGCGACCGGGAAGCGCCTCTGGCAGTTCAAGACCGAGGACCAGGCCCTGTCGCCGCCGGCCCTGGCGGACAACACGCTGTTTGTCAGTGCCACGGACGGGAGTTTGTATGCCCTGCACCCCCGGACAGGACAACTGCGGTTGCGCTTTCGCACCCCAGAACGTCTCCAGGATACCCCGGTGGTGGCCAACGGGCTGGTCTATTTCCCTGCTGGCGGGTATATCTACGCGGTAGCTGCTGGGGCGCGGGAGCTTCCTGGACAGTATGCGTTGCAGCTCGTCTGGGCCCAGTTATGGATCTGGCAATTCCCTGTGCCCCGACCGCCAGCGCAGCCCGGCAGCACTTGGCGTTTGACGTCCCAGGCACCCCCCCGGAAAATTCTCGCCGCCCCTGCCGTGGCACCGGATCTGTTGTATGTTGGTGACATCAATGGCCGTCTCTATGCGCACGATGCGGTTACGGGTGCCGCCCGGTGGCAGTTTCAGGCCGGTGCTGCCCTGCTGGCCTCGCCGCTGATCGTTGGACCTACCGTCTATGTTGGCGCGGCGGACGGCGTGCTCTATGCCCTGGATCGGACCCAGGGCACTCTGCGCGGGCAGCTCGCGCTGGGCGCGCCTCTCCAGACGCCCCCGGTGTTTGCCAGCCAGCGGCTCTATCTGCAGACCAAGGATGGGTGGCTGCACGCCATCGAATGAGGGACGTGCCGATGTTTGTTTCAATCCGCGCCCGCCCCGCAGGGCGAGCGATGCATGGGGCCACACTCGCGGCCTACGCGGTAGTTTCAATCCGCGCCCGCCCCGTAGGGCGAGCGATGCAGGTGGGCATTGCCGGGACGCCCCTCGTGTACCGGTTTCAATCCGCGCCCGCCCCGCAGGGCGAGCAATGCCATTGCCCAGATGGTCGCCCATATCGCAGTTTTACCGTTTCAATCCGCGCCCGCCCCGCAGGGCGAGCGATGCGGCCTTGCCGCAACTGCCTGACAATACCTATAGAGCATGCCGCTTGACGCGTATCGCGCAGAACAAGGCGTAAGCAAGAGAAAAACAGCGGCATGCGAGAACACCTCCTTCCACCATTTCAACAGGTTACACATAACGCGAACTCCCCAGGGTTTGCGACCTCGCTAGAGGTCCGCGCTCACACAATCAGCGGGCTGTCAAAATCGGTCGCACGAAATTTGCCGAACTCCCACACATTTTTTTTCAGAGGTTCGGTCAGGCGGTAAAAGCGCAGGCTGTCCTCTGCTTCATCAATAATGGTCAGGAGCTGGCGCCGCAGCATTTCGAAACCCGCCTGCGTCACTTGACACTCAAAGACCGATTTTTGCACCCGTTGTCCATAATTGAGGCAGCTTTTTGCCACGTGGCGCAGACGCCGACGGCCAGCGGATGTTTCCGTCGAGACATCATAAGCGACTAAAATCAGCATAGATACGCCTTCTATAGCACATTATCGGCTTAGAAACGGCACATAGCTTTCCATGTCCCCGCGTAACACACGGGCGAGGAGGCGTGCCTGGACGTGCGGCAAAAGGCCCACGGGGACCGCCTGGGCGAAGAGCGGATGGGTGATCTCTTCTTGTTTGCGTTGCTGATACGCGGCGAGGACGGTCTTCCGCCCATCATTGGTAAGATATACAGTACCACCTATCCGTGGTTCAAAGTGCTTCGTCGTGAGTTGATTACGGTTGATGAGCGTCAACGCAAGACGATCGGCAATCACAGAGCGAAACTCTTCCATCAGATCCAGCGCCAGTCCAGGGCGGCCCGGACGTACGGCATGCAGAAAGCCCAGTTGTGGATCCAGTCCCACACCTTCTAAGGCCGACTGGCAATCATGCATGAGCAGAGTATACAGGAAAGACATCAAGGTATTAAACGCATCACGTGGCGGCCGGCGGCTGCGTTGCCCACAGGCAAACACCCCGCGCTGCTCAGGACGGATCAGCGCACGCAGGCCACTAAAGTAGACCCGGGCGCTGTCGCCCTCGAAGCCGCGCATGATGTCAAGGTCGGCTGGTAGGGAGCAGGCTATGCTGGTGACCGGCGAGCAGTGTGGCCGCTTGACGTAAGGTTGTGGCATCGGTGTCGGATTTTGCCTCACGGGCGCCGCGCAGCAACACGTGTCGGCTATTACGCAGCTTCCCGGCGATGCATGCGCGGGCAATAGCTACAGCACCCGCAGGGGCGGAGGCAATCCGGTGTTGAGCCTGACGTAGCAGGATGTTGCCGCTCACTGCTCCTTCTAATCGCGCGCTAAATTGGCCGTTACGGTCGAGCAGCACGACACTTCGGCCATCGCCACCACAGCGGCGCAGGAGCGCAGGGGTTAGCATGACATCGCCAAAGACGACAATGCCGCTGAGATGATGCAGTGGGACTTGTAGCTTTCTCTCGTGCTCGACCTCGACACACAGTGTCTCACCTTCCAGGCGTAGATACGCATTCGGAGTGGTGACGAAAAGCGTGTTTAGGAGTTGGTTCATAGTTCTTCGTCTTCCTCCATAACATACAGTGCAGCGCTCAACTGACGCAGTCGATCAGTGGCAGAGACAGCCGCCGGCTGGCAGGCATCCAGGAGCGAACAGTGACGACAGCGCGCGTCATGCACCGGCGGCGGGAGGATGCCACGCGCCAGCATATCGCGGATCACAGGCACCAGGCGCTCGACTTCGGCCCGCAGCGTTGCGGTGATGACCACTTCCCGTCGGCGGCGGGAGCTATGGTGAAAGATCGCGCCGATAGGGACAGCATGGCCCGTCATTTCCTCCAGACAGAGGGCCTGAGCCGCAAGTTGGATGTCGTCGTGCTGGCGGGGGCGGCGCGGTCCATGTTTATATTCGACTGGATAGGGCGTGCCATCGGGATTTCAATCCACGCCCGCCCCGCAGGGCGGGCGATGTATATCTATTCATCTCGCGGGCGTCATAGCCGCCCGCTGATATGGCTCAACCAACGAGCCGTAGGCATTCCACGCCCGTCGGGAGATTGGCGATATCGACTGTCACACTATAGTCTCTAAAGCTACGTGGCACCGATCCTTCCGAGCGCCGCTCAACACGGACACGCTCAAACAACTCATGCGCCGGGGCATTCCCCAACTTACTGGCGTGCTGGAAAATGTACAGCCCACGAGTGACCATCTGGCCGCGGGCCGCCGAGCGATCATGTTCGAGCATATGCGTACAAGCCTGCCAAAGGAGCTGTAAATCCTCGTCGTTAAAGCCCGTTTGAGCGGCGAGGTGTGCGGAAACAAAACCGTGCGCCACGGACAACCCATAGGGGACCGTAAACTTCCGCCCCCTGGTACGGTTATCTCCATCCTGTTTCTCAGCCTCAGCCTCAGCCTCCGTCGCGACGGCCATGCGCGTGATGGCATGCTCCTGAGACGCGATCGGGTCGTAGGAGCGCGCAAAGGTCAACTGCACCGGACCGCGCACTTGCCCGCAGTTCACCCCGGTCGACATCACCGCACCAAAGGTGCGAACATCATAAAAATTCGCGCACATCCAGTCTCGCGCCTCCGTTACGGTCTCAGCAGAACCTTTGCGCCGCCGCTCCCCGCTTAATTCCTCCTCTTTGCCGATGGCCTTGTAGGCCCGTTCGTGTGTTTTGTTGAGCACAGCCTTTTCCTTCACATAAACCTCGTAAGGCGGCTGCTCGTCCTTCACCAAGCCAACGAAGTTGCGGATCTTGCGTTTCAGGCACACATCAGTGACCAGGCCTTGGCCGGTTTCAGCATCAAGGCGTGGCAAATTCCCGGCATCCGGGTCGCCATTGGGATTACCATCGGTGACGTCAAATAGTAGGACAAAATCGTAGCGCTGCTGGATAGCGGTCATGGGTTTAGGCCCCCTGGATAGTGTCAGATTTGACGTAAAACGCCTGTTGTTGGTGGTAATAGCTAATCGAAAAGAGCCCCTGGGCTTCGAGGTCAAGCTGGGCCGGGTAGTCGTCGAGACCGCTAAGGACTTCTCCCAGCAGGCGACGAAAGTAGATGGCTCGTCCAGGCTGTTCTGCGGCGAGCTGGTGGAGATGATGCTGATGCAAGCGCATGAGCGTCCGAAACGCGGCACGCGGGCTACTGCTGGCGGTGCCAAAATAGCTGTCGCTAATGGTGCGATTGATGTCGCCCTGTGCCTCATTTTGCAGTTTTTCGAGTACGGCAAAGAGTCGGCCAAGGCGATAGCCAACATCGGTGCGTGTAGTACCCAGGGCCACGGAGAGTTCCTCCTTGTGCGTGGTTCTCCAACGTCGGTTGAGACTCGCTTTGATCAAAGCAGCGCGGTTCGGGGTGACGCACTGTTCCGCCCGATTGCGACGGATGGCCGCCTGCAACAGGCTGTGCGGATAGGGCAGGCCATGTAGGATGGCGCGCATGGTATCTCCGGCGAGATTCGGTGGGATGTTGTCGGCTTTCCCTTGCAAGGCAAGGCTGGTTAGAAGTCGGAAGAGCGACGGAACATGGAGGTCGTAACTGGGTCTGATGACGGCGATGTCGTCAAAGTGTTGCTGGAGCAGCGGCGCAAGCTGCGCCACGGGTAGCACATGCCAGAAGCGGATGCTGAGACGGGCGGCATTCGGCGCCAGGCCGAGCACAAAAAATCGTGTCGTGCGGTCATCGAGAGTGTAGCCACCGTGGCGGACGGCTTCATACAGGGCACGGACGGCCTCGGTACCCTGCGCCGGGTTATCCTTCGGCGGCTCGGTAAAGAAACTGGCGAAGCCAGTGGCGAAAGGATGCTCCGGTTTGTCGGCCCAGAAGACGGTCGAGGCATCGCCGACTTGCAGGCACTGGATGGGACCACTATCAAGCGAGCGCTTCGCGAGTAAAACGTTGAGCGCGGTGCTGTAAGCGAAGGCGGCCTGCTCGCCAATAGGCGCATTATCGCCTTGCTCTTTGTTGTACGACACAAAGGCGGGCAGGTTAAACGACACGATATTGGCGCCAGAGGTCTGGGCCCCCCAGACGCCTTGAATCGCCGGGTGTAAACGTGCTACCGCATCGAGCTGGCCCGTGACCAGGCAACGGCGTGTGCTGCCGTGTGGCGTCTCGCGTTGATGCAACGCCTTAAGCACCGCCGGGTGCTGACAGATCAGCGGCGTCGGCTCCCCCGCCAGCTGAAAACTCAGGTTGGCGCCTGGGGCTTTGATCTCTTGGAGATCCATACAGCCGGCCACCTGATCGAGGAGCGCCGCACTTGGCTGGGCCAACCACGTGGCGACCGCGTGCAGGCCGACGTCATCGCACACCGGTAACAGTTCGTCCGTGATGCGGGCCACAAAAGCCTGATGTTGCTGGGCAGCGCGCTCGGCTTTGCCTTTGAGGTTGAGTCCGAGGACGTATTCCGCGTTATCCCACAGGAGATTTGCGGCAATCCCCGCCGTCCGTTTCACGGCCTGGGGCAGCAGACGCGGTACTGGCAGCTGCTTGCTGCCCTTGCGGTCACGGATATCATCGACCTGGAGCAGCCTGCCTTCGGCGTCCAGCACCAGCACAAAGCTGAGTTTTTCCAGACTCAAGCCGGGGGGCGCGATGCTCGTGTCAGGCGCGTCAGCACAGCGTTGGTAGTACTCCACCAGTGATTGCAAGATCATCCCATTACCTCCTGACTGTCCCACTCGGGCACGTGCAGCACCCCGTGCTGCAGGCGAGCCCGGAAAAAACGCGGTTGCGGAGTGTCGGGCTGTGAAAAAATCAAGGTCATACAGCATCCAGCCGAGGTCAGCGCTGTCGGAGATGGGCTGGCAGGACTCGCTGGTCGGATCAACTAGGCGAAAGCGTGCCGCGAATTCACGGCAGCCGAGATACGGCTGGTGGAAGCACTGACCTTTGCTGGCGCGGCGCAGAAACATCTCGTGGTATTTGGCTGGCGTCGCCTCGGGGTCGCGTTCTTGCAACAGTTCAAGATCGGCGTGTAGACGATAGCGCACATCGCGTAGCAGCAGGCTAGCGCGTTGCTGACGGTCGTCTTCAATGTACAATCCAAGCTGCCCGCTGCCGGCGCGCATGGCCGTGCGCACGTTGTTGACGGGGATCTTGCTGCCGACCTCATTGCGCCGTAGCGGCATCCAGCGGATGGGCGCTAGGACTTCTATGGTGCGGACATGCCAGCGGATGGCTGGCTTCCACAGAATGGCTTCAAAAATGGCGCGTGTTGCCGACGGTGTGATGACATCATACGAGACGCGCTCGACTTTCATCTCCGGACGGGTGAAACAGGCAAAGTCACCCGTGACTTTGAGGCAAAAACGTTGCACTGCTCTGCCTCCTCTCCAAGTATTTTACTTACATTTTTATCTTCACAGAGTCATATCCAGAGTAGATAAGGAGGCGCAAGTCGAAATTGCCTGGACCCACAGTACTACCGGCAATCAAGCATCTCGGCTACGCCCTCGATCAATGCACGTGAACGTGCTACCATTACCGCGGTTTTGTAAAGGATAGCAGCGGCTTTCACCGGCCTAATGGTGTTGATTGAAATACTTAGACTTTTATCGTTAGTAGGGGGGCGTTTACTGAGAGCGCCCCAAGACTATGCTAGACAATCAAATCCTCACTTGTATACGAAGCCTCAAAGAGCAGTCCAAGTTCTGGGTGATATACAGGTATGGCGCGCTGCACATAGAAGCCATGCACCGTTTCTAGCAACCCATCGCGTAGCATACGCCGCAGCTCATGGTCGAACACCGTCACGCTGTAGCGCTGCAACCGTCGTAGCAGCCAGCGCTCCGGTCCAAGCGCCCGGAGCTGCTCGATGAGCTTCTCACCCTCGCCATAGCGTACAAACACTGTCTGTTGCTCCGCATCGTCAATCAGCTTGAAACGGCTCGCCAGCGTGCGGAACGCGAGGCCCATACATGTGTCATCAACCCGTGTCAGCGCCACAATACCCCTGGTATCTGTATCAACAGCACCGTAGAGCAGCGCAAAATACTTGGAGAACCACGCAGGGCTGAGCGGATCGCCGCTGAGGCTATGTAAGAGCTCGCGTGTTTTCTGCTCACGGGTGCGTGTCAGGCCGGGCGGTGTAGGATGAGGCGCTACGAACACCTTGACCTGGCCGAGGTGTGGCAACGAGCCGTGGCGATTACAACGGCCTGCCGCCTGGGCAATCGAATCCAGACCACTCAGCGCACGGTACACAACAGGAAAATCCACATCCACGCCAGCTTCGACCAGAGGCGTACTAATGACCCGCACTGGCTCGTGGTGCTCTAGCCTGGCACGAATGTCTTTGAGGACGTCCGAGCGGTGTTGGCCACACATGAGTGCCGAAAGATGCACCGTGCCGGCGGGCATCAGCTGTCATAGCTCGCGGGCGTCACGACGGGCACCGTTGACAATACACAGCACTTGCTCGTGTTCTGTCAGCTCTGTGGCGATGTCGGTCCAGCTCTGGGGCTGCATGGGCGCGCTGGGCAAAGTCACCTGCACGCGCTGCAGCGCGTGGTACAGCGCTGGCGGATCGGGCATGATCTCGCGCCGGGTATCGAGACCATGAAAGACCTTGCCGAGGTGCTGACGCGAGCCGAGTTCTGGCTGCGTCGCGGTGCACAACACGAACGTCACGCCGTAATGCTGGGTCAAAAGCTTGATCGTCTGGCACAGGGTCGCCAGGTAGGCAGGTGGAAGCATTTGCGCCTCATCCAGAATGACGACGCTATCGACGATATTGTGCAGCTTCCGACAGTGGCTGGGACGTGCAGCATAGAGCGATTCAAAAAATTGCACGTTGGTGGTGACGATGAGCGGCGCATCCCAGTTTTCACAGGCCAGGCGGGATTGGGCGGTTTCATCTTCAGGATCGACATCGGCCTGGCTATGGTGCTCAATGACCACATCGCCCAGGCCGCTAAACACGTCGCGGAACACGTCGGCAGTCTGTTCGATGATGCTGGTATAGGGGATAGCATAGATCACGCGCTTCTTGCCATGCCGCACGGCGTGCTCCAAGGCAAACGCCAGACTGGACAAGGTCTTGCCGCCCCCGGTAGGTACGGTCAACGTCAACACGCCTGGAGCTTGGGCCGCAGCGGCTCGGCAGTGGGTGGTGCAGCACCTGTTGCCGCACCGTGTCCACCGGCGTTGATGGACGATTGGCACGCGCCAGCCACGTCTCCATATGGCTATGAAACTGTGTGAGTAAGGTATCCACGGCGGGATAGGCCGCCCGGAGCATCGCTTGCCCTGGCGTCATGAAACGTTCGGTATCCAAAAAATCGGCATCGACGAGGCAGGAAAACAGCATCCGCATCCACAGGTGGAAACCGGCACGCTCGCCTACGAGGGGCGAGGATGGAGCTGGCGGGGTGAGGATGTCGGCGGGAATAGTGGCCTGCAAGGCTTCGTCGAGATACCCCTTGCTTTGCCCGTCCGGCAAGCGACTGCTGAGCGCCGCGCGGCCTGTCTCGGCGGTCTCGTAATCCGGCAAGCCCGCGTGATGGCCAGCAATGAGGTATGCCAGAATACGGCCACGGGGGCCCAACGTGTGCTCGGCGTAGAGCGCCCCAGCCGTGGAATGATCCACGCGTCCTGGAGCCGTTTCAATATGCGCCTGTGGGTCATAGCCTGACACGGTGCGGATATAGCGCTGAAAGGCTGGCCGGTATTTGCCGAGGTCATGCCAGAGGCCAGCGGCATACGCCCAAGCGCTGCTGGCAAACGGGGTGGCAAATGTGCTGGCTAAGCATGCCACCTCACGGAGGTGTTCTTCCAAGAGGTGTTCTTGCCATTGCTGCGGTGCGGCTGCGCGCACATGCGCGAGAAACACGGTGTGCTGGGTCATAGGTACCTCCGGGAGCCGTGGGGTCATGTCTAGCAGCGGCAGAGGCAGGAGAGGAAAAGTCCGAGGGATGAAGCCCCATACCTACAAGGCTGTAGGCCAAGCGATGACTAGGCGTGGTCGTTAGGCTACCCTGGGAGCGTGGGCGTCTCGCCCGCTCCGGAAGCAGGCGAGATACCCGCGCTCCCAGGAAAGGCTGTCCTCTAGCGCGCCAACAGCTTGGCGCGTAGATAATCCCGATTCATCAGCGCAATGTTGGCCAGCGAGATGTTTTTCGGGCATTCCGCCTCACACTCGCCTTCGTTCGTACAATTACCAAAACCCGCCGCATCCATGGCCTCGACCATGGCCACCACCCGGCTGCGCCGCTCTGGTTGCCCTTGCGGTAGATGCGCCAGATGCGACACCTTGGCGCTGACGAATAGCATGGCCGAAGCGTTCTTGCACGCCGCCACGCAGGCACCGCAGCCAATACAGGCCGCAGCATCCATGGCGCGCTCGGAGTCGTCCTTGGGCACGGGCAGTGCATTGCCGTCCGCCGCATTGCCGGTGCTGACGGAAATATAGCCACCAGCGGCGATGATGTCGTCAAAGGCGGCCCGATCCACCACCAGATCTTTGAGCACGGGGAACGCTTTGGCGCGCCATGGTTCGACGACAATGGCATCGCCGTTCTTAAAACTGCGCATATAGAGCTGGCAAGTCGTGGTGCCACGCCCTGGGCCATGCGGACGGCCATTAATCATCATGCCGCAACTGCCACAAATGCCTTCGCGGCAATCGTGCTCAAAGGCGATAGGCTCTTCGCCTTGCGCCTCAAGGCCGTTATTCACCAGGTCGAGCATTTCCAGGAACGAGGCATCCGGGGCGATGTTTGTCGCCTTGTAGCGCACCATTTCCCCGGCGTCGTTGGCCCCTTTCTGTCTCCATACAAAGAGCGTGAAATCCATAAAGGTGCACCTATTTGTAGCTACGCTGTGTCAAGTGGACGTTGTCGAACTCCAGCGGCTCCGTATGCAGA
Organism: Pseudomonadota bacterium; assembly: GCA_005777235.1. Classification (GTDB taxonomy): domain Bacteria; phylum Tectomicrobia; class Entotheonellia; order Entotheonellales; family Entotheonellaceae; genus SXND01. Next base: position 10,649 of record SXND01000027.1, read on the forward strand.
ATGGGCGGCGTGCCCACGCCAGTGTATTCCCAGGCGGAGACGTGGCAAAAACGCTCGTCATTACGTAAGGCTTCACCTTCTTCGGTCTGGCTTTCCTCACGGAAATGCCCACCGCACGACTCGCGCCGTTCGAGCGCATCGAGCACCAGCAATTCGGCGAATTCGAGAAAGTCAGCCACCCGCCCGGCGCGTTCCAGGGACTGGTTAAACGACCCGGCGCTGCCGGTAACGGTCACGTTGCGCCAGAACTCTTCCCGCAGGCTGGGGATGTGTTGCAGCAGCTCCTTGAGACCCGCCTCGGTACGGCTCATGCCGCACTTGTTCCACATCAGCAAACCCAGTTCGCGGTGGATGCTATCGACCGTGCGCTTGCCTTTGACGTCCAGCATGCGCTGGATGCGTGCCGCGGCATCGCGTTCGGCATCTTTACAGGCGGCGTGGTCCGGGCCAATCTTGGGTAACTTCGTGTCCGCGAGGTAGCCGCCAATGGTGTAGGGAAGGACAAAATAGCCATCCGCTAAACCTTGCATGAGGGCGCTGGCGCCCAAGCGATTGGCGCCGTGGTCAGAGAAATTGGCTTCCCCCAGCACGAACAGGCCGGGCAGATTGCTCATCAAGTTGTAATCCACCCACAAGCCGCCCATGGTGTAATGCACCGCTGGGTAAATACGCATTGGTCCCTTGTAGGCGTCCTCGCTGGTGATCTCGTGATACATATCGAATAAGTTGCCGTACTTTTCTTTGATGACTGGCAGGCCGTCGCGCCCAATGGCTTCGGTGAAATCGAGATAGACGCCATAGCCACCCGGTCCGACGCCGCGCCCGGCGTCGCATTGCTCTTTGGCGTTGCGCGACGCCACATCGCGTGGCACCAGGTTGCCAAAGGCGGGGTATTTGCGTTCCAGGAAGTAATCGCGCTCGCTTGCGGGGATCTGATCCGGCGCGCGTTTATCACCGGCAGTGTTGGGCACCCAGACGCGCCCATCGTTGCGCAGACTTTCGCTCATCAGGGTGAGTTTGGACTGATAATCGCCCACCACGGGGATACACGTCGGATGGATCTGCGTGAAGCAGGGATTGGCAAAGTACGCTCCGCGCTTGTGGGCCCGCCAGATGGCCGTGACGTTGGAATTTTTGGCATTGGTGGAGAGATAAAACACGTTGCTATAGCCGCCGGTGGCCATACACACGGCATCGGCGACGTGCGATTCCAGGGCGCCGGTCAACATGTTGCGCACCACGATGCCGCGTGCCTGCCCGTCCACCATGATCAGTTCCATCATCTCGCGGCGTGGGAACAAATTGACTTTCCCGGCGTGCACTTGCCGCATGAGCGAGCTATAGGCTCCGAGCAGGAGCTGCTGGCCGGTCTGCCCACGGGCATAGAAGGTGCGGGAGACTTGCGCGCCACCGAAGGAGCGGTTGGTAATCAAGCCGCTGTATTCGCGCGCAAATGGCACGCCCTGGGCCACGCACTGGTCGATAATGTTGACGCTCAACTCGGCCAGGCGATAGACATTGGCCTCACGCGAGCGATAGTCACCCCCCTTGACCGTGTCGTAGAACAAGCGCCAGACGCTGTCGCCGTCGTTCTGATAATTTTTGGCGGCGTTAATGCCTCCCTGCGCCGCGATACTGTGCGCCCGGCGGGGGCTGTCGTGGAAACAAAACGCCGAGACGTTGTAACCCAGCTCGCCCATGGTGGCCGCCGCGGAGGCGCCGGCGAGGCCGGTGCCGACGACAATCACGTGGTAGCGCCGTTTGTTCGCCGGCGACACCAGCTTCATATCGAATTTATGTTGCTCCCATTGTTTCTCAATGGGACCGGACGGAATGTGTGCATCCAGTGACATGATTTCAAACCTTTGCGATAAACAAGGCCCACAGTGGCAGCATCATAAACCCTGCGGCAATCACCCAACCGAGCACTTGGCCACCGGTGCGTAGGCAAGGACGCCACTGCGGCAGCAGCGCACCGAGCGACTGGAGCGCACTGGCAAATCCATGGCTCAAATGGAACCCCAGGGGCACCATGGCCACAAGGTACATCAGGGTAATGAACGGATTTTTAAAACTCCGTACCACGAGGCCCCATAACCCGTGTGTGCCCGCTTGATCGCCATACTTAAACATCCAGACATGGAGAATGATAAAGGCCAACAGGATCACCCCGCCATACCACATGGTCCGAGACGCCAGGGTGCTGCTGCCGGAACTAGACGCCTTCATGACATAGCGTTGCGGGCGAGCCTCGTTGTTTGCGTTGGTGACGCGCCAGGCGGTACAGATATGCACCAGCAACGTCACGACCAGGACGATTTCTGCCGGAATCAGCAGAGGGTTCGAGATCAGGGCATGCGCATAGTCGTTATACGTCTGTGGGCCGGCCCATAGGGCCAGATTGCCAAGCAGATGTAACACGAGATAGGCAAACCAGCACAGGCCGGTGAGGGCCATGAGAGACTTTTTGAGAATGGAAGCCATCGTCATTGTCGTGCGTCCGTTTTTCCTGATGTTACAAAGGCGGGAGGGCCTGGATCAACTCTTCCACGGCCGCAGCAGATTGGTGTAGTGCCGCCTGCTCATCTGGCGTCAGCTCTACTTCAATGATTTTTTCGATGCCGCCAGCGCCCAGAAGGACCGGAACACCGACATACACGCCGCGAATGCCATATTCCCCTTCCAGGTACGCTGCGGCGGGGAGGATACGCTTCTTATTTTTGACGATGGCCTCGACCATCTGCACGATGGAGGCGCCAGGGGCGTAAAAGGCGCTGCCCTGCTTCAAGAGATTGACGATCTCGGCCCCGCCGTCGCGGGTGCGCTGTACGAGACGGGCAATTTGGGCCTCGGACAACAACTGCGTGATGGGAATGCCCGTGACTGTGGCGTAACGCGGCACCGGCACCATGGTATCGCCGTGACCGCCCATGACAAAGCCGTGCACATCTTCCACCGACACGCCGAGTTCTTGCGCCACAAAGTAGCGAAACCGGGCGGAATCGAGGACGCCGGCCATGCCAAAGACGCGATGTTTCGGCCAGCCGCTGACTTGTTTGGCGACGTAGACCATGGCGTCGAGAGGGTTGGAGACGACGATCATATAGGCATTAGGCGAGTATTTGACGAGATTGGACACCACGGTGCCGACAATCTTCGCATTGGTACTGAGCAGGTCATCACGACTCATGCCAGGGCGACGGGGCACTCCGGCGGTGACCACGACGACATCAGAGTTCGCCGTATCGGCATAGTCATTGGTGCCGATCACGCTACAATCAAAACCCTCAATGGGGGAACTTTCTGCGAGATCCAACGCTTTGCCCTGTGGCAGGCCTTCTACAATATCAATAAGTACCACGTCGCCGAGTTCCTTGGCCGCGGCCCAATGGGCCGTGGTGGCTCCGACGTTTCCTGCCCCAACAATGGTAATTTTTGCAGCCAACCTCTGATACTCCTTCTCGTATGACGAGGACATCAATAGATCCCGACTCCCTCATCCCACCGGGCGAGGGAGTCACCAGCATAGTCTAGCGCCGCAGCGTGAGGACATCGGTGAGCTCTTTGCTGACCCGCCGTGCCACACCCGTCCGCTGGGCGGCCTCGGCCACGGCTTTCGCCACCTCACGCACTACGCCTTTGTCAAAGACACTCGGAATAATGTTTTCCTCGTGTAACTCGTTGTGTGGAATGACATTGGCAATGGCGTGGGCGGCGGCGCGTTTCATCTCATCGTTGATGATCCGGGCCCGGCAGTCCAAAGCGCCGCGGAAGATCCCAGGGAAACCTAATACGTTGTTAATCTGATTCGGATAATCCGAGCGCCCCGTCGCCATAATGCGCACATAGGGCGCCGCCAGTTCCGGCATGATTTCCGGCACCGGGTTGGCCATGGCGAAGACAATGGCGTCTTTACCCATTTTGCGCACCATCTCCACGCTCAGTGTGTTGGGCCCGGACAGCCCGACAAACACATCCGCCCCTTCGATGACTTGCAGCAAGGAGCCTTTTTCGCCCTCGGGATTGGTATGCTCGGCGTACCAGTCTTTCATGAAATTCATGTTTTCGGGACGACCGCGATAGATCGCCCCGGCGGTGTCACAGCCAATGATATTGCGCACGCCAGCGTCCATGAAGATCTTGCTCGTCGCTACCCCCGACGCCCCCACGCCGTTGAAAACGACCTTGAGCGTACTAGGATCCTTACCAACGATCTTGAGGGAGTTAAGCAGCGCTGCCAGCGTCACAATCGAGGTGCCATGCTGGTCATCGTGAAACACCGGGATGTCGAGTTCCTCCTGCAACCACTGTTCAATTTGAAAACAGCGCGGCGCCGCAATATCTTCGAGATTGATGCCGCCGAACACCGTGGCAATACGCTTCACGGTATCGACGATGACGCGGGGATCTTTTTCAGTCAGACAGATCGGAAAGGCGTCCACACCGGCAAATTCCTTGAACAGGGCGCATTTGCCTTCCATGACCGGCATGGCTGCCGCCGGGCCAATATCGCCCAACCCGAGCACGGCGCTGCCGTCGGTCACCACGGCCACGGTGTTGTTCTTGATGGTGAGATTGAACACATCCTCGGGCGCGTCATAAATTGCCATACAGACGCGGGCCACGCCGGGAGTGTAGGCCATCGACAGGTCATCGCGGTCACGGATCGGGGCCCGACTCTTGACCTCGATTTTCCCACCCTGATGCATGGCGAAGGTGCGGTCCTCTTGATGCCGTAGTTTTACGCCTGCCGTCTTGGTAATGCCCGTAACGATGCTCTGCGCGTGCGTCAGGTCGCGGCAATTGACCGTAATGTCACGCACCAACACGCCCTTTTCCTGCGCAATAATGTCAATGGCGCCCAGATCGCCACCCATCCCACCGATGTCCGAAGTAATTTTGCCCAGCATGCCAGGTTTATTTTGGATTTCCAGACGTAAGGTCACACTATAACTGGCACTCGGCGTTACATCTGCCACGGCGGTCTCCTCTGAGAAGGCGTTATCTCTGCCACGATACGGGAGCCAAGGAAGCCAGAAAGCTGCTGGGTTCTCCTAGGTGGGAAACAAGTCATGCATTTCGGGAATGACCCACAAGGGTGGTTGCCCACTGGCCACCCGGGCGATATTAGCGTAGCCATTGCGCAAACGCTTGGCAAAACTGTCAATGGTAGGTCCAGCAGTGTGGGGCGTCAGAATGACATTGGGCAAGGCTAGGAGCGGATTGGTGGGGTCAGCCGGCTCTTTCTCCTGCGTATCCAGGCCCGCGGCCAGGATACGGCCACTTTGCAAAGCCGCAATGAGCGCCTGTTCGTCCACCACTTCGCCACGACAGGTATTGATGAGGATCGCCTTGGGCTTCATGGCGCCGAGGGCTTCGCCGTCGATCATCTGGCGCGTGTCATCATTGAGGGGCACATGCAGGCTGACCACATCGGCAGTTTCCAGCAACGTCTTGAACGGGACATATGCGACCCCCAGACGGGCTTCTTCTGCAGGGGTGCGCCGGAAGGCATCATAGTAAATAACCTTGACATCAAAACCTCGCAAGCGCTTGGTCACTTCCTGACCAATATGCCCCAGCCCGACAATGCCGACGGTTTTACCTTCGAGTTCGTAGACGTCCAGATTGCGCGGAATGCCTTGATGCCAACGCCCCGCCGCGACATTGTTATGAAACGTGATGAGCTTACGGTAGAGCGCCAGGATGAGCATGAGCGTGTGCTCCGCCACGGCCACGGCATTGGCGCCGCCATTGGAGCAGATCGGCACGCGGACTTGGCGGGCCCCGGCGATATTCACCTGGTCGTAGCCGGCGCTGAGCACCTGCACTAATTTGAGGCGTGGCGCCTGGGTATAGGCTTCATCGGGGAGAAAACGCACGAACCCGAGGAGATACTCCGCCTCACGCATGGCCGTGCCAATGTCGAGGGCTTCGGCATTGCCCGGCAAAATCTGCAAGCGCAACCCAGCGGGTTTCATCTGTTCCGCCAGGGTCAAGACATCCGGCGGGAGATCCCGGCCCTGCGTCAACACAATCAGTTCTTCTGCCATGCCGCTCTCCGCCTACTCCAAGACCTGCACGGTCTCGTGCGCGAGTGATATACGACCCATCTCAGGCTCAGTCCACAAATAATGGGTTACTACACTACTCTGCTCAGGCTATGACTGCAACCCTTTTTCCAGGGGTGGCGGCCACGGCGGGCGACTCGTCATGCCAGGCGGAGTGTGGCATAATACGCCATTAGCTAGCGCGTGGCCGCGAGGGCGCCGCTGGCCTCCCCTGGCACGCTTGGCCCACAACACGAAGGGAGAGCCGACGATGCAGGTTCATGTCTACACCCATCCTGGTTGATTCAGTTGTCGGACGCTCGAGGAGTTCCTCGCGTCTAACCGTGTTCGGTATGAACACCACGATGTGGCGACGGATGACGTCGCTCGCGCCCATTTACACAGCCGTGGCATTATGTCGTTACCGGTGACGATCATTGATGAGACAGAGGTCATCATTGGTTTTTATCCGAAAAAGCTCATTCCCGCCCTCAAACTGACCACGCAGGTGGATCTGTCGGGCAAAACCAGCTGGCTGGCGGCCAAGTACGAGATGATGCTGGGCGCCACCCGGCGGGCCATCGGGCAGCTCTCTGAGGCGCAGCTGCAGCAGCATTTGCCCTGGCGTGAGCACTGGACGTTGCGCGATTTGTTCATGCACATTATGTCCTTCCCGGAACTGGCCTGGCTGAGTCATCAGTGCGGCAGCATGAGCACGGACGACATGCGGGCCTCGGATGCCCGGCTGCGCGGGGTGCAGACCGCGGACGCCATGGCGGCGTATGGTGACGGGGTCTGCACGCACATTGTTGAGTTTGTGCAGAGTAATAACACTGAGGCGTTCGACCGCGTGGTGCCGGCCCATTATGGCGGGGAAGTCACCGTCATCGAACTCCTAACGCTTATTTTGAGCCACAGTACGCATCATCTGAAACAGGCGTACTGGTTTATCGATCACGAACTCGGCGTCACCCTGCCCGATCCCGCCACTGCGGAGGATCTGGAAGGCATTGCTACGCCAACCGCGCTGTTCTAAGGCGGCGCGGGTTCACGCGGGCGGTGCGTAAGCCCTCTTGTGCCCTGGGAGCACGGCCATCGTGGCCGCTTGTCGAGCGGCCTGGAAGCCCGCGCTCCCAGGCATCACGTGCCCTATCAAGAGTTATGAGGAGAGACCCATGGCCCATTTCCATTGGACCGCAGACGCGACACAGGTCGGTGCAGTCTGTGAGCGTGATTTTACCGTTGAGCGCCAGGGGCAGACGATCCCTGGGGTGGTCTGGCACCCGCCAGGAGCGGTAGGACCGCAACCGCTCATCCTCATGGGCCACGGCGGCAGTGGCCACAAGCGCAGTGCCAACATGACCCGGTTAGGCCAGATCTTCGCTGGTGAGTACGGCTGGTGGGCTGCCGCCATCGACGGTCCAGTGCACGGCGGGCGCGGCCCGGTGACCGATCCCACTGACCCCGCCTATCGCCAGATGTGGCAGCGTCCAGACGTGGTGCAAGACATGATCGACGACTGGCGCACCACGCTGGATGCCCTCAGCGCCCTCAGCGCGGTGGATGCGGCCCGCATCGGCTACTGGGGCGTGTCTATGGGCACCATGTTCGGACTGCCGTACGTGGCCAGCGACCCACGGGTACGCGTGGCGGTACTCGGCAAAGCCGGCATGTACGGCACCAGCGTGCAACGCAGCGGCATCGACATCTATTTTAAGGCCTATGCCTCCAAGGTCACCGTGCCGGTGCTCTTCGCTATGCAGTGGGACGATGAGCGCTTTGCACGCGACGGGCAACTAGAGCTGTTCGACAACCTGGGTTCGCGTGATAAACGCTTGCATGCCTACCCTGGGCAGCACGCCGACAACGGCCCGGAGGCGTTTGAGGTCGAAGCGGCGTTTTTGCGGCGCTATCTCGGGGATGCGGCGCGCTAGATGTCTGTGGCATACATACGCTGCCAGTGCTTTGCGGGTTTCCCTGGGAGCGCCACGCGCCAGCGTGGCTGCTGAAGCCGGGCTGGAGCCCGGCGTTCCCAGTGGGGCATTAGCACAGGACTTACGCAATGGACATCTCGGCAGAATCCTTGGGAGACAGCGTGCACATTGACGACACCATCGACGCCATCGAGTTGTACTACGCAGCGGGCTGGACCGACGGCCTGCCCATTGTGCCGCCCACGCGTGCCAAGGTGCAGGCCATGGTCGAGCGCTCCGGGCGGGCGGCGCACGAGGTCATTGCCGAGTTGCCGCCGCAAGGCGGCAAGGCCACGGTGGAACGCATTGCCACCAATGCCGTGATGGCCGGCTGTCTCCCGGAGTACATGCCGGTCATCTTGACGGCTCTCGAAGCCATGCTGGAGACGCGTTTTAATTTACGCGGCGTGTTGTGCTCGACGCATGTCTCCACCCCACTGCTCATCTTGAACGGCCCCATTGTGCAAGCGCTCCAGGTCAATAGCGGCCATAATGTGTTCGGGCCCGGCTGGCGTGCCAATGCCACGATCGGGCGGGCCGTACAGCTCACCCTGGTGAACATTGGCGGTGCCACACCAGGGGTGCTGGACAAAGCGACCTTTGGCCATCCGGGCAAATACACCTATTGTATGGCCGAGAACGAAGCGGCCAACCCCTGGGAGCCGCTGCATGTCGAGCGTGGCTTACAACCCAACGACAGTACGGTGACAGTCTACCCGGCGGAAGCGCCACACAACATCAACAACCACGGCAGCCACAATGCCCGCGACCTGCTCACCGTGGTGGCCGACTGCATGGCGATCCTGGGTGGAAACCATATGTACCTGGGCGGCGAGTGCTTGCTCGTCTTTTCGCCCGAACACGCTGCCACCATCGCTGCTTCCGGCTGGCGTAAGCAGGACGTGCGGGCCTTTCTCTATGAGCGGGCCCGTCAGCCCCTGCGCCTCTTGCGGGTGGGCGGCATGTATGGCACCGACACGCAACGCAATCTCTGGCCCCGCTGGATTGATCATGATGACCCGGAGTTCCTGGTGCCGCCCGTGCGTCGGGCCGAAGACATCAGTATCGTCGTCGCGGGTGGCGCAGGCAAACACTCGGTGTTTTTGCCGGGCTGGGGGTCGCGTTCCGTAACCCGGAAAATCCATGCTTATTAGAGGGGAGTACCATGTGGGACCAATTCCGCCATCTGGGACTGATGATTCCTATCGACGAGGAGCTTACACCGCAGCGCCGAGCCGCCCCTCCCTTGCAGACCTTACACGGCACGGTGGCGGGTTTTCTCGACAATCGGAAAAATAACGCGGATCGACTCCTGGAGCGCATCCGCGAGGTCATGCAGACGCAATGGGCCCTGGCTGACAGCATCTGGCGTCCCAAATTTATTTACTCGCGTGTGGCAGCCCCCGACATCCTCGATGCCCTGGCGGAGCGCTGTCAGTTCGTGATTACCGCCATTGGCGATTGAGGCTCCTGTGTGTCGTGCAGTCTGCACGATGCTGTCGAGCTGGAACAGCGCGGCATTCCCACCGTCACGCTGTGCACAGAGCCTTTTATGGACTCCGCCGCAGCGCACGCGCGGGCCTACGGCCGCCCGGATGCACGGGTCATTGCTGTCGAACACCCCCTGGCTGCCCTGACGCCCGAGGCCGTCAGGCAACGGGCCGATGCCGTCATGGAGCGCATTGTCGAACAGTTGATCACAGCACATTAAGCCTGTCACGAGGAGGAATCACCGTGCGCTATCGGCGTTTAGGTCGAACGAATTTGCAGGTCTCTGAAGTGGGCTTTGGCGCCTGGGCGATTGGCGGCAACAAGCATGGCCACAGCTACGGCCCGACCGACAATGCCGAATCGCTGCGCACGATTGCGCAAGCCCTCGATCTTGGCTGCAACTTTTTTGATACGGCGGATCTCTATGGGCATGGCCTGAGCGAAAAATTGTTGGGCCAAGCACTCGAAAAGCGCCGCCAGGAGTGCGTCATTGCCACCAAAGTCGGCGGGGATTTTTACCACGGCCCCTTTCACCAGAACTTTGACGCCGACTACCTGCGCTTTGCGCTCGACAAGAGTTTGGAGCGCTTACGCACCGATTACATTGACGTGTACCAGCTCCACAATCCGCCGTTGATGATGCTCGAGCGTGGCGCGCACTACGCCATCATGGAGGAATTGAAGCAGACGGGCAAAATCCGCCACTACGGCGTCTCCGTGCACGATGCCTACGAAGGCATCATGGCCATCGAAACCGGCAAGCCCGACGTCATCCAGGTCGCCTACAGCCTGCTACGCCAAGACCCGCGCGAGGAGCTGTTTGCCATTGCCCAGGAGCACGATGTGGGCCTGATTATCCGCGAGCCCCTGGCCAACGGCATGCTGACCGGCAAGTATCCCGACACCACGACTTTTGGCGCTGGCGATATGCGCCGCGACTGGCCGGAGGGTTTTTTGACTCTCCAGGCTAAGCTCGCCGAGAAAGCGCGCTTTTTAGCGACGCCCGAGCGCACCCTGGCCCAGGCAGCGCTGCGTTTTGTGCTCGATGCCGCCGCCGTGTCGGTGGTCATTCCCGGGATGAAAACCGTGGCGCAGGCACTGGAAAATGTGGCGGTGAGCGAGTTCCCAGGCCTGACGGACGAGGAGCATGCGGCGATTCATAGCCTGCTCGACGACCTGATGGAGGAGGAGTTGTAACGACGTGATGGAGGTCTTACGCACCCAACTCCAGACCTTTTTTACCTGCCAGCATGACGGGATAGTCTGCGTCTATTTGTATGGCAGTGTGGCCCGTGGATGGCGGGCTTCCGGAATATCGTCGTGCATGGCGATCAGAGCGTGGATGTGGGGATTCTGCGTCACATCGTGGAACATCGCCTGGACGATTTGCTGGCTTTTACTACGGCCATACGCACCCGATTACATACGTAAGGAGAGCCGCATGTTCAAAATCGGCATTGACGTCGGTGGCACGTTCACCGATTTCGTCGTGGTGCGTGACGGTGACGCCCCACGCTATTTCAAGACACACTCCACGCCCCATGATCCCTCCGAGGGTGTCATCACGGGCCTCCAGGACGTCGCCGCGGCCTACGCCCTGACGCCCGAAGCCCTGTTGGGAAGCACGGCGTTACTGATCCACGGTACCACCGTGGCCACCAATACGCTCATCGAACGCAAAGGGGCGAAAGTCGGCCTGCTCACCACCGCGGGCTTTCGCGATCTGCTGGAAATGCGTGAGGGCATGAAAGAGGACCGCTATAACCTGCGCATGACCCCAGTGGAACCCCTGGTGCCGCGCTATCTGCGCCTCGGCGTGCCCGAGCGCGTGCGCTGGAACGGCGAGGTGTCTACCGCGCTCGACGAGGCGGCCGTCGAAGCACTCCTGGCCGAGTTGGCACGCAACGGCGTTGAGGCCCTGGCGGTGTGTCTGCTGTTCTCCTACCTCAATCCCCGGCATGAGCAGCGCCTGGGCGAGTTAATTCGGGCGCGCTTCCCCGACATGTATCTCTCCCTGTCGCATGAAATCCTGCCGCAGATTAAAGAATTCGACCGCCTCAGTACCACAGTGGTCAACTCCTACGTCGGGCCGGTGTTTGGCGACTACTTACGTCACCTCAAAGAGCGCGTAACAGCCCTGGCGCCGTTGCGCGAGGTGCTCATCATGCAATCGAATGGCGGTGTGGCCCCCATCGACGATGCGCGGCGCCTGGCCGTGCAGGCTATCTTGTCGGGGCCAGCAGGCGGCGTGAACGGCGCGGCGTTTTATGGACAGCAGCTCGGACTCGCCAAGATCATTGGCTTTGACATGGGCGGCACCAGCACCGACATTTCCCTGGTGGAAAACGGCGTACCACATCTGACCACGGAGCAATTCGAGGCCGGCTGGAAGATTGCTGTGCCCATGCTCGACATGCAGACCCTCGGCGCCGGAGGTGGCAGCATTGCCCAGGTCGATGCCGGTGGTATTTTGCACGTTGGACCGCAGAGCGCTGGGGCTGTGCCAGGGCCAGCATGCTACGGCAAGGGCGGTACGCAACCAACAGTAACCGATGCCAATCTGGTGCTGGGCTACCTCGATCCGGCGCATTTTTTAGCCGGGAAAGAGCCCCTCAGTAGTCAACGAGCCGAGGAGGCGCTGCAGGAGCATATTGCGCAGCCGCTGGGGTTAAGCACAGTCGAGGCGGCGTATGGCGTGCATCAAGTGGTCTCCACGACCATGGCCGAAGGCATCCGCCTGTTGTCGGTGCAACGCGGCGTTGACCCGCGCGACTTTGCCCTGGTGGCCTTTGGCGGCGCCTCCGGGCTGCACGTCAGCCGTGTGGCCAGGCATCTACAGATCCGCACCGTGTACGTGCCCACCGCGGCGCCGGTACTGTCAGCCTACGGCATGCTCAACACGGACCTGCAATACGGTTTCTCGCGTTCCTACACTGCCAGCCTGGCGCACGTTGACCTGGACGCCGTACGTGCCCTCACCGCTGCGCTGGAGGCGCAAGGCCGGGTGCGTCTGCATGCCCAGGGCGTAGCCGATGAGGCCATTGAAGTGGTGCTCTCGGCGGACATGCGCTACCTCGATCAAGCCTACGAGGTGAACGTGCCTATCCCGGACCTGCACCAGGAGCGCGACGCCCTGAGCCAGGCCTGGGCCGACAATTTTCACCGGCGCTACCAGGAACTCTATGCCTACCATCAGCAGGAGCAGGAGATTCGCCTGGTCACCCTGCGCGTCACTGTGCTGGGGCGCTTGCCCAGAGTGACGCTGCCGAGACAAGCAGTGCAGGCCTCGATGACACCAGCGCCGCCAGCCCCTCAACCCCTCACCGCCACCGGGCAGCGCCGCGTGTACCTTGGAGCCTGGTGTGACGTGCCGGTCTATGCCACCGAGCATCTTGCCCCTGGGGTGGAGATCTACGGCCCGGCGCTGCTGCAAGCGCCGTTTACCACCATTGTGGTCGAGGATGGCGATACCGCACGGGTCGATCCCTACGGTGGTATCGAGCTACAGGTCGCGTTAGAGATGCTCGGCAAGGAAGACACCGACAGCGCCGGGCTCGAACAGCCGGATCCCATCACCCTGGCAGTGGTGGAACATCGCCTCGGCTCCATTGCCCTGGAAATGGCCGAGGTCATGCTGCGCACCTCGATGTCGCAGATCCTCAATTCCAGCCGCGACTTTTCCACCGCCATTCTCGACGCTGACTGCCAACTCGTCGCCCAGGGTGAAGGTATCCCAGTGCATATCAGTGCGCTCCCCCCGGCGGGACAAGCGGTGCGCGACTCTTTTGGCGAGGAGATGGCCGAGGGCGATCTCTTTGTCTTAAACGACCCCTACTTTGGTGGCAGTCACCTGCCGGACATCACCATCATCGCGCCAATTTTCTACGAGGACCGGCTGCTGTTTTATGCCGTCAATCGCGCGCACCACAGCGACATCGGCGGCGCCACCTATGGCGGCTATAATCCGGCGGCCAGCGAGATTTATCACGAAGGCCTGCGCATCCCCCCGCTCAAACTCTACGACCGGGGCGTGCCACGACAGGATCTCTTACATATGCTGTCGATCAATGTGCGCCACCCGGAGAATTTCCTCGGCGACCTCAACGCCCAGATCGGCTCCGTCACCATTGCGGCGCGGCGCACGCACGCGCTCCTGGAACGCTACGGCCCGGCGCGCTTGCAGCGCTGCGTGTCCGAGATCTTAGCGGCCACCGAGCGTCAGGTGCGCCAGCTCATCGCCAGTTGGCCGGACGGCGTGTACAAAGGCGAGACGTTTATCGACGACGACGGTTTTGACAGCACCATGATCCCGATCCGCGCCACCGTGACCATCCAAGGCGATACGATGTCGGTGGACTTGAGCGAGTCGAGCCCGCAGGTCACCGGTTTCATCAACAGCTCCTACGCCAACACACGCTCCCTGGCGCACGCCGCCATCATGTACATGGCCCCACCGGATGTCCCAAAGAACGAGGGCTCCATGCGCGCCGTGACGATCATTGCCCCCAGGGGCCTGATCGTCAACCCCAACCCGCCAGCGCCCGTGTGCATGAGCACGAACCACTGCGGCGAGGAGATTATCGAGGCTATTTTCAAAGCCCTGGCCCCCGCCGTGCCCCACGTGGTCAGCGCCGCCTTCTCGCGCCGCCTGCGTTTTGCCATGAGTGGGCACGACCCGCGTACCGGACGCCACTTTATCTGGCACTTTTTCCACGCCCGTGGCGGCGGCGGCGCCTCACAAGGTTGCGATGGCTGGTCCAACGTCGGCGAGATCAACGTCGCTGGCGGCATCCGTAGCCCCAGCGTCGAACTGACCGAAGAGCGCTTCCCGTTCTTTATTGAGCACTACGAGTTCCGCCCCGACTCCGGCGGCGACGGCACCTGGCGCGGCGGCCTGGGGGCGACGTTCGCGATGATCTACGAAGGTGACACCATGGCGTTACTCAACACCGCCGGAGATGGCGTGGTGAATGCGCCCTTTGGCCTATGCGGCGGCGCGTCTGGCTTACCACACATCTATCGCTTAATCTCGCAGGGTGAGGAGCGCGTGCTGCGCTCAAAAGAAGTGAGCGTGCGGGTCCAGCCCGGCGACCGCATCTTCTGTCTCTCGGCGGGAGGCGGCGGCTTCGGGGAGCCGCAGGGGCGCTCGGCGGCGCAGCGGGATTGGGATGTGCGGAATGGTTACTGTCGGGGGTAGAGGGAGAGTCACTATGGTTCACACTCACAGCGGACATTGAGCAGGCATTAGTGTAAGAGGCGTGCCAAATGGGCACGACACCCGAGCAACCGGTCCTGGATAGTCTACACACACGTTTTGTGTCTGCGGAAGTCGCTACCGTCAGCGAGGAGGAGCAGAGCACGTGGGCTGCTTGCCTGCACGAGCATCTGGGCGTCTTGCACAGTAGCGCGTATATCCCTGGGGGGGCACGCCTGTCGGAAGACAGTGGAGGCAAGTTTGCTACTGGTCTGTCGGCACAGCATTCCCAGAAGCGCCCATGATGCTGACAGACGCTGGAGCCCTGGTGGCATTGCTGGATGCCGATGACCCGGCGCATGCCGCTTGTGTTGCGGCAGCCCAACGGTTGCCTGCTGACCCGTTGCTGACTCCCTGGGCGTGTTTTACGGAAACGATGTCTTTGCTTGGCTCCGTTGGCGGGTATCGTTATCGAGCGGCGCTCTGGGCTCTACGAGCAGCAGGGCGCCTGCTGTTGCACGATCTCACCGCAGCAGAAGCTGACCATATGGCCGCATTGATGGCACGGTGGCAGGATACCCCCATGGATCTGGCGGATGCCTCTCTTGTTGCCATTGCCGAGGGCCTGGGCCTGCGGCGCGTTTTCAATTACTGGTGATGGCAGCCACAATGACTTCCTGGCGTACACGATGATAGGCAGGGGTGCTGATGACCACGGCTGGACGTAGTTTCCGTCCTGAAACATCCGAAAAGACAAAATCCACCAATACGACGTCTCCCCGCCTATAAGCGGTCATAGGCGGCATCTTGCGGATTGTCCCATAGCATATCTAACACTGGATCTTTTTGGGCTTTGAGTGCGAGGGTCTCTTGCGCGGTGTCGCCTAGATCCTGGTGCAACCGTTCCGCCAGAGCCTGCAGGACGTACGCTCTGACGCTCAGCGCACGCTTGGCGGCAGCACGTCGGACCTGCTCATGCACTGCGGATGGGACATCAATACTCAGTCGGGGCCGTTTGTCTGACGATGCCACGCGTGGTGCCATCTCGCGTTACCTCCTTGGAGGAGGGTAAGGAGAAACCTGCGACAGTGTCAACGAAAAATCAGAGAGACGGCGCTGCCCAATACCACCGCGGTGGTATTGGGCATTTGTAGGCACTACCGGTGGCACAGCGTGCCTGGGATGTGCAGCATGGCTCTTGCCGGGGGTCGTGTGGGCTACTTGCTCAGCCCGGTGCCTACGACAGCATCGGCATCGGGTTGGGTGTGTGACCCCTTCATGCGCGCACGCTTCTGCGGCGTGATGCGCCGGTTCACAATCTGCGCTCATCTTACGTTCCTCACTACGATCCCCCCGCCTATGACCTCATTGCTCTGTCATATGTTGTAACACTGCTCATGATGTGGCCATGACACGTGACGCAGCTTTAGCCGTCTACAGGCTACGGCCTGGTGGACACACACCCAGACAAGCTTCATAAAATCAAGATGTAGAGACGACGCTTTGCTGGGAAGCCTCCAGACATCACGCCCCCGGGAGACCCTGATGTCATATGTGCGCATGGTATCGACTCCGGTACTCCGCCACTGGTAAGCCACCGCGAGAGGAAATGTTACATCCACGCCAATTTTTATGGTTGTATAGTGTCTCCATAGTTTGATGGCGTGATCGCCTCTTGGAAAATACGCGATACGTGCGGCAGGCCCCAAGAAATGACTCGTGATGTTTTGCTAAGCTCCGCCATGGAGTTATAATCTCCAGAAAACCGTTTACAAGGAGCAAGAAGTATGACGCCGACAGTGGTACTTACACTTCATTGTCAGACACATCCTGGGCCACCTCAATTGGCGCCGTTTCCAGACCACAGATGCCCCAAGTGTGATGTGTTCTTTTGCAATGTATGTCTTATGACGCAAGGACAGGTGTGGTCATGTCCAGAATGTGCGTCGATGCTCCATGACCTTGCTGCTTCTAGACATTGGGATGTGTATACGCGCAAAATTGCGTGAGGATCATGCGCGGTTTTGCTTCGGGAGTCTGACACAGTGCTCTCTGGAGCCTTCGCCATCGATGAGAGAACTGAAGTCTCAATTGGCACTTTTATAGGGAGTAGACCAATGAGCCACCAGCAATCGCATGTACTCGTCGTCGATCCTCACCAAGATTCGTGTGAGGCCCTGGCGGCCTTCCTACGCGAGGAGGGGCCCTTGGAGGTAGACAGCGCCACGAATGGGGAGGATGCCTGGCTGAAAATTCAGCGCTCTGCACACTATCACGTGGTCTTGCTGGATGAGTGGCTCCCCCCAACTGCGGGGGCGTCGCTCCAATCCATCGGTATTGACCTCATGAAGAAACTCAAAACATATCGTCCAGAGCTTGAGGCCATTCTCTTCCGTGCTCCCGAGAGGCCAGGGGGCCTGAAGCAGGCGTTACACGCTGGAGCTTGGCGCTACCTTGGCAAGGATTGTGATCGCTATGAGCTGCTCACCTTGATTGAGCATAGCGCTGCGTCACGCAAGCTCCGCCAGGAAGCATGGATGAACGCTCGGCGCGTCGAACAACTGGAAGCTCTACGACGTACTACCCTGGCGATTACCCCGTCCACAGAGCCTGATGCCTTGCTCAGGAGGATCCTTAACCATGCGGTTACGCTGTTGCAGGCCAAAGGCGGCGGTCTGTACAAGTATTATCCTGAGCGCGCAGAGCTAGAAATCCTCGAAGACTATAATCGGCCCTTCGCTGTAGGCCGCACTAGGAAAGCTGGGCAAGGGGTCGCTGGCAAGCTTGTAGAAACACGTGCGCCATTTCGCATCGTAGACAATTACCCTGAATCACCAGATAAAGTACCGGACTGGCCATCTGATAAAGTTTTTGGCGCTTTGCTCGAAGTCCTTCTGATATGGCAAGAGCGCATCCTCGGGGTCTTGTTTGTGGGGGACGATCTCGGGCGTAAATTTACGAACGAGGAAGCCCACTTCCTGCGCTCCTTCGCCGATCAGGCCAGCATTACACTCATTAACGCGGAACTCGCAGCCCAGGAGGCGGAGAAATCACAACGTTTAGAGAAGCTGGTGCGTGCCACAAAAGATATTATTGGCGGCCTGGGACAGACCACTCTGGCAGCACGTTTAGATCTCATTGCCAAACACGTGGCAGATATTTTGGATGCTGAAGCCAGCTCGATATTCTTGCTGCAACCTTCGGGAGCTATGCGCCTCGAAGCTGCTTATGGCCATCTTCCAGAGACCCGAAAGGTAGGGAGAGCGTATCCGATTCGTAGTGGCGTTGGGCAAGGACTTATCAGCCACATTGCCCATACGAGAACGGCTTTTCGTGACTACGGGGAAGAGTTACAAAAGCATTGGGCTTGTGATGGGGATGCCCCTGGACAGCTGCCATCAGGAGAACGGTGTTCTATGCTGGTCTTACACCTTTGGAGGCAAGTAGGCGACGAAAAACAATGGCTGGGTTTGATTCGGGTCGAAAATAAGCGTGGGCATGACAAGTACCCGCATGCCTGGCTTGGTTTCACGGATGAAGACGTCAGAATTTTAGGCATTTTTGTCGAAGCAGTGGTCGAATCCATTGAAAATGTTACTTTAATTAGTGAGCTGAAGACGCAGAAAGATCACTGGGCACGCCTAGTCGCCAGCTCTCCTAATGGCATTGTTGCTGTAGATAAAGATGGGGCTATCACAGAATTCAATGATAAAGCAGTAGAGCTTCTGGGATACACCAAGGAGGAAATACTCCAAAGACCTATAGACACCTTGTATTACGATGAGGGACAAGCACGGGTCATTGGTCAGGCATTGCATCGACATAAAGGCAGGATAACTAAGTTTCTGACTTCCATGCGCAGTAAAAAGGGAGAAAACATCCCAATTTATCTCTCCGCAACCAGGCTGTATGATGCCCAAGGAGCCCGTATAGGCAATGTTGGATATTTTGAAACACTGGACGATGTCAAGAAGTTAGATGACTCACCTTACGCGACTGGAACGAAAAAAGTGTAGAATCGCCCGTATGAAATCACAACCGATAGCAGATTTGTATTCCGACTACTTGCTGGCGTCGTTTGGGGCGACCACGGCTACCGGGCTGAGCGCACTGCTGGA
>SXND01000153.1 GCA_005777235.1 Pseudomonadota bacterium
AGGAGAGTGCCGCCCCTATTCCGTGGCGCAATGCAGATAGCGCCACGCTGGACCACGACCTGGCGACGATACGCCGGGCCAGCCCACTCGGGCGGGACAAGGACGCGGTGTTGCAGAGCGCCAAGGGCCTGGGGCCCGTGAGTGCCCATCCGGTGCGGCTGGCACGCCCCGAGTGGGGGACACTGACGCGGCAGCACATCGCGGCCTTGGTCGGCGTGGCGCCCCTCCCTGGCGACCGCGGGCCCTTCCGCGGCCGGCGTCCAATCTGGGGCGGGCGCGCGCAGGTGCGCACGGTGTGCTACCTGGCGCCCCGCGTGGCGACGCGTTACAACCCGCAGATCAAAGCGTTTTACGCGCGGCTCCTCGCCGCGGGAACAGTCAAAAAAGTGGCCCTGACCGCGTGTCTGCAGCAGTGCTTGACGCTTCTCAACGCCATGCGGAAGCAGCGGACGCCCTGGCAACCGCAGGAGGTGCAGAGCTAAAAAAATATACAAAGGTCCCCTTGACAATCAAGACAGTTGCTACGCTCCTGCGTCGCTCCGGCTTTCGGCAGCAGCTGAAGGCTGGCGTTCGGCTTCATAATAGCCAGTCTCTGTTGTTCCATGATAAGCTTGCAAGAGGTTTGGCGTATTTACAGCAGAGGGAATGCCATGACTCTTGAGGAAATAGTCGTTACAAAGTTGCAACAGTTGCCAGAAAATGAACGACAGCAGCTACTGGCCTTCATCGATACATAGATCGAACAGAGCATAACGGCTGACCCGAGCGCTATCCAACACGCCATGGCGGCTGTCCAGAGCACCTGGGCGACGGTCACTCTCGATCAGCAGACGCTGCGCTGGGTCGCCGAAGACAAAGAGCTGGAATATGACCCTGGCTGACCTGCGGGACGGGGACCGCGTATTGATCGACGCCAATATTTTCATCTACCACTTTGGGGGGCGCTCCCTGGAATGTAAAGCCTTGCTGGAGCGCTGTGCCCGTCGCGCACTGCTCGGCTACACCTCCACGCCGGTCCTGGCAGCAGTGCTGCACCGACGCATAGTGGCCAAAGCCATTGCGCAAGGGCTCGTACCGCCAGAACTGCCGTACGGAAGCTCGGAGAAACACCGGAGATGGTCAAACAGCTCACTCGATACCAAGAGGACGTGCGTGACACTCTGCTGGGGATAAATCCCCGCAGCTTCTTGGGATACGCATGTGCCTACAGCCACTACGTTCGCTCCCAACGGCTCTGTCCGAGCCGAAGAATATTGCATGCGGCGTTTTCATCGCGGTCTGCAACATGACCGCACGCACAACGAAACACCCGCTGGGACAGCGGAAGATGCCCAACGATCTGCCCACAACGGTGGCAGGTTTTCGACGTATAGGCAGGATTGATGAACACCACCTCACGGCCAGCGTTTGCAGCTTTGCGTGCGAGATGGGCCGCGAACAATCCCCACCCTGCATCGAGAATACTCTTGGACAGGTGGTGATTCTGGACCATGTTACGGATATGCAGATCTTCCACAGCGATGTGGTCGTAGCGGGTCAGCAGCCGATGACTCAATTTGTAGAGAAAATCGCGGCGTTGATTGGCGATGCGTGCATGCTTACGTTGCAGCACCACCACGGCTTTGCGTCGATTGGCACCGCCTTTCTTGCGCCGCGCCACACCGCGTTGGGCCACACGCACGCGGTGTTGTGCTGTGCGGTACCAGGCAGGATGAGCCACGTGCTCCCCATCGCTGGTCGTGAGAAGCGAGGAGAGCCCCACATCAATCCCGACACCTAAGCCCGTTGGCGGCATGGGCTCTGGCGCCACCTCGCACGTACAGACGGCATACCACTTCCCCGCTTTCCGGGTCAGACGCAACGTCTTCATCTGTCCTGGCACGTGACGATGCCAGCGCACAGCCAGGCGACCAATCCCAGAGACTTTAAGCCGGCGGCCATCCACTTTGAACCCATTGCCGTACTCCTTGAAGCCGAAACTTTTGAAGCGGTGCCTGCCCTTAAAACACGGGTAGCCCGGTGCTTCTCCAGCGTTGACGCGGCGAAAGAAGGCTTGGAAGGCTTTGTCCAGATCGCTCACGACCGTCTGCAGCACATGGCTGTGGACAGGACCAGCGGAGGGGTTCGTCGCTTTATAGGTCTTGACTTGGCGCAACTGTGCGTACTTGCCGACGGTATGCGCTTCCTGCTCGTAGGTGTCTTTGCGCTCCGCAAGACAACGGTTGTACCAATGCCGGCAGGTCTCTAGTGTCGTATTGAGCCCGCGTTGCTGGCTTGGAGAAGGGTAGAGGCGGTACACGATGGCTGTGAGCATAGCGCTCCGTCCCACTCTGCGCGGCAAGGTAGCGCTGAATCATCTCCGCAGAGACGTGGCCAGCCGTGCTAGCAAAATAGCTTCGCGTCCACAAGGACGGCAGCCGTTTGAGGACCGCGTACTTCTGGCGCAGATGATGCGCCGTAAGTCCTTTGCACTGCTTGACCACCTCTGCCGCAGAGTCGGTAGGCCAGACGCACACGACGAGATGGAGATGATCGGGTTGAATCGCCAGCTCCAGAATCGTCCACCCTTTCTCAGCACATTTCTGCGCAATGAGCAACCGACAGTCCTCAGCCAATGGTGCCACCAAGGACAGCTTTGCGCCGCTTGGGGCACCAGAGGAGGTGGTAGACGATCAGGTGAACGCGGTGTGCATCTCGTTGGTATTCCATGTAGAAGCTATAGAGTATAGCGACGCCACAATCAACAAGGAAAGTGCTCTCTGCGCACCGTCTGCGCGCTCTCGATGCCTGGACGGCATGTGCACACAAAGACAAGTTATCTCAAGAATAAAAGCTCTAACTACTGGGATTGGAAACCCCGTAGCTTGCGCGGGCTAAAGCCCTGTTTCTGTCAAATTCCCCACATGTCCCTGACTCTTGTTCCTCTCATGCTCGCCATCGTGCAGGCAAGCGCCGCAGTCCGGACGCGTGAGGGGTTGTTGACGAGTGATTCCTTTGTCATTGCCTTCATGCGTGCACAGGGGCTTCCGCAATTGGCACCTGCAAATGGTGACTTCGACCGGGTAGGCGGGATTGCCATCTATAAACCGGCTGATCTTGAACGGCAAGATACCCCGGAGAATCCCATCGTTTGATCTAAGACCGCTGCTAAGAACCGCAGCCCAACTACGCACTGCACCCGACTGCCTCCAGCGTCCGCTCGGTGCGCCGTGGAAGCGGCATGGAAGCATGTGGAAACACCTTGGGTGTACAGGCCTCCACTGCGCCTTTAAATCTAATAATTATAGACTACTGTATATTTGAGCATTATGAGCCTTAAATGCCCAAGATCGCGGTCGTGTTGACCCACCGCGTCGATCGCCGCTGCTTGCCCCGCGCGGTGTTGGGCGGTAGCACCCCACGCGAGGGACGCGCACACCCTCTAACCGATCGAGCCGTGCCCTCGCCGCCCTCCCCTCCCATCAGGCGCTCGTCGCTCGCCTGATGGGAGGGGGCATCGCGCGCACCCTGCCCGCCCTGTCCGTGCCTGCCGAGGCCCGCGCAACGGCCCCGCGCCTCGTCCCACCGCCGCGCCCGCCTGCCCTGCGCACCGGTGCCCGCGTCGTCGCCCTGTGCATCCCCGCCCCTCCTGCACAGGCGCTCGTCATCTGCCCGGCACTGCGCGAGGCCATCCGCCCGATCACCGAC
>SXND01000154.1 GCA_005777235.1 Pseudomonadota bacterium
CCGCCGTCGTGGGCGCCACGCCAGGTAGCCTTGCCTGGGAGCGCGGCCATCCTGGCCGCTTCCGGAGCGGGCGAGACGCCCGCGCTCCCAGCAGCCCTGGCCCAGAGAGGGCCGGCAACCGGCATCGCGCTTCAAAATGAGAATTGCTGGGGGTGTGCGAACCCTGCTTGTTCAACACGTCATTTTGTGGTATGTACTTGCGAAAGCTATACGAGGCCCACGGCTCGTATGGACGCACTGGCCTGCTACCGGGCCCTCAGGCGCAACATACGCGCCCTCATAATTCCCCGTGCATGCTCACAGGTGAAACTCGTGTGACGTGCGTCGAGAGTTAAGGTATGCAGGGAGACGATGGATGCTGTACCACTTCGGCAACTATACGCTTGAGACGGATCGACGGGTTTTATCCTACTCAGGAACCCTGCGGCACTTGGAACCCAAAGTCTTTGACTTATTGCGCTATCTTGTTGAGCAGCGGACCCGCGTCGTCTCACGAGACGAACTCTATGCGCACGTCTGGGGGGAAACGCACGTCAGTGACGCCTCCCTCAGTTACTGTATCAGCGCCGCCCGCAAGGCAGTAGGTGATACGGGCCGCACGCAACACTGCATTAAGACCATCCATGGCCGCGGGTACGCCTTTGTGGAGGCAGTGACCGTCCCGCCACACGAGCCCACGCCGTCGCCGTGTGACGCCTCCCCCCCCAGGAGTCGCGGCGCCGTGGAGCGCAGCGTCATGCCCACTGCCGAGTGGCGCCAGCTTACGGTCCTGTGGTGTTGTGTCAGTCTCACCCCCTTGCCCGCTCGCATGCCTGATGCCGAAGAGCGCTACCAGGCCTTGCGGGAGGTCCACACCCTCTATGGGCAGATCGTGCGCCGCTTGGAGGGCTACATGGCGCCGTCCGTGCACGAGAGTTATGTGAGCTATTTTGGCTATCCACTGGCGTATGAGGATGCGGCCTGCCGTGCGGTCTACGCCGGGCTCGACTGTGTCCAGGAGGTGGGTGCCCTCGCCCACACGGTGGGCCAACAGTATGGTTGTGAGCTCACTGTGGCTCTTGGGGTGCACACGGAGCGCGTCGTTGCGGGGTTTCCAGAGGGTGACGCCTGTCATATTGCCCTGCAACATCAGGGGGCCCATATGGCGCAGCAACTCGCCGAGCAGGCTCGCCCCAATACGGTGCTCATCAGTCCAGCCACGTTGCGCCTGGTGGCCGGGTATGTGGTCACGATCCCGCTGGGCTCACACATCCTCCATGATTCCGCCGAAGCGCTCGACCTGCATCAGGTCGTCAGCGCCGAGAGGGGCCGGAGTCGCTTGCAGGCGGCACGGGCGCATGGTCTGAGCGCCTTTGTCGGGCGGCAGCCCGAACTCGGCCTGTTAGAGGAGCGCTGGACGAAGTGTCAAGAAGGCATGGGGCAAGCCGTGATGATCAGCGGCGAAGCTGGCATTGGCAAGTCACGACTCGTAGAGGCCTTCCGCACACGTCTCGGCGAGGGCACGCATTACGCGATGGAATGCCACTGCTCCGCGTATAGCCAAACACACACGCTGGCTCCCGTGCTCACATTGTTACAACACGTGCTGGGCTGGCAACCCGCCGCCAGTGCCCAGACGAAGCTCCACAGCCTGACAGAGGCGTTCCGGGCCAGCGGTGTCGCCCCGGAGCAGGCGGTGCCTTTCCTGGCACCGCTCTTCGCCCTGCCGGTGCCCGAGGGGTATCCCCCAGTGCAGCTCCCACTGGCCCAGCAGGAACAGCACATCTGGAGCCTCTTGCTCACGTGGCTGTTGGCGTATACGGCGCAGCAACCGGTGTGTCTGGTGCTCGAAGATGCCCATTGGGCCGATGACGCCACACTCGCCTGGCTGACCCTGCTCCTGGAACAAATCCGTACGGTGCGCCTCCTCGTGGTGGTGACATGTCGACCTGAGTGGATACCGCCCTGGGCCGGACGCTCGCACGTCACCCTGATGACGTTAGATCGGCTGACGCAGCACCACACGAAGGAGCTGCTGAGGCATCTCACCGGTGGGAAAGCCCTCCCGCCTGCAATCCAGCAGCCTTTGCTCGAGAAAACAAGCGGTGTCCCGCTGTTCATTGAAGAAATGACCAAGATGGTGCTTGAATCTGGCGTGATAAAGGAGACGGAGTGCGGATACGTGCTCCTTGATGCGCTGCCGTCCTACACCATTCCGAGTACGCTGCATGATTCGCTGATGGCGCGCCTTGATCATCAGGGGCAGGGGAAGTTCGTGGCCCAGTTAGGCGCCATCTTGGGGCACACATTTCCCTACGAGACCCTGGCAGCGATTGCCCCCATTGACGGGGACACGCTCCGCGCCTGTTTAGCCCAGCTCGTCGACGCGGAAATCATCTATCAGCGCGGCTTTCCCCCACAGGCGCAGTACACCTTTAAGCATGTCTTACTCCAAGAGACGGCGTATCAGTCGCTCCTGCGCAGCATGCGGCACCACTATCACCGCAGCATCGCGGAGGTGTTGTCCATGCCAGGCTCGGACGCGGCGGAGACGCAGCCGGAACTTGTGGCGCATCACTACACGGAAGCCGGGCAACCAGAGCCGGCCGCCGTCTACTGGCTCCGGGCCGGCCACCATGCGAGCACACGGTCGGCTCATGCCGAAGCCATTGCCTACTACCACCGTGGACTGGAAGTCATCACAGGCCTCCCGGAGACTCCCGTCCGCTGGCAGCATGCCTTGGGGCTCAACTTGGCCCTCGGGGCGTCGCTGAGCGGTACAAAGGGCTATGCAGCTCCAGAAGTCGAACAGGTCTATCTCTATACCTCCAAATACTGTGAAGACCTCGACGACGCCACCCAGCTCTTTCCGGTGTTGCGGGGCCTGTGGTCATGTAATCTCGTGCGTGGTCATCTTGAGAGGGCGCACGCCCTCGGGGTCGAACTCTTCAGCCTTGCCGAGCGGCGTCACGAAGTCACCTTGCTCACAGAAGCCCATCGCGCCCTCGGCACGAGCCACTTTTTTCGGGGTGAGCACGAGACGGCGTTGTTCCATATGGAGCACGCCTTGGAGACGTATGACACCCAACACCACGGTGCTTTGACACGCAGTTGCGGGCAGGATACGGGGGTGCTGTCGCGCGTCTATATGGCGTGGAGTTGGTGGCTCCGGGGCTATCCAGAACGCGCCCAGCACATCAGTGCGAGCGCCCTCGCCTTGGCGCAGCACCTGCAGCACGCCTTGAGCCTGGCCTGCGCGTTGACCTTTACGGCCATACTGCACCAGTGTCGAGGGGAGGTTGAGGCCGTCCACCTCTATGCCACCCAGAGTGTCGAGTGGGCGCGTCAGCATGATTTTGCCCTCTTACAGGCTTTGGGAACGGTGTTGCAAGGCTGGGTGGCCGTGCAACACGGCCAGGGCGCAGTCGGCATCAGCACCATACAACGTGGCATCCTCGACTACCGGGCTACCGGGGCCGAGTTGGCACGCACGTATCTGCTCGCGCTGCTGGCGGAATCCTATCTGCATCTGGGCCAAGCCGAGGCCGGCCTGGCGGTCGTCGCCGAGGCTCTTGACGTGGTCACAGAGCATGGAGAGCACTGGTGGGCCGCAGAATTGTACCGTCTCTCCGGCGATTTGCTGTTGCTCCGCCAGCCGTCAGCCCAGGACGAGGCGGCCCAGCGCTTCGAGCAAGCCATCGCCATGGCCCGCCAACAAGATGCCCAAGCCCTCGCCTTGCGGGCCGCCATACGTTTGAGCCGTTTATGGCAGACCCAGGGCGACGGCAAGCGGTCCCGTACCCTGCTGGCCACCGTCTATCGCGGTTTTCGTGAGGGCTTCGACACCCACGAACTCCGTGAAGCGCAGGTTCTGCTTGGGAGCGCGGACGTCCCGCCCGCTTCGGCCGCAGGCGAGACCCCTACGCTCCCAGGTACATGCGGTCTGTTGCATGCCCAGGTTGGACAACTGGCGGGCTCTGCGGGCAGCCCTCAGCGCGGACGTCGTGCGAGGGTGATTTCGCCAGGGCACAGCATGATACTGCTCTCTCCTTGAAAGTGAATCCGGCCCCGGCGTCGTAACACCAGCGCACGGGCTTGTTCTGCCTGAATTTCGGCATTGATCCGGTCCCACGCCTCTGGTGGAAAGTATTGCTGAATTGCCACCTGGGTATGAATGGCATATTGCACGTGCCTGCCACAGCGTACATCGACAAAGCCTGCCTCGTGTAAGCGGCTGTAGAACTCCTCCCGTGTGAGAAAGTGGCGTTGCTCGGCCGCACTCTGCATGCCGGCCAGGCGGTCTTTCACCCGGGTAATCTCTCGAAACTGATCACGCTCGATCTCATCGTCAAACACAAAACCCAAATTTACAAACATGCCACCGGGTGCCAGCATATGCCAGATGTTGGCATAGAGCGCGCTTTGGTGCGCCAGGGGAATTTCGTGGGTGCCGCTTTTGAGCAGCACGCGATCAAACGCCTGGCCGGGGAGGCGGGTAGACTGCTCATAATCCTCCAAGGTGACGATGTTGCCCCAGATGACGCGAGCCGGGGTATCTTGCAAGCGTTGCCGGGCAAAGGCGCACTGCACGTGCGAGAGCTCCAGCACGTCAACGCGTGGCAGGGCGATACCACGGCGTTGACAATAGTCATAGAGTCGCACGGTGAGATTGCCGTCGCCGGCCATGGCGTCCAGGATATGCGTCGCGGTCGCCGGTTGGCTCAGATCGAGCATGGCATCCAGAATCTGGTCCGAAAAGCCGTTAATGGCATCTTGATTGTAGGCGCCAACGGTATCGTACGCCGCCTCAACAGTGGATAGTGTAATAACAGACATCGTCGTATCTCCTCTTGGGTTTAGGCAGCCTGTGGATAGGGCATCATGGTAGAACGTTCCTGCTTTAAATACGCCAGCAAGGGCTGAATATGGACGTCTTCTTTCCACTCAGAAGCGAGGTCTTCGATAATGTGGTGGGCGGAAACCTCGCGCCCTCCAACCACGTGTCGAATGATGGGATGCAGAAAATGACTTTGGTCAGCATGGTCGGCGTCCTGGCGGGCAATACGCGCCACGTTAAACGGGTCGTGGAACACGTGTTCTGTCCCGTATTCCAGGGTCACCAGGTAGTATTCAGGCAGGGTGCGCGTCGCCAGCTCCTGCACAGCATCGACGGGCAGCTCAGGGTAGTAGCGCATAGTGCCAGTCTGCTCTACGGGGACAATGATGTCGCCCAGCGTGCCAAACTGTTGCCACAGCGCTGAGGTCTGATTGATGCGGGTGATGATATGGTCGGTGAGGGCCTCTGGCGTCCCGTCTATCTCCGTACTGGGCCAGGGCTCTTGGT
This sequence comes from Pseudomonadota bacterium, assembly GCA_005777235.1. GTDB lineage: Bacteria > Tectomicrobia > Entotheonellia > Entotheonellales > Entotheonellaceae > SXND01. The sequence goes on from SXND01000154.1 coordinate 5,324, forward strand.
GGTATTTTTGCGCGAGGAAACGGGCTAAGGCCCGGACGGTGTACCGGAAACCGTGGATAAAGGCCGAGGTGGTCCGGCGATAATCCCGCATTTGCATCAAGGTGCCGGCAAAGTACAAGTCGGCGACATTGGTGGATTCCCACTCACAGGTTTGCGCCGGCAGGCGGTCGCCCAGCGTCAGTTCTGGCCGACTGGAGGCATCAAAGATCGAGGCGTCAAAACGAAAACCGGTACAGACAATGACGCGGTCGTATTCGAGGGTTTCTTGCTCCCCCGCCGCGTGGGTGTAGTTGACCACGACCGTATAGCGACCTTCGTGATAGTCGATACGCGCAATGCTGGCGTCCAGGATGGCATTCTGCGTTTTGAGCTGATAGGTATCTAACAAGTTGTTGTTGACCGCGCGCAGATGCCCCGGGTAATGCGTTTGCCACGCCATCCGCACCGCGTGCGGGCTGGCTAGATGCAGCGTCGCCGCGTTCCCGACGAGGCGGTCAGCCGTTTCAAAGGCTGAGTTGCCTTTGCCGATAATGAGGACGCGCTGATTGGTAAAATCTGCCGGGTCAACGGAAACCTCACTATACAGCTCAGCGTGGGCAATACCCGGAATGTCAGGGAGATATGGCTTGGACATCCCGGTGGCGACAATGAGACGGCGACACTGATAGTGGGCTCCGTTGCTCGCGTGCAGATGAAAAATGGTACTCTTGCTGATCTGCTGAATGTCCGTACGATAGTGAATAGGGAGGTGGAAATGGGTGGCAAAGTCCCTGAGATACTGCACGAGTGCCTCGCGTGGTGGAAAATACTCCTTACTGTACTCTTTAAAGAGTAGTCCCTCATCAGAAAGCAGCGAATTCCAGTCCCAACGTAGATTCACTTCGGCGTCAGTGTAGCCCGTGTAGACTTTATTGGTGGAGATGAGCTGTCCGTGCCGAGGAAAGGTAGTAAAGAAGTTGCCTGGTATCTCTCCAGATTCGAGGATGAGATACGATCGGCCCTGCTGAGCAAAAAAATATCCTAATTGGAGGCCAGCCGGGCCTGCACCAAGGATGATGTAGTCATAGATATTTTCAGTCTCTATCATAGACAAATCCCCTTATTAATGCCTACATAGCAACATAAACACTCATCACTCGTAGACAGATCGCACACCGAAAGTACAGCGCAGCGCCTGTGTGTTCCGCAGTGATGTATGTTCCTGTTTATCGGAAGGAGTCAGAAATTCTTAACCTACTCATGAGAGTTTTTTTTGACTCTCATATAGGTATGGAATAACACTCAAACATCACAACTATCTGTTGTTAATGAAAATTTTTCTCCATATATCTTGAAAATCTCCATTCAGGTTACAATATGTACTACAAGGGCGTTCGCATCTCGTCCCTCGTCGGGAGAGCGCAACGATACTGGCACAGATCATAGGTATCTTTGCTCCAGGGGAAGATGAAATTTCTAGATGTCCATTTCGTCAGTCCTGTGCCAGGCAAGGGTGTCTCGCGGGCCTGGCCCACTCCTCCAGGAAACCCTCGGGCACAGCGCTCTTGGAGGAGCGGGCCAGGCCCGCGCAGGTGTTGGACTGGCAGTGTATGTATGAAACAGACATCTAGCGGGGGCGATCCACTCGTCACGTCTGGCGCGAGGTCTGGTGCTGGTCCTCTCCGCAGCGCTGGCTGAAGAGTCCGCGCGGCGAGCGCATCTCTGCGCGGCCTGCCAGCGCACCTGCGTGCTCCCCCTGCCGTAGGCGCTCCTATGACTACTGTCGTGCCATCTCATCTGGTCTCCGACCTCTGAGCGTTAGGAAAATAGGCGTCAAAAATACACCACATGCTTCGTTACAACTTTAACACCAGCTTGGTCTAGGCCTTTGGAATACTCTGTCTCCTGCAATATCAATGTATGGCCCCCAACTAAGTGTGTTCCCTTTCTGCATCTCCGCACCCTGGTGCCCTGTCGAGTGTCGGGATATTGACATATCCCCTCAAAGTCAGTGCAGCATCATAGGCTCGGCTGCGCAAGCTATTCATATGATCTATATAAAATTATATTAATAAATTATGAAGTTTTTTTGTGGACTGCATGTGCCATGCGAATCCTTTAGTATGAATATTCCCTGTCATGAGCGATATAGCATACAACGTGGTCTCGATGGCATACCACGCGAGACACGCTATGGAAGATGGGTAGTCATCAGTAGCCTAGCTTTGACTTGGACCTTTGTGAGCCATGCGGCGAGCCAGGGGGACGTGTCCGCGAAGCTGGCTGCGTTCAAAGTCGTGACGTCCTCTTACCATACAGGAGAGACCGTGGTCCTCTTCAAGCCGCGCACACCGCGTCGCGAGATCGCCGCGTGACTCCCGGTGGGGACGCCAGCCGCGGCCGATCTCGCCTTCATCACAAGTGTCGACAAAGCCACCGCTCTGCCTAGCGAGGTCATCACGTACACCCTCACCTACAGCAACGCCGGGGCGCAGCCCATCAGCACACTCATGGTGTACGATACCACCCCGGCCTTTACGGTCTTTGTGAGCGCCACCTGCGGCCCCACACTGCCCGCCAACCTGACTGGCTGCACCGTGAGCACGCAACCAGCAGTCAACACGACGGGCGCATTGCAATGGACGTTTACAGGTACCCTGGCCCCCGGAGGGAACGGGACGGTAAGTTATCAGGTGCGGATTGAGTAGTCAGGTGAGGCTATCACAGGAGAGGCGACCGGCCAGTCGCCCCTACGACGGTGGATGGGTCTGCAGATGTCCTACGGGGAGAGACGCTAGCAATTCCCAACTGTGCACACGTCCACGCGAGGCGCACCCCTGCACGGGCCACCATGAGCATTGCTGGCGAGACGCTTACACGTATGGCCGCACCTCGTCCGCAAAACGGCGCGCCGTGCTGCACATGGCCTCCGCGTCACGGCCCCGGATGCCCAGGACAATGTGCGACACGCCGGCATCTTCGTAGCGCTTAATGGCATCAATAATCTGCTGCGGCGTGCCGCTCAGGGGGGAGGGCCGGCCAATCGTGTCGCCACTGTCGCCAAACGCCACATTATTCACCCGGGTCGAAATGGTCAGGCTGGCGGGATCGCGTCCGGCCTCACGGCACAGGCGCTCCAACAGGATTTTCTTCTCGGCCAGTTCCGCCGGCGGCAGATTACTCGGGTGCCAGCCATCGCCCAGGCGGATAGCGCGCCGTAGCGCCGCCGGGCTATAACCGCCAATCCACACCGGCGGATAGGGCTTTTGGATGGGCTTGGGGTAAAAGCCCATGTTGCGAATGCTGTAGTGTTGACCCTCAAACGACGGCTTATCGGCGGTGCACAGTTCCTGATAGATTTGCAGATACTCATCCGTCACCCGGCCCCGGTCCTTGTAAGAGGCCCCGAGCGCGGCAAATTCTTCCGGCATCCACCCGACGCCCGCCCCGAGAATCACCCGCCCACGCGACAGCACATCCAGGGTGACGAGCATTTTCGTGGTGACGATGGGATTGCGGTACGGCACGATCAACACGCTGATCCCCAACCGCGGTGTCTGCACTTGCCCGGCCAGAAAGGTCAGCGTCGTGAGCGCGTCAAAGATCTGGTCCGTCGCCTCCAGCCCCATGCGGCCTGAGCTGCTATACGGATAATTGGGCGCGTATTCATACGGAATGAAGACGTGATCGCTGACCCACAGCGAGTCAAAAGCCAGCTCCTCGGCGGTGTGGGCCAAGCGGATGAGGGTGTCGGTGGGATCAACGTAGCTGAGATTGGGCAGCCCAAGACCAAACTGCATCGCGCGCTCCTGTCGTGGTGGGGCATTGCCGGCGTGTGCCAGGGATATGACGTGAGAGCGCGCATGCTAGCCCTGGCCATAGCGGCCTGTCAAGGGGACGAGGCCCCCCGCGCGGCGCACCAGCCCACGGTGCCTGGACCACCTGCATGACCAGTCACCGCGTCTTGCATTCCCCGTGATGATGTCCCATACTGCCTGCCCCGAGCATACAGCGCAGGCATTCCACACGAGAGAGAGCACTCATGGCGGCAGGTTGCACCGTACGGACACCAACACTGGACATTGGTTATGATGCCTATGGGGAGGAGAGCGCCTTCCCCCTCGTGCTCCTACACGGCTTCCCGGACGATGCGCATGCCTGGGATGCGGTGGCGCCCTCCCTGGCGGCAGCAGGCTATCGCGTGCTGGTGCCGTATCTACGCGGTTACGGCCCGACGCGGTTTCTGAGCGCCACAGAGCCGCGCATGGCGCAGCAGGCGGCCATGGCGCAGGACTTGCGGGAGTTCATGGATGCCCTGGGCCTCGAGCGCGTGGGGCTGGCGGGCTATGATTGGGGTGGACGGGCGGCGTGCATCACCGCCATTCTCGCGCCCGAGCGGGTGCGCGCCCTAGTCACGATTGGTGGTTACAATGTGCAAAACGCCTTGGCCTCGCCGCGGCCAGCCTCGGCCCATGAAGAGCGCGCGCACTGGTATCAATGGTATTTTAATACCGAGCGGGGGCGTGTCGGCCTGGAGCAGAATCGTCACGGGGTCTGCCGGTTACTCTGGGAGGAATGGTCCCCCACCTGGCACTTTGATGACGCCACGTATGCCCAGACGGCCCCGTCCTTTGATAATCCCGACTTCGTCTCTCTCGTGATTCACTCCTATCGCCATCGTCATGGCAATGCCCCCGGCGACCCACGATTTGACCAGGTGGAGCATTATCTGGCGACGCGCCCCCCGATTACGGTGCCAACCATCGTGCTGCACGGGGCCGATGACATGGTGTCGCGTCCGCGCCGCTCGGAGAACGATATGGCGCAGTTTCCGCCGGGTACGCCCCGTCATGTCATTGCTGGGGCGGGCCACTTCATGCCCCGTGAGAAACCGCAGGCTGTGGTCGATGCCCTGCTGACTCTCATCCCCTCCACGCGCTAGTTGCCGCAGAAGGTAGACATTATATGACACCTCCCGATCTCCTGGCCTTTTGGCAACGTACCAGGGACGAGTTGCAGCAGACGCCTCTCCAGGCCACGCTCACCTCGGCCCCTGAGCACAGCGGCCGCGAGTATGTGACGTCGGCTGTGACCCTCCACAGCTTCCAGGGCAGGCGGCTACGGGCGTGGTATTCCGTGCCCACTGATTTGCCGAGGGGTGGGACAGTGCCCGCAGTGCTAGCGGTGCCGGGATACGGCGGCGATAAGCCCATTCCCACCCACCTGGTGATGCAAGGTTTGGCAGTGTTGACTTTGTACCCACGTGGTCAGGGCGAGAGCCAGCAGGAGTGGACGCTGGAACACAGCACCAAGCTCACCTACCATGTGACCGACAAGGCACGCTTTTACTACCGTGGATGCTACATGGACTGCGTGCGCGGGCTGGACTTTTTGGCTGCACGCCCAGAGATCGACGCCACGCGGCTAGGTATGTGGAGCCGCAGTCAAGGCGGCGGTCTCACCTTGGCGACGGCCGCCCTCGACGACCGCGTGCGGGTGGCGGTGGCGGAAGAGCCATTCTTGTGCAGCTATCCGCTGGCGATGACCTTGACCAGCCGCCCCTACGTGGAGCTGTCGGACTATGTCGCGGCCCATCCAGAACAGCAGGCGGCGATGCTGGAGACACTGGCGTACTTTGACACGTTGCATCTCGTACCGCAGATCCAGTGTCCGACGTTGGTCAACATCGGCATGTGTGACGCGGTGTGCCCGGCGGCGACGATCCTCCCGGTGTTCGAGCGCATCACCGCGCCGAAAGCCTTGCACGTCTACCCGGACCTGACGCATCGTCCCTGCGCCGATTTTAATGCCCACGCCCTGCACTGGCTGCAGCGCTATCTCGGCGCCTAGATGTCCTTTCATAAATACACTGCCAGTTGTACCCCTGCGCGGGCAAGGCCCGCTCCTACAGGGAGCCCTCCGTCGCACAGATCTTCTGTAGGAGCGGGCCTTGCCCGCGAGGCACCCCGATTGGTACAGGACTTACGCAATGGACATCTAGGTAGGTGCCCACGGCCAGCCCAGCGCCTACCTACCCGAGCAGGCTACGGCACGCGGCCACGATGGCCTCAGCGCTCATGCCGTATTTAGCGCGTAAGGGGACGGTCGGGCCAACCACGGCGAACGTGTCCGGCATGCCGACCATGCGCATGTGGGTGGGATGCTCCACCGCCAGGAGTTCGGCCACGGCCCCGCCGAGGCCACCGGTGAGGTGGTGCTCTTCCGCCGTGACAATGCCACGCGTCTCCGCTGCGGCGCACAGGATAGCCTCACGGTCGAGCGGTTTGATGGTATGCATGTTCAGCACGCGGGCGCCAATGCCCTCACCTTCCAGCGTGCGCGAGGCGCGCACCGCCATCTCCACCATGCAGCCACAGGCAATGACGGTCACATCGTGACCGGCCCGTAGCTGTGTCGCGTGGCCGAGTCGAAACGGCAGCGCCGGATCGGTCACAGGGGGCTCTTCGACCCGTCCCCCGAGGCGCAGATACACTGGGCCATCAATATCCAGTGTGGCGAGGGTGGCCTGATACGTTTCCTCAATATCCGCCGGGACGATCACCGTCATATGCGGCAAGCTGCGCATTAACGCCAAATCTTCCAGAGCATGGTGCGTGCCGCCGGACACACCCAAGACGATCCCACTCGCTGCCGCGCCGATGACGACCCGCTGCTGGGCGTAAGCGACGTCATTGCGCACCTGTTCCATGCTGCGTGCCGCGATAAAGGGCGCATAGCCACAGACGTAGGCATGCAGCCCAGTGGTGGCTAACCCGGCCGCTATGCCAATGCTATTTTGCTCGGCAATGCCCACTTCGATAAAACGTGCGGGATAGCGCGCGATATAAGGGCGAATGCCCAACAAGTCCTGGGTGTCCGCCGAGAGGACCACCGCCTGCGGGTCGCGGGCCGCGACCTCCAAGAGCGCCTGACCAAAGGCCAGGCGGGTCTGGTTGGCGCACTGGGCGCGCCAATCGTGCGAGGGAGGGGCTGTCGTGCTCATGCGGGAGTCTCCAATTCTGCCAGGGCCCTGGCAAGAATCTCATCGGTCACCGTGTTGCTATGCCACACATAGGTATCTTCAGCAAAACTCACCCCCTTGCCTTTCACCGTATGGGCAATCAGGGCAGAGGGCTTCTCTGGCACAAACGGCAGGGCCGTGAGGGCGTCGACAATCTGTCCCATATCATGCCCGTCAATTTCCCGCACACCCCAGCCAAAGGCGCGCCACTTGTCAGCCAGGGGTTCGACGCCCACCAGATCCGCCACATGGCCACTCTGGGCCACCTTATTGAAGTCAATAATCGCCGTTAAGCCGCTGAGGTGGTAGTGGGCGGCGCACATGGCGGCTTCCCAGTTGGATCCCTCATGCAGCTCGCCATCACCCAGCATGACATAGGTGTGAAACGTTTTGCCCTGGATGCGGGCGCCTAAGGCCATGCCCACGCCGACTGGCAAGCCGTGTCCCAGCCCCCCCGTGCTCATTTCCACCCCGGGGACTTTGATGTCCGGGTGCATCCCCAGCGGCGATTCATAGCCATAGAAGCGGTCGAGCAGGGCATCTTCAATGAACTCGGCCTGCGCCAGCACTGCGGCTAAGGCGGCATTGGCATGCCCCTTGGATAAAACAAAGCGGTCACGCTCGGGCCACCTCGGCTCGTGTGGGCGCACGCGCAGGGTGTGAAAATACAGGGCCGCGAGGAGATCGGCCGCTGAGGCCGAGCCACCGACATGGCCCCCACCCGCGGCATGCAAGGCCCGCCATAGATCGCGGCGAATCTGCAGCGCGGCCGCGTCCAGTCGTTGCAAGAGACTCTCACGTGTTGTTGCCATCTCATTCCTTCATGCCGTCATCGCTGCGGCTTAATGCGTCCCCAATACTCGCGTCCCAGGATATACCCGCAACATTGCCTGGCCCCACAGTGACAGGGAAAATTTTCGTAATCGCGAGTATCGTAGCCATAATTAAAGCTGAGTTCCTCTCCCGAGGCGATGTCTCGCAAGGCCACAATCCAGATATGCTGGCTGCTATTGTCCACTTCACAGTTCGGATCACAGGAGTGATTGATATAGCGCGCCGTATTGTCCAGCGAGGCCCCATCAATATCGTAGCGATAATTCAGGTGAAAAATATAGTCATTGCGTTGGGCTAAACGCCGGGCACTCTCATCTTTGCGGATCTTTTCGCCGATATATTCAAGTATGCGCGTGCCCTTCTTAATCGGCTCGATCGCAAACACGCCTTGCTGGTGAATGGGGGAAGGGGCAATACGTATCATGTCATACCTTTGTGACAAGCATGCGGCGTATTCCTGGCGCCTGGCGAGTGGGGTGATGTGGGACAAAGATAGCATACACTACCTGGGGCCAGGAACAAAACGCGGCACACGCACGGGACACCAGCGCCGGACATCTTGACAAGGCGACGATTTCTCGGTACGGTACTGCGCAGTTCTGTGACAATGGCATAGCACACACGCGTTCAAGACGGAACCTGCCCGGAGATATGTCCTTTCCCCGCTTGGTGCATGTAAGGAGATATCTCGATGAATCGTCCCTTTATTCATGGGATTAACTTTGAGGAACGCTTGCGTACGAAGCTGGAAGCCTTAGGGTGTCGCATTTATCACGACCAGACGTACGATCATCAATACAAGTTGGATTTCATTGTCAACGGCTTCCGCGATGTGGCACGCTTACCTGAGCATATTGGGTTGCAAATCACCGCTAACAAAGATGATGTGGCAAAACAGCGTGAATTTCTCAACATCCAGAAGCGCAGTTTTGTCGTACCGAAGGCCGTATATTTAGAAGCCGACCCTTCCGCCGATCTGGAACAAGGGGCTGCGACGCTGGTCTATGCAGCGCTCCTTGTCCTGGTGTTTAATCGGGAATACCGCCATCGGCGCATTGTCGGCCTGCGTCTCTCACGAAATTTTTCATTTGAGTTCTTTGATCTCGAAGAAAACATTCGACAGCTTCAAGGCCAGGAACGCAGTGTTCGCCCCCCCCGTGCGGTATTGGCAAGTGACGAACTTTTTGTGGGGAAAATCATTAACTTCAATAAAGAAAAAGGCTATGGGTTTATTGCCTGCGACAGTCGTCCTAATAATGTGTTCTTCCACGTACGTAACGAGGTGGAGGAAGAGGTGTTGACCCAAATCGAGACGGTAGACGAGGAAACTACGGGCTGGAGACAACTCGATATTCCTGTCACCTTTCGTGAAAAATCCGTGGTACGTTTTGGCGAAGATAAGCCAGTCGCTTTTGATGTTAAGCTCACTTCCTAAACTCTCTCGGACTTTGATTATCTGTCCATGGAAGGCGCCTATCCCCTGCAGACCAACGAGTGAACGCGTGTGTGTGCTGCCTTGTCTTTGTCGTGGTGTCCGTGCTGTCCGTCCCGAGGTTTGCGTCTATGCTTCCCTACCTCATCCGTCGGCTGCTATGGATGGTGCCGACATTACTGGCGATGGCCCTCCTGACCTTCATCATCATGCATCTGACCCCAGGAAGCCCGCTTGACCCTTTCGCCCACAACGCCAACCCCCTGAGCCCAGAAGCCCAGCGTCTGGTGGCGCGTGAGTACGGTCTCGACCAGCCACTGTGGTCCCAGTTTGGCCGCTTTCTCCTCAGGGCAGTGCAGGGGGATTTCGGCTATTCGTATGTCTATAAACATCGGCCCGTGCAGGAGATTGTGCTGCAGGCGTTTCCGGTGTCGCTGCACCTCGGCAGCATGGCGCTCGTCGTCGCGCTGGCCGTGGGGCTGCCCCTGGGGCTCAGCGCCGCCGTGTACCAGCATCGTCCGCTGGATTATCTGTGCTCCCTCACCGCTATGTGCGCCGTCGCCCTGCCCAATTTTGTCGTGGCGGTGTTTCTCATCCTGGTGTGTGCTTTCTTCTTGCAGCTCGTGCCGACGGGCGGCTGGGATGCCCCGAGTCACTGGATCCTGCCCACCGTGACGCTGGCGCTCGGCCCCATGGCGCTTATTGCCCGCTTCACGCGGGCCGCGATGATTGAGGTGCTGCACACGGACTTCGTGCGCACCGCCAGAGCCAAGGGGCTGTCGGAGCGCCGTATCATCCTCACGCATGGGCTCAAAAATGCGCTGATTCCTGTGCTCACCATTGTCGGGCCCCTCTTTGCAGGTATCGGCACGGGCTCGTTCTTTGTGGAGACGATCTTTCGTGTCCCCGGCCTCGGACGTTTCTTTGTGGAAAGCATGACCGGGCGGGATTATCCCATGATTATGGCCGTGAGCTTACTCTACGGTGTCTTTCTCATGTTGATGAATACCCTCGTCGATCTGCTCTACGGGGTACTCGATCCACGCATCCGCTACTCATGAACGCGCCACCTATGCTCCATACACCAGGACACCGCACGGGGAGCCTGTGGTCTGAAGCCTGGCGGCGTCTACGCCGGAACCCCTTGGCCCTGGCGGGCGGTAGCGCCATTCTGCTCCTGGCACTGATGGCCTTGGGAGCCGATTGGCTCGCCCCGACACACTACACTACACCGCACTTTGAGCACCCATTCGCTTTGCCGAATGGGACTTTTCTCCTCGGCACGGACCAGCTCGGACGTGATGTGCTCAGCCGCATGATCTACGGCGCACAGATTTCGCTGACCGTGGGTGTGGTCACTGAGTGTCTGGTCTTGCTCATTGGCGTGCCGATTGGCGCTGTGGCAGGTTACTACGGTGGCCGCCTCGATATGCTCCTGATGCGCGGCGTGGATGTCGTGTATGCCTTGCCCCATCTACTGTGCGTGATTCTCCTCATGTCCGTGTTGGGGCGGGGACTCTTCAACATCTTTTTGGCCATTGGCTTGACGGCTTGGGTACGCGTGGCCCGTTTGACTCGGGCCCAGATCCTGTCGCTCAAGGAGCAAGAGTTCTGCGAGGCCGCCCGCGCCGCTGGTGCCGGCCCCTGGACGATTGTCGTGCGCCACCTCTTGCCCAACGCCCTGGCGCCACTCATCATTTCCTCCACGTTTGGCATCCCTGAGGCCATTTTTACCGAAGCGGCCTTGAGTTTCATTGGCGTGGGCATCAGCCCGCCGACCCCCAGTTGGGGGCAGATGGTGGGTGAAAATCAGCAGTACATCCGGTCGTACTGGCACCTCTGTGTCTTCCCAGCGGCGGGGATTGCGACGCTCATGCTCGCCTTCACCTTTTTGGGAGATGGGCTGCGCGATGCCCTGGATCCACGACCGCATGACACCCGGTGAATCGGGGCAGGCGGACAACCCCACGAAAGGCCAGCCCATGCCTATTGACCAGACCCAACTTGTCCTCTTGGCGCGACGCTTGTCGGCCATTGGCGTCGGACGGCGCGGCGTGCTCAAGGTCATCGGTGGCCTGATGGGCACGGCGGCGGTCGGCGAGCTCGACCGCTTCAGCCCACCAGCGCAGGCGCGCAGTCACATCCCCCCAGGCACGCAGCTGGCCCCAGGGCAAATTTTGCGCTGGGCCATTGCGCATGAGCCCTCGAGCATGGATCTCAACCGCTACCTCTACGGCGGTGGGGAGGATTTGCTGTTTGCCTGGCTGATGAAATTTGACCCAGATTATCAGGTAGTGCCCTGGCTGGCCGAACGCTATGAGGCGAACGCCGCCGGGGATGTGTATACGTTCTACCTCCGCCCTGGCGTGCAATGGAGCAACGGCGATGCCGTGACGGCCCACGACTTTGTGTGGTCCTACCAACGGAAACTCACGCCCGCCGTGGCCGCCGACTACGCGGGCTTCTTCTATGATCTCAAAAATGCTGCGGCCATCAATCAGGGTGACATCACGGATCTCTCCCAGCTCGGGGTGCGGGCAAAAGATGACTCCACCCTGGAGTGCACGTTGGAAGGGCCACGCGGCTATTTCCCGGTGCTCATGGCCTATGCCGCCGCCGCCCCGTCACATCGTGCCAGCGTGGAGCAATACGGCGAGAAGTGGACGGAGCCGGAGAACCTGGTGTGTAACGGCATGTTCACGCTGGAAAGCTGGGAACACAACAAGCAATTTACCGTCAAGAAGAATCCACGCTATTTTGCTCAAGACACCATTACCCTGGAGCGCGTGGTGCGTCCGGTGATCGCGCCGCAGGCACAGGTGTTAGCCTATGAGAACAACGAGCTGGACATGGTCGACGTGCCCGCGGCGGATCTCAAGCGCCTGCAGCGCGACCCCAAGCTCCGTCAAGAACTGCTGCTCTACGATGCGCCGATCACCTGGTATCTCACGCCCCAAGTCACCCATCCACCCTTTGACGACGTGCGCGTGCGGCGTGCCCTGCGCCACGCTATTGATCGCCAGACCATCGCAACGCACGTCCTCCAGGGCCAGGGGCTGCCGGCCCATGCCTTCGTTCCCCCCGGCCTGCCGGGCTATATTGACCCGGCCACGTATCCGGCCTTTCCCGAGTTCCAAAAATTTGATCCACAACGAGCCATGGATACCCTCAAAGGTTCCAAGTACGCAGGCGGGAAACACTGGCCGCCTATCACTCTCACCCTGCACGAAGAAGGGCCCAATCCTAAGGCCATGGCCGAGGCCATCCAGGCCATGCTGGCGCAGCATCTGAACATGCGCGTGGCCCTCGACGTGCTCGAACCACGGGTGTTCCGTGAGCGCCTGTGGAAGCGCGACCTGCAGTTCATCTTCATCCGCTGGTTTGCCGATTATCCTGACCCGCACAACGAGTATTACGATACCCTGTATTCCAAGCTCGCCAGCGGTCGGCGGCAAGCCTGGTCCAACGCCACGTTTGACACCCTCCTCGAACAGGGCCGGGCGGAACTCGACACCACTAAACGTCTGGCCATCTATCGCCAGGCCGAGGAAGTCTTGCAGCAGGACGTCGGCTATGTGCCCGTGGTGTGGGGGCTGTTTTTCGGGCTGTTCAAGCCCTGGGTCCGCGGCCTACCACGTAATACCCAGGGCAAGATCATGGTCGATGGCAATATCTACCGCTGGGCCAGGGAGTCGATGTATATCGTCGCGCACTAACCGAGCCCAGCGCGGAAGGTCTGCGCAGCAGTCAAGGGATCGCTCTGCCGGACACACGCGGTCAAGAGGGCGAGATCTAAGGCGGGCAGCAGCTCGCTGCGGGCGATGACTGCATAGCCATGCGTGTCGGGAAAGCCTGACGGTTGGTCGGCACGCAGGTGATACAGCGTGAAACGCTCCTGCTGCCAGAACCATACTTCTGGCACGCCGAGGCGACGGTAGATGGCGAGACGATTGAGTCCGCCGCTGGTGACCACGACTTCAATGGCCAGGTCGGGAAACTCTTTATCGCTGCGCAGGCAATAGCTTTCGTCTGGCTCAACCCCGGCCTCTTGTGCTTCTCGACGCAGGGTCGTGGACCCCATGGGGCAATAGGTGGTGTTCGTTGCGACAAAGTAGATTGCCAAAAGCGTCCCAATATGGGTCTTCCCTTGTTCATGCCGACGACTCGGCGCCATGATTTCGAGTACTCCATCTAAATAGCTCACTCGGTAGCCCGCACGGTCCCCTAATTTGGCTAGGACAGCTTCGTAGGCCTGCCAGTTCACGCCATCGGTGAGGTAGCGCTCTTCAATATGTTGCCGCCTGGCTGCCGAAAAATCGATGAGATCTTCGAGGGTATGCGCCAGTCGAGCCATGAGGCCTCCTTTCGGTGATGCGCCACGTTTCCATGGGGTGCCTTCCTAGATGTCCATGTCGTCAGTCCTGCGCCAGTCCCCCCTGGGAACGCCGGGCTCGAGCCCGGCTCCCAAAGCCACGCTGGAGCGTGGCGCTCCCAGGGAAAACCCTGGAGCACTGGTGGTGTATTGATGAAACAGACCTCTAGCCCAGGCTGGCCGGAAAACTAAAAATGTTCGCCGGTTCGTTGGCATAGCCATGATCGCGCCGCAGACGCTGCACCATGCCGAGGGCGTAGGGCGCGCCTTCCAAAAGCTGCGCAAACTGTTCATCATCGAGCGTCAGCCCGGCACGGCGCGCCGCCTGCTCACAGGCGGCACGAGTCGGGGCATCCGTCTGCCCTGCCGTCCCGGCCAGCACCGGCGGGGGCGTGAGCACTGGCGCCTGAGCTCCCGCCACGAGGGCTGGATGCTGGCGATACCAGCCCATGGCCTGCTCGTAGGCATAACTGACGCGCAGCACGGTGGTTTCGTCAAAGGGCCGGCCCATCACCTGCATACCCAGCGGCAGGCCCTGACGACCAAAGCCATTGCACAGTTCCAGGACGGGTTGACTGGTGACATTGGAGGCCGTAAACAGGTTGGCACGTTGCCAGAAGGCCAGGCTGCTATGCGCATCCAGGCGTGGTGCCTCGCCCTGTCCGGCGCTGATAAACGCATCGTACTGCCGGTACAGCGGTTCCATGTCTACGACCATGCGGCGGTGTTCACGCGTGGCCTGTACGTAGTCGTTGGCCGTAAACAGGGCAGCCGGCAGGGCACGGGCGCGGAAGTCCGCGCCAAAATCCCCCGGACGTGTGATCAAGTCGCGTTGATGCACGCTGAACAGCTCGGTCTCAGCAATGATCACCTTGACGTCAAAGTAGTGCTGCAGCGGGCGCACCCGGCATTCTTCCAACTCCGCCCCTAGATCTTTGAGCACGGCGAGTGCCGCATCCATGGCCTGGCGCACATCCTCCGAGGCCGGCATATCCTCTTCCCAGGCATGGCGCAGCACGCCAATGCGTAGGCCCTTGAGGTCTGGCCGCAGCGCCGCACGGTAGTCTGGCAGCTCACGTCGCAGGCTCCCGGCATCGCCCGGATCAAAGCCAGCGATGGCTTGCAGGGTCAGGGCACAATCTTCGACGGAGCGCGCTAGGGGACCACAGTGATCGAAGGTATACGAGTTGGGCAATACGCCGGCCCGGCTCACCAGCCCAAAGGTCGGCATGAGGCCCGCCACACCGCATAACGAGGCTGGACCACGAATCGAGCCGCCAGTGTCGGACCCGAGGGCCATGGGCACCAGGCCGGCGGCTACCGCGGCGCCAGAACCGCTGGAGGAGCCGCCGGTAAAATGCGCCAGGTGCCACGGATTGCGTGCCGGGGGCCAGGGCAGGTCAAAGGACGGCCCACCATGGGCGAATTCGTGCGTAGCGAGCTTACCCATAAGGATGGCGCCGGCTTCGTAGAGCTTGCGTGTGGCCGTAGCATCCGCCGTGGGAATGCGGTCCAGGCACACCCGCGAATGCCCGGTGGTGCGGATGCCCTGGGTATCGTAGATGTCTTTCAGGGCAAAGGGGATGCCATGCAGTGGGCCGCGATACTTGCCCGCCGCGATCTCCGCCTCAGCCTGCTGCGCTTGCTGACGCGCCTGCTCAAAGGTCGGCGTGATATAGGCAGCGAGCTGTGCGTTAAACGTCTCGGCGCGGGCGATAAGCGCGTCAACGTACTCCACAGGGGACAACTGCCGCGACTGCAGCAGGGTCGCGGCTTCGGCAATAGTGAGGAATGCCAGATCAACGGACATAAGAGTGCCTCAGGTGTAGGAGAGACGCGCCAACCCACCCAGGGAAGAGCGGGGACATCGAGATGACGGCATTGTACGCCGGGGGGCGCCGTCGTGGCAATCCGTACCCACGCCCTAGTGCTTGACAACTCTCTGCAAGCGCCTACTATGGGCACCGCGTGGCCTGTATACCGGGCCAACCACATCTTTGTGAGAGGAAGACTCCATGCCGCGACACCCAGATCGGCAAATATTTGTCAGCGTAGACTGGTTAGCCGAGCATCTCCACGATGCCAACCTGCGCATTCTTGACGGACGTTTTGTTGCCCCCACCGCTCCCAAACCCTGGGGAGAAGAGCTGTATGCCGCTGGGCACATTCCCGGTGCGCTCTTCGTGCACTGGCGGCGGGATTTATCGGTCAACACGCCTCCCGTGCCCAATCTCGTGCTCGATGCCGCGCCCTTTGCCGCCAAGATGGGGCAGCTGGGCGTAGATGCCGAGACAACCGTCATCATCTACGATCTCGGCGATGTCAACTGGGCCGCCCGTATCTGGTGGTCATTAAAACACTATGGGCATGACAAGGTCTATGTCCTACAAGGCGGCGCTGCCGCCTGGCAAGAGGCTGGCGCACCCTGGACCACGGACGTCATTGCACCACCGGTCAAAACCTTTATGGCCCGGCCACGCCCGGCCATGCGGGCCACCAAAGCGCGCGTGCTCGACGCTATTCACGCACCGACGACCACCATTATCGAGACCCGACGTCAGCAAAACATTGCCGAAGGTGGTGGCACCGTGCAAGGGGCGGTTTGGCTGCCTGGCACCAGCGTCTATACCTCCAAGGGGGCGTATCTTGACCTCATTCCTGAAGACGAGCTGGATCGCTATCTCAAGGAAATCGGGGCGGACACGTCTGCCGACCTGGTCGCGACGTGAGGCGGCGGTGTCTCGGCCGCAGGTGTGGCCATGGCGCTGTATGTACACGGATATGACAACGTGGCGATGTACGATGGCTCGTGGACCGAGTGGCAGCAGGATGCCACCGCGCCGAAAGATGATGTGGCCACCATGTTAGCGCGCTCACCCGCGCAGCCGCAGTAGCGCGAGCGCCGGGAAGGTACCCCAGGCGAAATCGACCCTGTGTCCCCCGCGCGGCACGTCCCGTCGATGCTCTCTAGAGCGCCCGAGGACTCCTCTCCGACGCCGGCACCCCCATCTCTTGCCCTGCCTTCTGCTGTCAAGGGGGGGAGGCCGTGCGTCAATGAGGAACATGCTCTAGCGTACGAGGGTGCCCACCGGCTCGCCAGCTCGACTATGACGACGCCTGGTGCTGTTTGACGAACGTCCAGTCGATCTCAACACCAAAGCCGGGCCTATCGTTTAAGTGCAGCATGCCGTCATGCATGGCGGGAGCGTGTACATACAGCCCGTGGTGGATCGGGTTCCGTTCATGATCGCCATGGGATTCCGCCGCAAAAGCGCTCGCCCCAAAGGCCGAGACAAGGTGGCCATGAATATGCGGCGCGGTATGGGGTGCAATCACCACGCCATGCTGTTCCGCCAGCGTGGCAATGCGTAGCGCTTCGGTAAAGCCCGCATGCCGGGTGGCATCAAACTGCACAAAGCGCAAGGCACCAGAGACCAGGAAATCCCGCATGGTAAAGCGATGCCACTCACGTTCCCCGTGCGCCAAGGGAATAGAGATGGCATCGGCAAGACGCACGTAATCCGGCGGTTGCAGGTACCAGTGCAGCGGTTCTTCGAGCCAGAAGATGTTGTACGGCTCCACCGCGTGCGCAAAGCGGATGCACTCTTGCACCGTGTAGGGCGCATTCATGTCCAGCATCAACAGCGCATCGCCAATGGCTTCCCGCGTGGCGCGGATACGCACCAGTTCTTCATTAAGCGACAGTGCGCCAGTTTTTAGTTTCACCGCCCGATAGCCCGCGGCCACAAAGCCCCCTAATTCCTCGGCGCAGGCAGTGAGCGGGGCCTCGACGTCATAATAGCCGCCCGTGGCGTAGGTGAAGACCTCTTGGCGTAAGCCACCGAGGAACCGGTACACCGGGACATTGGCCGCCTTGCCCTTCATATCCCAGAGCGCAATGTCGATCCCGCCAAGCGCCGCCATGATCTGCGGCCGCTGTCCGCGTGGCAGCGGCGGGGGCAGGCCATCGCTGCCACGGATACCGCCCGGTCGTGGTGAGGTGAGCGCAAAGAGTTTTTCCCACACCTCCAGATGCGCCAGGGCATCCATACCACACACGATCTCACCGAATTGTTCGATGAGACGACAAATCAGCGCCTGCGGACCGCCTTGCACCTCGCCGTAGCCGCACAACCCCTCGTCGGTGCGTACTTCGACGAGAATCAGGGTGGATGCTGTGCTGAGTTCATGTGCGGTCCAGGTGGGCCGTGGGCGGGGAATGCTGAGAGGATACGCTTTGACGCTGCTGATGTTCACGCTGATACCTCGCTGGGATGGAGTGGCCTCTGTTACACGTGGCCATTATAGCGCCAGGGGACTGTGCAAGAAAGGGCGCCCCTACCTTACTCCGACTACCCCAAGTTGCCACCTATGGGAATCCCTGGGCTTCTCCCACACAGGGCGCGTGTCATCATCCAGGGCACCGCAGGAGGCGCCAGCCCCTAGACATCTGTCTGTCGATGCTCTGGCTTTGAGCCTTGGTATCTCGTATGCGATGCATCAGCCTCCTGGACGATCCAGGCTGCTAATGGGAGCGCCACGACCTGATCGTTGCGCAACTTCCATCCCTTGTGTGGCTCCGAGTCCATTCTTATATTTTCTTCTTGTCCTATAATAGTATGCTCCAATAGACACGCCAGATATAATAGCGTACGCATCATGCCAACAGCCGCGCCTCCTCCCCACGCCTCCTCAAGTGCCCATGGCTCTGACCGGCGGCTCTCGCTCGTCATGGCCTCCCCTTCTTCCAGAGTGGAAGTCTACCGCCAAGTCGGGTGGAGATCACCCTTGAGTTTGCTGGCCTCACAGAGTACACTAGCGCGTCCTTGTGCAGAGATGGCAGGAGCGCTGGGAGTCTGCGCCCACACGGAGGAGTGCGCCACGGTGTTTCTCGACGGTGTAATTGTGCTGATCAAAGCGAGCGGGGTGCTGTTTGCTTTACTGAATCTTGCCGGCTTCCTCACGTGGGCCGAGCGCAAGCAAAGTGCCATCATGCAGGATCGTATCGGTCCCAATCGGGCCAATATTGGGCGCGTCACGGCTGGCGGCTTACTCCACGTCATAGCGGATGGCATTAAGATGATCGCCAAAGAAGATTTCATTCCTGCTGGGGCCAACCGCGCTTTGCATACCTTGGCACCAGCCGCGGCGCTGTTTCCGGCCCTCGTGGTGTTCGCGGTCATTCCCTTTGGTGATGTGTTGGTGATCGGCGGCAAAGAGATTCCGCTGCAAGTGGCGAACCTCAATGTGGGTATTGTCTACATCTTTGCCATTGCCTCACTCGCCGTCTATGGCACGATGCTTGCCGGGTGGGCTTCCAACAATAACTACTCCCTGATGGGTGGCTTACGGGCTGCCTCGCAGATGATTTCCTATGAAGTCAGCATGGGATTGTCGGTGCTCGGCATCCTGATGATCTACGAGTCGGCGCAGTTAGATGTCATTGTGCGCAAACAGGGTGAGCTCTTTTTGGGATTTCTGCCGCAGTGGGGTATCCTGCTGCAACCGGTGGCCTTTTGTATCTTTCTCGCCTCAGCGGTGGCGGAAAACAAGCGCACGCCCTTCGATTTACCCGAGGGCGAGTCGGAGATTATCGGCTATTTCGTCGAATACAGTAGTATGAAATTTGGCATGTTCTTCTTGGCGGAATTTGTCGAGATCATCATTGTGTCCGGCCTGGTGACCACGCTCTTTTTTGGGGGATGGCAGTTCCCCTACTTGCAGGCTGATGGCTTTCACTGGCCCTTTGAGGCCGGGGTGTTGCACCTGCCCCACGTACTGGTGGTCCTCATGCAGGTGGCCACTTTTAGTATGAAAGTGCTGCTGGGTTGTTGGATTTTGCTGCTGATACGCTGGACACTGCCACGCTTTCGGTACGATCAGGTGATGCGCCTCGGGTGGAAAATCATGTTACCGCTTGCCCTGGCGAACCTGTTCATTACTGCCGTGATTGTCCTCCTGGTCAACTGAATAGAGCGTGCCGTCACACGATGGTGAGCGCGTGCGCGTCTCCCGGCGAGGCGTACACCCGACGCCGTGAGACGGCGAGGTGTGGCAGACGGCACGCCAAGGCACACGAGGCGAGAGGTATGGAAACCTTCTTATTCTGGCTCTTTGCCCTCATCGGGGTGGGATGCGGGGCTATGGTGGTGGTGCACCGTAATCCGATGCACAGCGCCATCTATCTGGTGGTGACCATGTTGTGCCTGGCAGGCTTGTATGCGCTGTTACACGGCGCGTTTGTGGCGGTCATTCAGGTGCTGGTGTATGCCGGGGCGGTCATGGTCCTGATGCTGTTCGTCATTATGATGCTCAACCTGCGTCCTGAGACCTTGCAGTATGAAGGCAGTCCGTTGACGTGGTGTATTGCGGCGCTCATTGGGGTGCTAATGGTGGTGGCGATTATTCCGCCCTTCCCGCGTGCCTTGCTTGGCGTGCCGCCGGCGTCGTTCGGCAGTATCGAAGAGGTCGGAACCAAGCTGTTCACCGTCTATATCCTGCCATTTGAGTTGACGTCCGTCCTGCTCCTGATTGCGATCATTGGCGCGGTCATCCTGACCAAACGTCGAACGCTTTAGACTACGGAGTGCTGTGCCGTATGGTGCCTATTCCCCTCTGTCTGACCGTCAGTGCGCTGTTGTTTATTATTGGGACGATCGGTGTACTCATGCGCCGTAACGCGCTGATCATGCTCATGTCCCTCGAACTCATGCTCAACGCGGTGAATCTCAGCTTCGTGGCCTATGCGCGCCTGCATAATGACATCGCTGGCCATGTGTTCGTCTTTCTGAGCATTACCGTGGCGGCTGCCGAAGCGGCCGTGGGCTTGGCCATTGTCTTGGCCATTTTCCGCGCCCAGAAAACGGTAGACGTGGACAACTTGCACCTGCTGCAGCGCTAAGTCCGCAGGACGGAGGGCCGAGACACACGCATGGACGCCATGACTTTGCTGGAGAGTACTGGAGCCGTACTGCCCCATCTGGTGGTCGTATTGACGGGGCTGATCATCTTGACCCAGGATCTGTTTCTCACGCCCCAGCGCCGCTATCTGCATGAGGTGGTAGGTCTTGGCGGTCTCCTCATCGCCCTCTATTTGACGCTCACGATGACTGGTGCGCCGCGCCAGGTGTTCATGGGCATGGCCACGATCGATCATCTCAGTGCCTTTTTCAACGCCACCTTTCTCCTGATCGCGGCCTTGACCATCCTGCTCTCCGCCAGCTATGTGCGCCGTGAGGATGTCAGCCCTGGGGAGTACTACGCGCTGATCCTGTTTGCGACGACCGGCTTTATGTTTGTGGCAGCAGCGGCGGATTTGATTATGGTCTTTCTGGCCATTGAAACGCTCTCCATCGCGACGTATATCCTGGCGGGTCTGTTGCGTGATGATCCGCGCTCCCAAGAAGCGGCGTTCAAATACTTTATGCTCGGGGCCTTGTCCTCCGCCTTTTTCCTCTATGGTATCGCCACGGTCTATGGCGCCCTAGGCAGCACCAATCTCGCCAACGTGGCGCAGGCCCTCAGTCAGGGCACCATGCCACCCCTCTTACTGATGGGGATGGGACTGCTCATTGTCGGCCTCGGCTTCAAAGTCGCCGTGGTGCCCTTCCATATGTGGGCGCCCGATGTGTATGACGGCGCCCCCACGGTGGTCACCGCGTTCATGAGCGCCGGCCCCAAAGCGGCGGCCTTTGCGGCGTTCTTACGGGTCTTTTTTCAGGGCTTTACGACACCAGAAATCGTGCAGCTCTGGACGCCCATCTTTGCCTTACTGGCCGCCACCACCATGATCCTGGGTAATTTTGTCGCCCTCGCGCAACAGAGTCTGAAACGCATGCTGGCCTACTCCAGCATTGCGCATGCGGGCTATGCCTTCGTGGCCCTCGTGGCGCACAATAGTCTGGGAGCGAGCAGCATCCTCTACTACCTGGTGGCGTACACGCTGATGTCGATGGGGGCCTTTGCCGTCATGATGGTCGTTGCCCGGCGCGAAGAAATGCGTTATGCCTTCGACGACTATGTGGGTCTGAGCTCCACGCATCCGCTCCTGGCTGCCCTGATGGCGTTGTTTATGCTGGCGCTGGCGGGCTTTCCTCCGACAGCCGGGTTTGCAGGGAAATTCTATGTCTTCAGTGCGGCGGTGCAAGCCGGCCACCATGGACTCGCCCTCATCGGGGTGCTCACCAGCGTGGTCTCCGTCGTCTATTACGCGCGTGTGGTCATGCTGATGTATATGCGTGAGCCCCAACGGTCCCAACCGCGATTACACCTGGCGCCGACGACCGCGGCGGTGCTGGGCCTTACGGCCCTCGGTATTCTCTATATGGGCCTCTTTCCGAGTGGCGTCATGCGTCTCGCCGAATCTTCGGTGGCCTTTCTCTTCCAGGCAAAAATGTAAAGGGCGCAGAGCGTGTGATGGTGCATCCGCCGCCGCGGCGCACGGCACGTGTCACGCTAACACCGGAAAATCGTTGCACCTAGGACGCTGCTATGCTAAGGTTGCTCGATTTTTCACCTAGAGAGGCTGTGAAAAGAGGAAGGCATGTACTTCTTTTTCTTTCTTTTTGCGCTAGTGGGTATCTTTTCGGCGATTATGGTCGTTACGCGGAAAAACGTCATGCATGCGGCGTTGTTTTTGCTCCTGACTTTTGCCTGTGTGGGGGCGAGCTATGTCTTACTGCGGGCGGAAATGCTCGCTGCAGTCCAGGTGCTGGTCTACGCCGGGGCCGTCATGGTGCTGTTCCTCTTTGCGATTTTGTTGGTGAACATTCCCCAGGTCGTCCGGGTGCAGCAGTGGAATGCGCAAACCACCCTGGCTGTGGCCATAGCCGGGCTGACGGGTTTATGGATGATTATTGCCACCACGCAGAGCTTTCGGAAGCTCGAACTCCCCGTAGGAGCCAACGCGCAAGCCCTGGGGACGCCACGAGCGCTGGGACAGCTGCTCTTTTCCGATTACATGTTGCCCTTTGAGATTGCCTCGCTGGTCCTCCTTGCAGCCATGGTGGGCGCGATTTTCCTGGCGCGTGAGACAGCCCTGGAGGAAGAACGCCTGGGATCCACAGCCACGTCAGAGCCTGCCGACAGGCCACAGCCGGACCGGCAGCTTGTGTAATTCCCCGTCGATGTGGAGGACACCGTGGTTCCCCTGCCTTTGTATCTCGCATTTGGTGCCTTGCTGTTTGTGATTGGCGTCGTTGGCGTCCTCACCCGCCGCAATGCCATCATTGTCCTCATGTCTATCGAACTCATGCTCAACGCGGTGAATCTGACGTTGATCAGCTTCTCACACTACCTGCAAGATCTGCGTGGCCAGGTGTTCACGCTGTTTATCATTGCGGTGGCGGCATCCGAAGCGGCCGTGGGCTTGGCGCTGGTGATTGCGCTCTATCGTGGCAAAGCGACCTACAATCTCGATGACGTGAATCTCTTGAAATGGTGAGTGGCCAACGGCGGCTGCACCTCCCGTGCCAGGTGGCATACACACGAGGTGCGCCCGTCCTGTTGAGCGCTCAGGAGCTGTCTGTGACGAGGGAAGCGCATACGCTATGAATGTTCTGGTTTGGCTGATTCCGATCTTTCCAGCTCTTGCAGTGCTGCTCAATGGTCTGTTGGGACGCACGAAGATTCGCGACAAGGCCCACATCTTTGGCGTGGGTGCCATTGGGTGTTCACTCATCTGTGCCCTGATCGTCATCCTACGGGTCATCCTCAATCCCAGTGAGCCGATTAAAGCCAAACTCTATCCGTGGATTTTCGCCGGTTCGCTGAAGGTCGATATGGGCTTCCAGGTCGATGCGCTCAGCGCCATCATGCTCTTTGTGGTGTGCGGGGTGGGTCTCCTGGTGCACATCTACTCCATCGGCTATATGCACGGCGACCCGAGTTATTACCGCTTCTTTACCTATCTCAACTTGTTTATGATGTCCATGTTGATTCTCGTGCTGGCGGACAACTACGTGCTGATGTTCGTGGGCTGGGAAGGCGTGGGGCTGTGTTCGTATCTCCTGATTGGTTTTTGGTATGACCGACAATCGGCCTCGGATGCCGGCAAGAAGGCCTTTTTGGTTAATCGCATCGGGGATGCCGGCTTTATTCTGGCCATCTCGCTCATTTTCTGGACGACCGGCTCGTTTGATTATGCGGAGGTCACGGAGAAAGTCGTGCACGGGCATGCCATGACCACGGGCATTGCGACGGCGGTTACGCTGCTGCTTTTTGTCGGGGCGACTGGCAAGTCGGCGCAAGTGCCGTTGTATGTCTGGTTGCCGGATGCCATGGAAGGGCCGACGCCGGTGAGCGCCCTGATTCACGCCGCCACCATGGTCACGGCTGGCGTATATATGGTGGTGCGCAGCCAGGCGCTGTTTCTGATGGCGCCGATGACCATGCATGTGGTAGCGGGAGTTGGGGCCTTCACAGCGATCTTTGCGGCCAGCATCGGCTTGGTGCAAAACGATATTAAACGTGTCCTGGCCTATTCCACCGTCAGCCAGCTCGGATTTATGTTTCTCGGCTGTGGCGTGGGCGCTTTCTCCTCGGGGCTCTTCCACGTCATGACCCACGCCTTTTTCAAAGGCTTGCTGTTTTTGGGTGCCGGCAGCGTGATTCACGCCATGCACGACGAACAGGACATGCGGCGTATGGGCGGGTTGCGGCGGCATATTCGTGGCACCTATGAAACGATGCTCCTGGCGACGATTGCCATCGCGGGCATCCCGCCCTTTGCCGGCTTCTGGAGCAAAGATGAGATTGTCGGTGCGGCCTTCAAAAGTGGCGGGATCGGGCGGTTGTGGTGGATTATGGGCTTGTGTGCGGCGTTCATGACCTCCTTCTACATGTTCCGCCTCATCTTTATGACCTTTCATGGCGACGAGCGTTTTGATACGCATCACGTCCATCCCCACGAATCGCCGCCGAGCATGCTCACGCCCTTGAAGATCCTGGCATTTCTCTCCGTCTTTGCCGGCATCGTGGTTGGACTGCCGCCGGAGAATGGTCTCTTCCACGCGTTTCTGGCCACGGCGTTCCCCTCTGTGCACGGCCATCACGCCGCCTTTCACTTCTTCCCCGATGTCCCGCTGATGCTGCTCTCCACGTTGATTGCCGTGGCGGGGTGGTTTACGGCCTATCATTTGTATGTGCAACGCCCGGAACGTCCCGCCGAGCTGGCAGAGAAGTACGCTTTTGCCCAGCAAGTGTTGCTCAATAAATACTACATTGATGAATTTTATCAGACGTTCATTGTGCGACCCGTGATGTGGGCGACCACGGCCTTGTGGACGGTGGATGCGAAGGTCGTGGATGGCATCGTCAATGCGGTGGCTACGTTCACACGACTCTATGCCAGTTGGTCTGGCTTAGTCGATCGCTGGGTGGTGGATGGGACGGTCAACGGCGTGGCGGTGCTCGTGCAATATGGGTCGCGGATGTTCCGCTTGGCACAGACGGGGCTGGTGCAAAATTATTTGCTGGTGATGGCCGTCGGCGTCTTTGTGTTCACGACCATCTATCTCATCTTTACCTAGGGAGTTCGTCGATGGAGTACATTCTGGCGCACCCGGAGAGTCTTCTCCCGCATCCGTCAGGCACACCGATCCTGTCTATTCTCACGTATTTGCCGCTCCTAGGCGCGCTGATTATTGCGCTGGCGCTGCCGCGTCATGAGCGCAAGGCCATCAAAGGCGTGGCCACGGTGGTCACCGTGCTGAATTTCGTGCTGTCCCTGGTGATGTTGCGGAACTTTCAGGCGGGCACGCACCTGATGCAGATGGTGGAATACGCCGAATGGATTCCCTCCCTGGGCGTGTCGTATTTCTTCGGGGTGGATGGGATCAGCATTCTCCTCGTGTTGTTGACCACGTTGCTGTCCGTGATTGTGGTGGTCTGTTCGTATTCCCAAGTTGAGGAAAACGAAAAAGCCTACTACGCTTGCCTGCTGTTCCTGGAAACGGGCATGTTGGGCGTGTTCATGGCCTTAGACTTCTTCCTGTTCTACATCTTCTGGGAAATCA
>SXND01000155.1 GCA_005777235.1 Pseudomonadota bacterium
ATTAAACTAGAGCGGCTGAAAATGAGGACCAAGCTTCATCATTTTGCCCTAAAGTCCAAACTCTACCTCAATGCCCTCCGCTCCGCTTTCGCCACTTTACGGGCCCTCACCCCCGTACAGGGCTCCGCGTAAGGTGAGTGCCTCATTGTGGTAGAATACTACACAAATAAGCACCGACTGCAAATACTATAGCGTACAACTGCTTTCTCTATCCTAACGCAGGAGTAGACATGCCGCCAAAAATAAAATGCTTGGATCACATGCGCCAAGTCATCCGGCTCAAGCACCTGAGTATCCGGACAGAGGAGGCCTATGTGCAGTGGGCCAAGCGCTGCATCCTTTTCCATCAGAAGCGCCATCCTGCCGAGATGGGTCCGGAAGACGTCCGCGCTTTCTTCACTCTGTATTCGACGACTTTCTATCATCAAGCACGGCATTATCCCAGACAAAGACGACAGATATCCTATCGCACTCTCTGCAAAGATGTGCGACGACTCCCAGTCACGAAGTTTCTCTTGTTCTCAATGCTTGGCAACTGGGAATCGTCGTTACAGGGAGGGAGACGTACTCAACAGGCCCAAGTTGTTAAGCAAGCCGCTTAGTAGGCTCAAGCGACACGTAGTTGTCAAGCACAGCCATCGCCTATCTTTTGCGGATGACTCACGTACCGTTGCGTCGCCTGTCAGTCACCGCTGGCGGACGGCGGGTCCGTAGTGCCGGGGTGGCGCCGCTAGATTGACCGCAGGAGCCCCTCACGGGCCACCGCCTCGTCCAGCATCACCCGCAGGTTACGGTCTTCCGTGGTCTCGAAGGTGGTCTGCGCGTGCAACCGTACCGCGGCAGCAGTCGCCAGAGCCTTGCGGGCCGCCTCATCCAGAGCGGCTGTGCCAGCACGGAGGGTCGCGTCCTCGGTGTGCGCCAGCATCTCTAGGAGGTGCTGCGCCAGCACCGTGTGTTCAATGCCGCGCTGATACAGCTCGCCCAAGGCGCTCACGTGGCTGCCCAGGTAGCACTGGCCAAAGTGCAGGAGTTTATAGGCCACCCCGTCGTGCTCCTCCCAGAGTTCACGCCGGGGCTGCAGACCGTGCTCCTGGAAATACGCCATGACCCAGGCATCTTCCGGGTCGGGTGTCTGCTGGTTAAAGTACAACTTGTAACGCAGCATCATCAGACCAGCTGGTTCCGTTTCAACCATCATGGGGGCGCTCCTTCTGCTGGCTACGCCTGCAGCACACGTAAAATCGTCGTGACATCGCCCAAATCCTCGCAGCAGTGTTCGGGTTGATGCCGTTGCAACTCCGCCACCGTATAACTGCCCGTGGCCACCGCGAGCGCTTGGGCGCCGTGCACATGCGCACAGGCAATGTCACGCGGCGTATCGCCAATCACCCACGTATGCTGCGCTGTGATGGTGTGACCGAGGAGGGCCTGCACCCGCTGCTGTGCAATCGGCACCAGCTCGTTGCGGTCGTGATGATCACTACCGTAGGCGCCGAGCTGAAAATAGTGCCAGAGACCAAACGATTCGAGCTTGAGCTGTGCCCCCATGGCAAAATTGCCGGTGAGCAGGCCGAGGACGATGTCCGCTTTGCCCATAAGCACCTCCAGGATGGCGGGCAGTCCCGGCATCAGGCGGCGTTGCCGATGTGGCTCTTGGAGGGCGAACCGCAGCCGTGGGATATAGCGTTCGTGAAACAGGGCCAGCGGGATGGCCTGCTCATCCAACTGGTGCTTGGTCAGGGCTTCGCGGAAAATGGCGGCATCGGTCTTGCCGGACATCTCCACGCCGGCAAAGCCGTCGGGAATACCGCTGAGGTCGGCGAATACCTCACGCATGGCATCAGAGCCCGCGGCGCCGGTACTGACTAAGGTGCCGTCAATGTCAAACAGGATAAGTTTCATCGCGCTGCACACCTTTCATGGTTGAGAGGAGGGACGACCGACTGGTCGCCCCTATGAGGTGGACGAGCCTGTGGAGGGCCGACTGGGCTGGGCTCTTACGCCAAGCTGGCAGTCTCGAACAGCCGGACGCTGGCTTCGCCATCGACTGTCAGCTCAAACACGGTGGAACGCTGCTGGCACTGCGCTGCTTGATAGGCCGCCACAAACGTCTCCAGCGAGGTCGGACGGACGTACGCCAGGCGAAAATTCTCCGCTGCACCCCGGAAATCCCACGGGTGCGCGTTGCGCAATTGCGCCCCCGTAGCACCGAGGTCGAAGAAGTGAAAAATGGCGCCGCTGTGGTTGTTCATGACCACCACGTAGACTGGGCACGCAGCGCTGGCCACTAGGGCCAGTGCGTTCAAATCGTGCAGCAGGGCTTGATCACCAATCAACACCGTGCAGGGCTGGCCCCAGCCGGCGCTAAAGCCGATGCCCGAGGACAGCACACCGTCAATCCCTGTGGCACCGCGATTGGCCCCCACATGCACGGTGGGCGGGTGACACGCCACAAAATACTCGGCTTCGCGGACAATCAGGCTGGCCGATAAAAATACCGCTGACGGCCCCTGGATGTGCTGGAAGACGGCCGTGATGACCTGGGCTTCCGTGAGCGCTGGTGCCGCCGGGGGGTGCAGCAGTGTGGTTAAGCCGTGCTGCGCCGTGGTTTCACACGCCAGTAGCACCTTGGTCAGGGCTGAGGCGGGACGAGCCGGCAGCAGCGGTAGCAGATCCTCGGCCAGCGTACACGGATTACCCCAGATTTTCAGCGTCGGATACACGAACTCGTTTTCCACCGCATCCTGTCGCAGCGGGTAAGACGAGCACATGATGAACTCGGCATGCTGGGCCGTGAGATATTCGCGTAGCGGCTCGGAGATCAGACGATCGCCAAAATACAGCACCAGATCCAGCGCCGGCAGGGAGGCCATGGCTCCACGCAGATACAGATTATACAAGGCTAGAACGGGAGCCGGTGCCACGCCCGCCCGCCCAGGGGCCTCCGTCGGCGCGAGGTCATCACAGCGCAATCCGGCATTGATGTCGGCAAACAGCGGTGCTCCCAGGCGCGCCGCTAGGGTACGAATGGCCGCCGTCGTCTGCGTCGCTGGCAGCGGACCAGCCACACACACGATATGGGGCGCGGCCTTGAGGCGCTCAGCCAGCTGTTGCACATCCGCCGCTGCCAGACGCGGTTGCGCCTGCAGATATGTGCAGTACGGCGTGCCACGCGCCTGCCAGCGCTGGAGGGCGTCCAGCTCCTCAGATGGCAAGTCGGCCACACGGAAGGTCGCCTCGACAAACGGCTTGCGATACGCCAGATTGAGATGCACCGGGCGGCCCGTGCGCTGGGTCTCAAACACTGCTTGATCGAGATTGCCTAGCAGACTGTGCAGATGCAGCTGTTGCTCCGGGGCCGGTATGTCAAACACCGTTTGCACAAAGGGCGTAAACAACTCTCGTTGCGGTAGGGTTTGATTGGCCCTGGCGTAATGCAACTCAAAAGGCCGATCCGTGGTGAGCACCAACAACGGTGTGCCAGACATGGTCGCTTCGACCACGGCTGGCAGGTAGTTCGCTGCCGCCGTGCCGGAGGTGCACACCAGACACAGCAAGCGCCCGGCCTTGGCCGCCCCTTGGGCCCAGAAGGCGGCGCTGCGCTCGTCGTTACACAGCTTGGTCATCACCGTGGGATGGTCTTGCAGGGCCAGGATCAGCGGGATGGCGCGTGCCCCAGGGGAGACGCAGAACATCTCGACACCACAACGGCGTAATTCCTCAATCACCACCATGGCGTGGAGGTGTGCCAGGCTACGAGCTTCGAGACACGTTGACGTCTGCACACTGGCCCTCACACCTAGGCTGCCGTGGCGCTGGCCATGGCTGTCTTGAGCAGCGGGATGACTTCCGTGGCAAAGCGCTCGATATAGTCGGGACGCGGTCCGCCGGGGGCGGGCGTTGGTGCCGGATGCGGGATAATCATATCGACGCGGAATCCGAGGTGCAGCACCTCACACAGTTGCTGCGCAATCATCGCCGGCGTGCCGTACAGGGCAAAGGCATCAGCCACTGTATCGGGGAGAAACGACACCACCCGCCCGGAGGCTTCAAGATCGTCGGCGTGGTGGAAATCCGGCCACACCTGTTTTTTCAACTCTTCCACGTCGGGACCGTTCCAGGTAAAGCCCGGCGGCTCAAACAGCATGGGTGAGTATTCATAATACCCCGCTGCCATGGAGCGGCTGATCAAGGCGGCGCGTTCGAGATCGTCTGTCAAAATGGTGTGGAAGATCAGGCTAATTTTGACTTCGTCAGGATCGCGTCCCACGGCCATGGCCCCTTCCCGTACTGCGCTAATGGCCGCCCGCAGGTTGGCCTCGTGCCGCCCCACACGGATAAACACCCCATCGGCCACCCGGCCCGCCATGCGCAGAGTGCGCGGTCCGCCCGCGGCAATCCACACCGGCACCGGCCGGGCGTGTTGCAGGCGCGCCGGACGCGCCGCGTTGACCTCGATCTCTTCCCCGGCCAGCAGGCGTTTGGTGAAGATTGTGGCTTCTTCGAGCTCCGCCACCCGTGACGGGCGCTTGCCCAGCAGGCGCACCGCCGTATCGCCCACACCATAGGCCAACAGCGTGCGACCTGGGGCGAGGGCTTCAACGGTGGCGATGGACGAGGCCATCACCGCCGGATGGCGCATCATGGGGGTTTCGATCAGCGGTCCCAGGCCAATACGTGCGGTCTGCATGGCCGCAAAGGCCAGGTTGACGTACGGATCTTGGCGCCGCAAGGGGGAGGACGGGATGAAGGCATAATCCCAGCCCAGGCGTTCGGCGCGTTGGGCATCGGCGGCAAAGGCCGTGGGCGACGTATAGTTAAAACGATTGAGGCCGAAGGCCGGTAGCGTGGTCATGATGATTCCTCAAGAAGCGCTCGTGCCCCCTCGCCCAGCGGGCGAGGGGGTAGAAAAGGCCGCAGCGTGCTCAGAGCGTCGTAGGGACGACCGGCTGGTCGCCCCTCCTGGCGTGATATGGATGCAACAAACACCTAGATGTCTGTTGTATCCATACACCACCAGTGCTCCAGGGTGTGTCCTGGGAGCGCCACGCGCCAGCGTGGCTGCCGGAGCCGGGCTGGAGCCCGGCGTTCCCAGGGTGGCACGGGCGTAGGACTGACGAAATGGACACCTAGTCGAAGCGCGACTTCTTCGACTCCATATTGCTGTGCACGTCGATCAGGACGGTCTTGCCCTCAGCGTTGAGTTGCTGGGCGCGCCGCAAGGCCGGACCGACTTCGGAGGGCCGCGTGACGGTGATACCCACCGCGCCCATACCTTCGGCAATTTTGGCGTAATCGCCGGTCATCTTGGTCACGTTATACAGCTCACGAGCGGTAGGATAGCCCCCCGGATACGTCGCCATGTCGCCATTGTTGAGCAACACGGTGGTGATCGGGGCACCGGCCCGCACCGAGGTCTCGACATCAAGACCAGACATGCCAAAGGCGCCATCGCCCATGAGGTTGAGGCAGAATTTCTCGGGTCGGGCCAGTTTGGCGCCGATCATCAGCGGAATACCATACCCCAGGTGGGTGGTCTTGCCCCAGCCAATGTAGCTATGCGGCGTCGTGGCAGTGTAGAACGGCATGATCGAGTCACGCGGTGCGCCGGCGTCGTGCGTGACGATGCTGTTCTCGTGGTCAATAATGCGCTCCAGCTCGCCAATGACGCGATAGGTATTGACAGGCAGATCGTCCGAGTTGAGCAGGGCGGTCCACTCCGACATCCACTGCTGTTTAATCGTGGCAATCTCGGCTGCGACGTTGGTCTGGCCCTTGCGGCCATTGGCCCCAATCTGCGCTTTGATTTCGTCAATCAGCATGCGAATGGTCAGGCCAGTGTCACCCGGCAACCCGACTTCGATGTTGTAATCTTTGCCAATATCTTCCAGGCTCTCGGTATTGTGGAGGAGCGTTTTGCCGGGCGGGATGGCCTGGCCATAGCTGGTGCGCGTCATACTGGAGCCCAGGGCCAGGAGCACATCTGACTCTTTGAGCCAGGTAAACGCCTGCCGCGAGGTGGACGAACTGCCCGACCCCAGGGCCAGTGGATGGCGTTCGTCGAACCCGGACTTGCCCGGCATGGTGCAATAGACAGGAATTTCGGTCAACTCGGCCAATTCGCGCAGGGCAGCACTGGCGCCAGACATCAGTGTGCCCATGCCGGACCAAATCATGGGCTTCTTGGCCGCGAGCAGCAAGCGCACGGCGTCTTTGACGTCACTCTGCGCTGGCGATTGCAGCATGCGTTTGGGGATTTTGTAGTTCATCGCCGCATCCGGCACGTCCTGCGTCGCCACATCCGCCGGCAGCTCGACAATCACCGGTCCTGGACGGCCATTACGCAGGCGCTGAAAGGCACGCCGCATGACGCTGGCAGTGAGATCGGGCTTCCAGATGATTTCGTTGGACACGGAGACTGATTCGTAGGTGCGGGCCGGGGAAAAATTCGGGCGTACCGAATGCTGCGCCAGCGATGGGCCACCCGGCAGATAGAGTACCGGGACGTTATCAGCATACGCTTGGGCCAGACCGCCCATGGCATTTTCGGAGCCTGGGCCGCCCTGGGTGATAATCACGCCGAACTTTTCACGGTGGTTGAGACGGCTATAGCCGTCCGCGGCCATGATCGCCCCACGCTCCTGCCGGAACATGATGGGTTTGATGCCCTCTTTGGCCACCGCCTCGATGAGGTTATTGGACGGAAAGCAGGCGATCCACTCCACGCCTTCCATTTTCAAGATGCGGGCTATCGCCGCCATCGTATTCATGCTGTGGTCTCCATGCTCTGGCTGTATGCCGCTCGCTACACACGCTGTTGGGAATCCTACAAGCGCTGCATTCTAGCAGACTCTGGCCGATTGACCAACGTCCAAACGTCTATGGCCGGACCAGACCCCCGTAGCGCACACCGGCAGATGGGGGCGAGCCTCGCCGGTGTGCGCCGGAGGTCGTCCGCGGGGTAGGACCGTGGACGACGCGGTGCACATGGAGAGCACCGGCGTGTCTCAGATGGAGGCATCAGGTGCCGCCGGCAGCGCCGGTGGCAGCACCAGGACACTGAGCAGCAGCCCCACCACGCCCGTGAGCCCGATGGTGCCAGCCCACAGGTGGACAGACCACCAGAGCCCACCGCCCAGCGCCATGGCAGCAAAATGCGCCGTATTGAGCAGCAGGGGTAGCAGCACCGCAAATAGGCGCCAGGCCCGTGGGCGCTGCATGGTCGGGTGGAGGGTACGATACGCCACATCCGCCAAGCACGCCGCTAGGACGCGGAGCACCACCAGCCCGAGGGGATAGGCGCCAGGCAGCAGCACGCCCATGGCGGCAGCGTTCAGGCCGAGCACCAGGGTGATGCTACCTGGCGGCAGCACCCAGCGCCGCATCGCCAGCAGCAGGAATCCCAACGACAGCCCGGTATCCCACAGGGCACTGACTACCCCGGCGATGTGTCGCAAGACCGGCAGGCTCTGCCGGCTGCCTCCACCCCACGGCGCCGAGATCGGATGTGCCACCTGCAAGATAAAAGTGCACACCGACAGCATACACAGCAGCGATAGCCAGCACGGCAGGCCCTGCCACAACGTCTGCGGTGGCAAAGCACCACGGTGCCAGGCGGCGCGAAACGGCCCTCCGGCCATAAGCCAGGCGCCGCCTGCCAGCATGAGGTGCGTGGGACTCAAGAGCGCTTCGACATCCTGCTCAATACCGAACCAGGTATGCCAGAACAGATCCCCAACCCCGCCAAGCCAGAAGACCACAGCGCCGAGTAATGCTAAGTTGTAGCCGTGCGGCAAGGCGTGTTGCCAGGGCTGCCTCCGTGCCACCCCACGGATCACCTGGACTGCTAGGGTGCTCGCCATAGCCAGAAAACCGCTATAGAGCACCGCATGCCACGGCGTAAAAAACGTCGTATCGGCCCGACCATGCGTGTGGGCCCAGCCATCGACATATGCCCCACCAACGAGCCATACGGCGAGGCCCGTCATCAGCCAGTCCAAGGCGTCTGCCTGTCCTGGACGTGTTGCGCTCTGTCCTACCGCTCGGTTGGCTTCGCTTTCATGCATACCTGAGGCCTTTCCCTGACAGGACGCTGGACTTTGTGCACGGGCTCCCTGACAATGCCTCCCCACACGGTGTAAGGCACCTCAACGGATGTGTGCGGCATCGTATTCTAAGGAGGGGACGGATGAAATTCGGCATCTTTACCATTGTACCCTGGCACGAAAGCCTCAGTGCTGACCAGGCGCTGCATGGCGCGCTGGAGCAGATTGAGCTGGCGGATCAACTGGGCCTAGATGAAGTCTGGCTTGGGGAGCACCGTTTTTCCCGGCATGGCCTACTGTCGGGTTTTTTTAGCTTTGCCGGTCACGTGGCGGCGCGCACCAAGCATTTACGCATCGGCACTGCCGTCGTCGTGCTGCCGCTGCACAACCCCATTCTGGTGGCGGAAGAGTTCGCCATGCTCGACGTGCTGAGCGGCGGGCGTCTGGACGTCGGCATTGGCAGCGGCTACCAGCGCCAGGAGTTTGACGGCATCGGCGTCAACATGGAAGAGAGCCGCGAGCGCTTTCAGGAAGCCACCGAGGTCATGCGACGCGCCTGGACGGAGGAACGCCTGACTTTTCACGGCAAGTACACCAACGTCGATGACCTCTGGGTCGTTCCCAAACCCGTGCAGCAACCTCACCCACCCCTGTATGTCGCCATCAGTACCAGCCCGGCCACCGTGGAGTGGGCCGCCAGCCGACAGATCCAGCCCATCCTGGGCGGACCGACGGACATTATGGGGCAGGCGCCGCAGGTGCTCAAAATGTGGCGCGATAAAATGGACGCCTTCGGCCATCCACACGCGCATCTCCACCCGCCCATGGCCAAGGGCATTTATGTCGCGCCGACCATGGAAGAGGCCCTGAACGATCCGATAGGCTTGGAAGATTTCTCCTCGCGCATTCTCCGCTCGAACGGTTCTGCCGGGACGCCGATTGGCATGCCCATTGATCGGCATGGCAACCTGCCCAAGGGCTATGAAGCCTGGGCTGGCCGGCAGAATGACCGCGAACGACGTGACGATCTGGGCCACGCCGGTCTGCCACCGCTGCGCGGTACGCCGGAGGTGCTGATTGAGCGTTTGCAGCAGACCCAGGCCGCTGGGATTGAGCATATCTTTGGGGCCTTTGGTTTCCCTGGCCTGCCGCAGTGGAAGGTGCTGCGTTCGATTGAGCTGTTCTGTAAGGAAGTGCTGCCACATTTCCGGTCGGTGCCAGCCACGGTTGGCGCGTAACGGCAGCAGAGGGCCTGGTGACGGGCCTCCTGCTGCCACGGTTGAAGCTGGGGTGAGGTGAGATCGCTACCCCTGCCATCGCGCGGTTTGTAGGATGTCTGGCCACAGTCTTCCGGGTGGGATCTGCTCGCTGTCGAGCCAGGGGCCGCTGGCCGCTGGCCTCTGCCCCTGAGCAAGGCGGCGAGCGGCGCGACCTGCGGTTTGCGTAGGACAAGTGGGTCTTTCCGCCGCCCGGATTGTCCCGCCGTAACCAAGGGCGCCCCAGAGCGATGCACTGCAAGAGACGTGCTCAGTACACAGCGTGTGTACCTCGCGTCGGCTGTCACGTTTGATGGCTTGACAGTGTTGTCCACGCCCCCTAGGATGATACGATGCGTGACAACGTGGTCGGGGTGCCCTTGGTGAGATTGCGACATGCAGGAGAAGCGACATGCAGCATCTTGTACGCACAATCGTGAGTGCTCTGGTGGATTACCCTCAAGCGGTTGAAGTGAAACAGGTTGACGGCGAGACAACCTGGATTCTGGAGGTGCGTGTAGCCCCCGCAGATATTGGCAAGGTGATTGGACGCCAAGGGCGCAACATTGCCGCGCTGCGCACGTTGTTGCATGCCGTGGGTGCGAAGGAACGTAAGCACATCGTGCTGGAAGTGTTAGAAGATCGCCCTACGCCCCCCCTCCATGGAGAGTGACGTCTCGCGGTCACCTGAGATGTCGCCTATGCGGAGAACAAGGTCCGCTCTGCAGAGGTGCTCTGCCTGCTGGACAGCGCCAAGTGCAGGACTGGGTGCCGCACCGGCCTAAGTGTGTCCCCAGGCGCGCGGGGAGTGTGTCCAGAACTCATGGCCTTCTAGAAGCGCGCGAGCACTTCGAGAAGCGTGGCTTGTTGCTGCGGATCTGTGGCAAAGCGCACCGCCACACCGCCCTCGCGAATGCGGACGACTTCAGCATGCAGTTTGAAAGGCCGTCCAAGCAATTGAAAGGTGATGGTCATGTTTTCGCTTGGGAGCAAATGCAGATCCGTTTCGATAAAGGCTCCGCTGGCAGAGACGTTCCGTGCCACGCCCATGGCGGTTTCACCTCGACTGTTGAGACCATCGACGCGAAAGGTGGCTTCAACCCGTTCGTACACCCGTCCATCGCTTCGTGGGACCGCATGGCGTCCCACCTCCTGTACTTGCGTGCGTAATTGGGTGTTTTCCTCGAGCAAACGCGTCTGCGTGGCCTGCATCTGCCGGAGCGCGGCCTCCAGCTCACGGACACGCTGACGCAGACGCTGATTTTCTATGTCTAGAAGTGCCATCGATGGGCCTCCTCTACGCCTCAAGATCGCGCAGCGACTGTGTTGTATCAACTATGCAAAAACTCAGCCACCGCGCTCACAAAGCCCTCGGGATCTTCGTACATGGGCATGTGGCCACAGCGCGGCATGATTGTCACACGTGCGTCAGGAATGCGTTGCTGGAACGCGTGCGCATAGAGCACCGGCGCCAGCCCATCCGCTTGGCCCCACAAAACCAACGTGGACGCGTGAATGCGGTGGATACGTTTTTTCAGACCCTTATCAGGAATGGGCCACAAGAATTTACCCGCCGTCGCCAAGTGTTGCATACGGAGGAGATACGCTTCTAACTGCGCGTTGCCGTCTTGGGGCAGAGCCATCATGGCTTGCGCCACGTCTGTCTGTGGATTGTACCATAAGGCGAGGGCGAGTTGTTCTGGGGTCATCGCAAAGAAATCGGCGATGGGATGGTCGTCAAGCCACAAGCCCAACGCGTTGGCGAGGACGAGCTTGCGCACACGGTGCGGGCTCAGCGCGGCCAGCTCGGCGCCAATCATCCCCCCCAGCGAATGCCCAATGACATGTACCGTCTCCAGGTGCAGCGCATCCAGGAAGTCGTTATAATACACCACCATATCGATGCTATCGTCAATATGGTCAATGCCCGTGCTGGTCTCAAAGCCTGGATGCGCAGGCGCATAGACGGTAAAGTGTCGGGACAGGGCCGCCAAAAAGGGCTCCCCTCCACACAGGCCACCCGCTCCATGCAGAAACAGCAGCGGTTCCCCCGCCCCTGCCCTCCGCAGCTTGATGTCAAACATGCCGTTGCGGACGCGAACAGTGCTTTCCTCCACAATTGTCCTTTCTGGTAGACAGCCTCACCGGCATAGGAGACGGCCCGTGAGGCGTTGGCGACAGGGCGTGTCCAGTCTTGGGCGATGTCCTGGACACACAGACAGCGATAGTAGACAGCCTGACGCCTGTCCGTCCATCCCGGCCTGATTTTCGCCTCGCAGGATACTGAGCGCTCTCGGCCTTGTCAATTTTTCTCTCGACGTGGCTCTCTGGCCGCCTCGCCTTCCCGTCGCTGCATCCCTCAAGGCGCTTGGCGTTTGACCTCAAACGTCCCATGCGGCCCCAGCGTCGCGGTAAAGCCTCCAGTGGCAAGCCAGGATTGAGCGTGGGTGCTCTCCCGGAGATAGGCGTCCCAGAACGCCAGCGTACTCTGGCGAATGAGGGCGTGGAACACGGCGTCGTTCGCCCCGGTGCCACGTCGGCGCGACAGACCGGCAAAGACCATATGGTCGCCACCGCGGAAGATCAGCAAATATTGATCGGCCCGGTGGATATGGTCAAATGGCAGGCGACGCTCCG
Source organism: Pseudomonadota bacterium (assembly GCA_005777235.1). GTDB lineage: Bacteria > Tectomicrobia > Entotheonellia > Entotheonellales > Entotheonellaceae > SXND01. Next base: position 11,939 of record SXND01000155.1, read on the forward strand.
CAGGCTGCGTCTCGCCGACGAGACTGCCATCATGCGTGCCAGTCATATGGAAACCAGGCATGCGCACGCCGGCAAACGCCTCCGCCAGCCGATCACGCCGCAAGGGCACCGGCGCACTCATAGGGATGACCGCCCGCACGCGCGCGTCCGTGAAGGTGGTCGGCTGGCCACGCGGGCCGAAGAAGGCTTGGCCAGCCACGGCCAGGGCCGTGTACGCCCCAAAAGAATGCCCGGCAACGCCAATGCGACTGAGCTGCAGCCGTCCCTGGAGTATGCCTGGCTCGCGCTGCAGCCGTTCCATCTGATCAATGGCAAAACTGATGTCACGTGGTCGGGCGCGGATGACCTCCAGATCCGTGATCGCGTGGCGCATCGCCTGGAGGGGTGGCGTCGTACCCTGCCACACGGCGCTGTCACTCCCCACATGCTGGACATGCACCACGACGTAGCCAGCCCTGGCCCAAGCGTTGCCCAAATAGGCGTAGCTCTCCCGTGATCCGCCCAGACCATGGGAGAACAGGATGAGTGGCAAGGGGCCGGGATCCTGACGTGGAACGTACAGTTGCACCGGAATCCGCCGTGCCCGTGCCGTGTCGAACCAGTCGAGTTGGAGGCGCTCGACTGGCGCGGATCCCTCTGGATATGGCTGCTCCGCCGCCCACCCAGGCCATACCCAGATCCCGCACAGACTCAGCAAGAGGCCGCACAGCCAACCGCAGGCCTGGGCCGGAGTGGGGCGTGGACCTAGGCGTGGATGCGGCATAGCAGCTGGATGGTCTCTCGAATCTGGGGTACCGTGCCGAGTTGGCGGATGTGGTCTTTCAGGCGCGTCAGCTGCGCGACGGGCAACACCGGGGTGGCGAGGGCATCAAACTTGGCTTCGAGCTCCTCCGAGGTCGCCGGGTTCTGCGGAGAACCACGGGGGTAGTCCACCTGCAACGCATAACGTGCTCCGGATGTGAGGGTCACTTGCAGATGGGTCGGTGCTTTGTCCGTCGTCTCAAAGATGTGCCCGAGGACGGCATCAGGGCGCGGGATAATACGTTGCGCCGTCTCCAGAATAGCCGGATGACGCAGGTGCGCCTCATCAAATTGTTCCAGATAGATGCGACCCTCGTGTAACCCCACGGCCAGGCAGTAGCGCAAATTATTGGTGGCCTGCGCATAGGTGGCCGGGGCGTAGGTGGCCCCTGTCGGGTCATCCATAATCGCCGTCCAGTTCTGCGGAAACGTCACGACGATTTCCGCGACATCAGCGGCACTGAAGGCATGTGCGGCGCGTAACGTGGCCAAGGCGTCGAGCGGTAGGGCCCAGACATGCGCCGTGTTGTGCAGTTTGAAGGCCGCATCGAGAATGAGCAGACGTTCCCCCAGGCCCTGCTCCAAGGCGACGGCATCGTAGTGGCCATCAGTGAAGGCCGTGCAAAACCCACGACGTCCTTCGAGCACTGCCACCGGCCCCGTCAACCCTTCTTGGGCCAGCAATGCCGCCAGGATACCGTTTTGCGCCGCCATACCGCCGTGCGCCCGCCACACATCGCTGCCATCGGTGAGGGATTCGGACAAGCCAGCCGCGAGACTGCCTGCCACGCCGAGACTCTGGACAATGCCCGCCACGGAGCATCCCAGCAGCTTGGCTGTTAGCGCTGCCGCACCGAAGACGCCGCAGGTGCCTGTGGGGTGATAGCCCTTACGATGATGCGCCATGCGCGCCGTGCCAGCGTTGATGGCGTTGCCCACCCGGGTCATGACCTCGTACCCGGCGACCACTGCCGCTCGGACCTGAGCCCCACTAGCGCCGACCATTTCACCCACGGCAAGCGCCGCGGGCACGATCACCGGACCACCATGGATGACACAGGATAACGTGGTATCGGTGAAATTGTGGCTAAAGGCCGCGGTCCCATTCTCCAAGGCCGCATGCGTGACTGGCACCCGCGAGCCCTCGACGAACAGCGTGGCGTGGGGCGTGCCCCCGAGGTGCTGCGCCACGGTACGGGCGGCACGGGTGGCTGGTTCCTGCTGCCCGGCCAGCGCCACGCCCAGGGTATCCAGGATGCACCACGTGGCCTGCGCGTGCACCGAGGCGGGGAGCGTCGCGTCATCCAAATCATAGATAAAACGTGCCAGGCGTTCCGTTGCGGTCATCACACACCTTTCTCCTGCCAGACGGCCCTGCACCCCCAGGAGGGCGGCTACCGCCGCACGTCCTGGGGACAGGTACTGGCTGGATGCGACGATCTGCTAATTCAAACGTACATATTTGACGACCCGCCGCGGCCGTCCCCAGGCACCGGGCCGCACCACGTACAGATCGCCATGCGAATCGCCCCAGATGCCGTGGCAGGAACGGAAGCTCGGATCGCCCCACTGCGCCAGACGTTCGCCTTCGAGTGTGAGCACGCTCACCAGGCCGCCGTTGTGCTCCGGGATATAGACGATGTCATCAGCATCAACATACAACACCGCCGGGCCAATGAGTTTGGAGGCCCAGATGCTCAACAGTTTGCCGTCTTGGTCAAACACCTGGACGCGGTCGTTTTCACGATCCGCCACCAGCACGCGCCCGTGCTTGTCAATCCACACACCATGCGGCAAGTTAAACTGCCCAGGGGCCGTACCGGGTTCGCCCCAGGAAAAGAGGTGCGTGCCGTCGGCGGCAAACTTATGCACGCGGGCATTGCCATAGCCATCGGTAATGAACATCTCGCCCGAGGGCGTCAGGTCGATGTCCGTCGGCAGGTTGAAGGGGCCGCCCCCATGCGTGACTTTGCGGTAGGCACCCGAGCTAAAATCGTCTGATGCCACCCCGGTATCCGAGCGATGCCCCTTGGTGCCAATGGTGCGCAGCAGCGTGCCGTCGGGGCTAAACAGCATCATCTGGGCATGGTCGCGGTCCACCAGCCAGAGGTTGTCGTTTTTATCCACGCGGATAGTGTGCGGAAAAGCAAACAGCCCGGCACCCCAGGAGGACAGGTAATTGCCCTCGCGATCGAACACAATGACCGGATGCTCTTTGGCACGGTTGAAACAATAGACGCGATCCTGCGAATCCACCGCGACCGAGGCCGCCGGCATGTCCCAGCCTTCGGGCAGACGCGCCCAGTCTTCATGCACTTCATACGTATACTTACCACTGCCAACGACAGTTTCTACAACAGCCATGGTCTCCCTTTCTCTGTCACGACGAGATGATCCTTCCCCACACCCACCGGGCACCTTTACGACATACGGCGATATTTCGAGATGCTGCGCAGCTCCCGTGGCGGGGTCATATGTCGCCCACGGATCGTGTAGGAGACTTCCGCCACATAAATATCCCCGTGTGAGTCCACCGCAATCCCGTGCGGCGCGATGAATTGCCCGGACCCTTCACCTTCTTCGTCTGCGCCAAAACGGCACACCATGCGACCTTTGAGGTCATAAATCGACACACGGTGTCCCAAGCCAGGCGCGTCATCCACCCCGCCCATGCCGTTGAGCTCGCCGACATAAATATGCTCACCCCACAACACCATGGCATCGGGCCGGTGGATGTTGTTCCACATGCCCATGAAACCACCCTGCGCATCAAACAGCTGAATGCGGTGCGCCTCACGGTCCACAACATAGATGGTATCGTTGCTGTCAATCGCGATATTGTGTGGCCTGATGAACTGCCCCGCGTCGATACCGGGTCGGCCCCAGGAGAATTTGTAGGTGCCGGTCCCCGTATAGACGTGAATGCGGGAGTTGCCGTAGCCATCGGAGATATACACGTCCCCATTGCTGGGCCGAATGGCCGCGGAGGTGGGGCGGTTGAACGGGGTTCCGCTCCAACGCGGTGCGGGGTTGTCGCGGTCGCCAATTTCCATCAACTGGGCGCCCGTGGTATCAAATTTTTGGATGGTGTGGATACCGTCATCCGCGACTAATAACGAATTATCATGCGCGATATACAACCCGTGGGTACGGTCGCTAAAGAATCCTTCCCCAAACGACCGCAGGTAATTGCCGTCACGGTCGAAGACCATGAGTGGATGCTCACCACGGGTCAGGATATACACATTATCCTGGGCATCTACGGCGACCCCAGGGCACTCCTGGAAGGAGAGACTAGCGGGGAGCTTGCCCCAGCCATCAACGTATTCATACCGAAAGTCACCCACTCCATACACTGCACGCATGGTGTACCTCCCTTTGCAGTCGTGACGCACGCTTTCGAGTCGCCTATCTTAGGCTTCCTGGCGTGCCGGGTCAATGCGGGAAGATACCCCCTGCCCCGCCGCGCGCTCGTGCTGGCGCTGGCGCTCCAGGTCGCGCAAATCCCGGCGCCGGACTTTCCCAGTGGTGGTCACGGGTAACGTCTGCAGAAATTCAATCTCCCGGGGGTATTCATGCGCCGAGAGCCGCGTCCGGACATAGGCCGTTAGCTCACGCGCCAGGGCGGGGGTGGGCAGCACACCGTCCCGGAGCTGCACAAAGGCCTTGACGACCTCGCCACGGACGGCATCTGGGCTTCCGACCGCGGCGGCGAGGGCCACGGCAGCGTGCCCGGCTAGACAGTCCTCTATCTCCCCCGGACCAATGCGATAGCCCCCGCTGGAGATCAGGTCATCTCTGCGGCCGACAAACCAGAAATAGCCGTCCTCGTCTTGACGCGCTAGATCGCCCGTCAAAGCCCAATCCCCCACGAATTTGTCCGCTGTGGCGCTTGGATTGCGCCAGTATCCGAGGAACAAGACCGGATCCGGGCGCTGTACCGCCACCTCGCCCAGTGTGCCCACCGGCACGGGCTGCCCTGCCGCATCGACCACCGCCACGGTGTGCCCAGGCACCGGGCGTCCCATCGAGCCGGGTTTCACGGGCATAAGCGACGAGCAGTTGCCTAGAACTAAATTCACCTCGGTCTGTCCATAGCCTTCGTGTGGGGTGACTCCAAGGGCCTCACGCGCCCAGCCGATGATCTCCTCGCCCACCGCCTCGCCGCCGGTGAACATAGTGCGCAAGCACAGATCGTACGACTGGCGTGGTGTGGGCACGCTGCGCATCATCTTCAGGGCCGTAGGCACCAGGAAGGTATTACGCACCCGGTGCCTGGCCATGAGGTCGAGGGCCTGCGCCGGGTCAAACTTGCGCATGCGGTGCGCTACAACACTCACGCCGTAGTGCCAACTCGGAAACAGTACGTCGTACAGCCCACCAATCCAGGCCCAGTCCGCCGGGGTCCAGAAACGGTCGTCCGGTTGGGGAAAATACTCGTGATAGAGCTCAATGGCGGGGAGATGCCCGAGTAAGACGCGATGGGCATGCAAGGCCCCTTTAGGCGGGCCCGTGGTGCCGGAGGTATAGATGAGCAAGGCCGGATCGTCAGGCGTCGTCGGCACAGGAGCAAAGGTATCAGATTCAGCACGCAGGAGGCGTTGATAGTCGACAATGCCCTTTGCGTCGGCACGATCGACGCAGATGACGTGCTGCAAGTCCGGGAGCTCGGCGCGCATCCCCAGGACGCGGTCGAGGCTTTCCGTATCGGTGATCACCACCCGTGCCCCGGCATCCCGCAGCCGATAATCAAGCGCTTCGGGGCCAAACAAGGTCGAGAGCGGCAAGGCGATAGCCCCCAGCTTATAGGCAGCGAGGTGCGCGATGGCGGTTTCCGGGCGCTGCGACAGGATAATGCCGATACGGTCGCCCCGGGTGACACCGAGCCGCAGCAACGCCTGCGCCAGCTGGTTGGAGCGCGCGCGAAACTCGGCAAACGTGTGCGTACTGACGTGCCCAGCCTCGTCTTCATAGAGCATGGCCAGGCGGGTGCGATCCGTGGCGTGCCGATCACACGCGTCCACCGCAATGTTATACTGCGCCGGAATCTGCCAGCGGAAGCGCGCGTAGACGTCAGCGTAGCTTGTCCCCTTGGGGAGCATGGTGGCTGACATGCGGCCTACTCCTTTTTTAACCGAATATCTTCCAAGGGGGCGGACCACGGATAGGGATTGATCAGCATCAGCCCGGCCTCTTCGACCCGTGGGCCAATGCCACTGGGCCAGTGATATTCCCAGATCGGGCCGAACATCACCCGCTCGTGTACCAACTTCTGGATCTGGTGTAAGAGCGCCTCACGCTTGCTGCGATCGATCTCCACGTCCTGCTGCTTAAATAGCGCATCAATATCTGGATACCCGCCATACGCCAGGGAGCCCGTACTAATCACCACCTCCTCAATGCGCGATGCGGCATTGCCGTAACGTCCGCTGCCGCAGGCGCACACGCCGCGCAGCTGCTTCGAGTTCCAGGCCGCGAAAAAGGCGGCCCGCTCCATGGTGCGCAAAGTCATCTTAATGCCCACGGCGCCTAAAAAATTGACAATCGCTTCGCCCATATCCGCATAGGGTGGCACCGGCGTCAGCTCGCCGCCCTCAAACCCCTTGGGATACCCGGCCTCAGCCAGGAGTTGTTTCGCCTTGGCCGGATCATACGGATAGGCTTCCAGTGGCAGCGTAAAGTCAAAGTGGCGTGGCGCCATGCTCCCGGTCAGCTTCGAGGCCCCGAGCGCATCGGCATCACTTAAGGCCTGGCGGTCGATGGCATAATTGGCGGCCAGACGCACGCGGGGATCATGCCAGGGCGATTTAACATCCCACTGCTCCAGGAAATGCAGCCAGGACACACCGATGCCGCCGGAAAACGCCACACGGTATTTGGGGTCACGCTGCAGCTCTTCGGCCATCGGGGCAGTCAACAGATAGGCCACATCAACCTCGCCATTCTTCAGCATGGCCAGGCGCGTGGGCGCATCCGGGACGCTTTTGAACACCAGTCGTTTGACATGCGGCATTTTACGCCAGTAGCCTTGATAGGCTTCCATCACGATCTCAATGCCCGGTGTCTGGCTGACAAATTTATAGGGGCCCAGGCCAATCGGGTGTTTGCGAAAGCCCTCATCCCCCACCTGCGCGATATATTTTTTGGGCACGATCCAGGCCGCGCCGGTGGCGAGGGTGCCATAGTACGTCAGGAAATCTGGCCATGACGTGCGCAGCCGAATGCGCACGCGATAGGGATCGACCACTTCGATATCTTGCAGCTTCTCGCTCTGCTGTTTTGGCCATTTGTAGCGCTGAAAACTGAACTTGACATCTTCGGCGGTAAAGGGATCGCCATTATGGAAGGTGAGGCCCTCGCGCAGCTTGAACTCATACACCCGGTGATCGTCGCTCACTGTCCAAGATTCGGCCAGCGACGGAGCCATTGGATTGCCTGGCATGGGTTTGAGCAGGGCATCATGCACCGCATAGATGAGCCAGAACGGTGAGACTCCGGCGACAGCGACTTCCGCCGGATCCAGCCACGCTGGCGGGAAGGTCACATAGAGCGCCCAGCGCATTTCTCCCTCAGGTTTATACCCTGCCGCAGGAGGCGCACAGACTCCCGGTTGGAGCCACAGGCCGAGGGGCCAGCCCACGAGCAACACGAATAGCATTCGACGCAAAGCAGGCTTCATCGGCGTGTGTCTCCAGGGATCGAGCGCGTGAGTCACATGAGTCATGTCGGTGTGTCCACGTATCATGAGCAGGCAGGAGTCCTGCCTCGTGTTGCCCCGAGGCAGCGCGAGCAGGGCTCCTGAGCAGGCTTTGGCTACTGCAACACAATCTGGTCTTTGAGCTGCTCCAGAGTCTTCTGGCCAATGCCTTTAACTTTTTTCAGATCATCGACACTTTTGAAGGGACCATTTTGCTGGCGATACGCCACCAGGGCTTTGGCTTTCACCGGGCCAATACCTTTCAACTTCGCTAGCACCGCTTCATCTGCCGCGTTGACGTTCACAGTGGCAGCCATGCTCCCTGTCGTGCCGGACATGGCCGGCATTTTCCCTGGCATGCTCCCCGTAGTCCCGGACATCGCCCCCGTAGCCCCGGGAGCCCCCGACATAGTCGGCGCTTTTCCCGGCGGCGTCCCCATCGCGCCTCCGGGCATCCCCGGCGTGGTGGACATGGATCCGGGCCTGTCCTGGGCAACCACCATGCTACTAAGGAAGCCCAGCATACAGGCGACCACTGCCATCGAACGGATTGTCTTCCGCATCGTCTTCTCCTTGTGTGAGTCCATACATCTTAGGCACTTACAGCCGTGCCGCACCAGCACGTGCACAGTCCTCATCCTGCTGGCCAGTACCGCCACCGACCCCACACGCGCCTTCGAGAATCCCCTGGCGGACAATCGGCACCGCGCCCTGGCTGGGAATCATATGCCCACCCTCCGCGCTGGCGATGCCGCGGAAAATCGGGCTCTCGGCCCGTTCCTGTAGCTCACCACTCGGACGCGCAAAGGCGGCGGACGCCACGGCCTTCCCCTGGGAACCATACATGCTACCCCAAATGGCCCCATCCATGCGATTAAAAGCCACCAAGCGCCCTCCAGCATCACAAACCGCAACGCTGATCTTGATCTGCATCTCCTGAGCTTTGGCGATAGCCCCGGCGACGATCGTGTTGGCCTCCTCAAGTGTGAGCGCCATATGAGTCCTCCTTTACGTTAGTACAATCCCCCATACATGCCATCCATCGTCGGGCTATAGTAGACGCGGCTTCTGCCCCTGTCAACCCGCGATCACAGCGCCTTTCAGCCTTGACCTTTGCCCCCGGCCATCACAAACAGCCAGGCCCAGCCCACGAGAAACCCCACACCACCAAGTGGCGTAATGGCGCCCAACCAGCGCACGTTGGTCACCGCCAAGACGTACAGGCTACCGCTAAACACCACAATCCCCCAGACAAAACTCCACACCGCCCCGAGCGCAATGCTGGGCTGCGCCGCTAACCCCAGCAATACAAGCGTATGTAAGGCATGGTACAACACTGCCTTCTCCCATATCTCAAGGGTCTGATGGGTCTGCAACAGCGGTTTCAGACTATGGGCCCCAAAGGCCCCCAGCGCCACCACCAAAAAGCCGCTGACGGCGGCCAGACGAAGACACGAAGCGGAAGTCATGTGGCTCTCCTTACTCTTGCTGGACTGGACATCTGTCTGCCGCGTATTGTAGGACTTGCTCTGCATGCGGGGCAAGTTGAGCCCATGGCGTTGTTGGAGGGCCTGGCCTGCGCTCTCTGGGCCTGAGCACTCAGCAGCGGCCTACGGAGCCCGTACGGTCTCTTGCTAGAGAAGTTTTCACCCTGACATTCCTCTACAATCCTGTATAATACCCGCGCAGTACACACGACCCCATGGGTTTACCCTTAGTGTCATGGAACATGGCTATGCCTCCATCACGCCTGTTATTGGCGGATACATTCCAACAACTGCCTCCCCCTTGGGCGGACGACCCACGGCCCGCGATCCGTGCGGCGCGCCGTGTGCGGCCAGACAAGGTGGTGGTGCTGGATGACGACCCCACCGGGACGCAGACCGTCCACGGGATTCCCGTGCTGACCGCATGGTCGGTGGACACCCTGTGTGCCGAATTGCGCAACGACCTCCCCGCGTGCTTTCTCTTGACCAATTCGCGCAGCCTCCCCCTCGCCGCCGCGCAAGCCCTCAATACCACGATTGGCCAGCATCTCCGCGCCGCCGCGCAAGCCACGTCGCGTGCTTTTGTGGTGGTGAGTCGCAGCGATTCCACCTTGCGTGGCCATTTTCCTGGAGAAGTAACGGCGCTCGCCGAGGCCTTGGACCAAGACTTCGCGGCCTGGCTCCTCATCCCGTTTTTCCAGGAAGGCGGACGCTACACACTCGACGACGTGCATTATGTGGCGGAAGGTGACTGGCTCGTGCCGGCAGGAGAGACCGAGTCGGCCCGTGATGCGGTGTTTGGCTATCAATCCTCCAACCTCCAGCAGTGGGTCGCAGAAAAAACGGCCGGACGTATTGCGGCTGCGGACGTCGCCTCCGTGTCGCTGGCGGATATTCGCCATGGGGGACCGACTCAGGTAACCGCCCGTCTGATGGGACTCCCACATGGCTGTGTGTGTATTGTCAATGCGGTAAGTCAGCGCGACCTTGAAGTCTTTGTGGCGGGACTATTAGCCGCTGAGGCACAAGGGCACCGTTTTCTGTATCGTACGGCGGCTTCCTTTGTACCCGTCCGGGCGGATATCCCTCCACGGCCCTTGCTTAGGCCGGAGGAGCTTGCCATGCCAGAAGCCGGGGGTGGTTTGATCATCGTGGGCTCGCACGTGCCACGGACAAGTAGCCAGCTCGACGCCCTCCGCCAACAGCCAGATGTGGTGAGCGTCGAAGTGCAGGTGCCCGTGTTGCTCCAGGACGCGCACTACGCTGCGGAGATTGCCCGGGTCACCGACGCCATCGAACAGGCGCTCCGTCGCGATACGGATGTGGTCGTGTTTACCAGTCGCACATTGATCACGGGGTCTGATGCCCAGAGCAACTTGGCGATTAGTCAGCGGGTATCCGCCGGACTCGTCGCCGTGGTCCGGGCACTCACCGTCCAACCGCGCTATCTCCTGGCCAAAGGTGGTATCACCTCCAGTGATGTGGCGACGCAGGGTCTCGGCTTCACCCGCGCACTGGTGCTCGGACAGATTTTACCTGGTGTCCCGGTGTGGCAACTCGGGCCGGAGACACGCTATCCTGGCCTGAGCTACATCGTCTTTCCAGGGAACGTCGGTGGTCCACAGGCGCTCGCCGAGGTGGTCGAAGCCTTACGGCGTCCAACAGGGAGGGCACGCTAACATGCTCACCTCAACGACAGCACTCCTGCAGGGCGCCGTCGCGGGAGATTATGCGATCGGGGCGTTCAATGTGTATAACCTTGAAGGGGTACGTGCCGTCATCAGCGCGGCAGAGGTGCACCGCAGTCCGGTGATGCTCCAGTTGCATCCCGGCGCTTTGCAACATGGCGGCGTCGGGCTCGTGGCCCTTTGCCTGGCGGCAGCACGTGCTGCCACGGTGCCGGTCACTGTCCATCTCGATCACAGCTCGGCACCCGCCGCGATTCATGACGGCCTCGAGGCAGGTATCACCTCCGTCATGGTCGATGGGTCACACCTCGCCTACGAAGACAATCTCGCCTTCACACAGACCATGACAGAGCTGGCGCATAGGCATCACGCGGTCGTCGAAGCCGAACTGGGCCGTCTCACAGGCACCGAAGACGGCCTGACCGTGCCAGAATATGAGGCGAAGTTTACGGATCCAGCCCAAGCGGCTGACTTTGTGGCCCGCACGGGCATCGACGCCCTCGCGGTCTGCATTGGCAATGTCCACGGTCGGTATCGGAGTGAGCCACGCCTCGATTTTGACCGTCTCGCGGCTATTCACCGCCTGGTGTCTGTCCCTCTCGTGTTACACGGCGCTTCAGGACTGCCTGAGGCGATGGTGCAGCAAGCCATTACCCTCGGTGTGCGTAAATTCAATGTCAACACCGAAATCCGTGAGGCGTATATCGACGCCTTGCGCGTCGGTCTGCAGGCACCCGGGACACCCGACGTCCTCGACCTGATGGGCCAGGCAGAAAAGGCCATGCAGCACGTTGTTGCGACCAAACTGCAGCTCTTCCTGGCCGTCAATACTGTTTCATAAGAGTAGGACTTATAGATCTTAGTCACGCATCATGTGCATGAAGAGGTGTTGACCATCATCTCAAAGAGAGTTAGAATGATGAAATAAGTTGACGTCGCATGTTTCGCCGTCTCAGGACACTCCTTAATCGCTCCTTCCAGTCGGCACCTGCGCTGACCCTGTATCAGGGAGGTAGTATGGTAAGCGACATACCACCTCTTGAGACGTGATGACACAGAGATGCAGGGTTGTACACATGGTGGGACTCCCATGCTTGGGCCGCTAGCTCAACTGGCAGAGCAACGGACTCTTAATCCGTAGGTTGAAGGTTCGATTCCTTCGCGGCTCATCCTGGCTGCCTGGTGAAATTGGTAGACACGCTAGCCTTAGGAGCTAGTACCCTTGTGGTGTCCGAGTTCGAGTCTCGGGGCAGCCATCGTTTGTCATGGGAACAGGGTAGGGGCGAAAAGCCAGCCATAGAGCCATAGGAAACGGGTGATGAAAGTTGAGATAGAACATGTGGAAACCTGTGTACGGCGTTTGACGATTGAAGTCCCCGCCGACAAGGTGCACCAGGAATTTGGCACGATTTATAATGACTTGCAGAAACGTGTGAAGATGCCTGGTTTCCGTCAGGGTAAAGTTCCACGACGTGTGTTAGAAAATTACTATCGTCAGACAGTCGAGCAAGAAGTCTTGCGCAAACTGGTTCCAGAGGCTCTTTCCGAAGTGCTTGTCAAAGAAAATGTGACGTCGGTCGGTGAGCCACAAATTGATCAGATTGCTCTTGAAAAAGGGCAACCCCTCCGTTTTGTTGCCACCACGCAAGTCATTCCAGACTTCGTTTTGGTAGATTACCACGGCTGGGCCTTTGAACGCCGTATCCCTGAGGTCACGGACGCGCACATCGCCCAAACGCTCGAACATATTCGTGCGCGTCATGCCGTGCTGCAAACCGTTGAAGATCGTCCTGTCCGTGAAGGTGATATTGTCATTCTTGATTATACCAGCACGCTTGATGGGCGGCCTGTGCCGGGCGTCTCTGGGACCAAGGCGTCTGTCGAGATCGGGAGTCGACAATCTTTGCCAGAGATTGAACAAGGCCTTATTGGCATGGTGCGTGGGGAAGAAAAAGAGATCACCGTACACTTCCCGGCGGATTTGCGCAATGCGACCTTGGCCGGGCAAGTGGGCCAATGCCAGATTGTGGTAGTCGAACTGAAAGAAAAACTTTTACCTGATCTCGATGACGATTTTGCCCGGAGTGCCTATGAGGAAGTGGAGTCGTTGGAGGCTTTGCGCGTCAAAGTGCGCGAGGAGCTTGCCAAGGTGGCACGCCAACGGGCCGATGCGGGCGTACAGCAGGAAATTTTGCAACGACTCGTGGCCGAGCATCCCATTGAAGTGCCTGACGTACTTGTCCAAGAGGAAATGCGGCGTGCCTATTTACAGCAGAGGCGCCAGGAGACCGACGGCCACTTAACGGAGGCGGACTACCACGTGGCTCCGGAGAGCTTGCGCGAGGCGTTTGGTGCCCAAGCGCTGGAGACAGTCCGTGGCCAGCTGATACTACGGCATATTGCCTCCGGGGCGGACATTACCGTCGCTGCCCCTGAAATAGATGCCGAAGTGGCGTTGTTGGCGGCCCGGGCGGCGCAAAATCCTGAAGCCTTGAAGCGCACCATGGAACGTAATGGTAGCTTGCGCACGCTTGAATCCAACATTCTTGAATCCAAAGTCTTTGCTCAACTTATGATTGACATGCAGATTACCGATACGAGCGTGAGTGCAGACGCGGTAGGGTCTGAAACATAGCGGGCGTCACAGGGTCCGCAGAGGGAGGAGGACGGGTATGGGTCTCGTGCCAATGGTCGTTGAGCAAACGAATCGCGGCGAGCGAGCATACGATATTTATTCGCGACTGCTGAAAGATCGTATTGTCTTCTTGGGCACGCCAATTAACGACATGATCGCCAACTTAATTATTGCCCAGTTTCTCTTCCTCGAAGCTGAGGATCCTGACCAAGACATCTCCTTTTATATTAATAGCCCGGGGGGATCAGTCACCTCGGGCATGGCTATCTATGACACGATGCAATATATACGCCCGGATGTCTCCACCATTTGTGTGGGCATGGCGGCCAGCTTTGGAGCCTTGCTGTTGACGGCGGGAGCCGCCGGGAAGCGTTTTGCGCTCCCTAATTCGACGATTATGATTCACCAGCCGCTTGGTGGTGTGCAGGGGCAAGCGACCGATATTGAGATCCATGCCCGTGAAATTTTGCGGCTCAAAGATGTCTTGAACGATATTCTTGTGCGTCATACGGGGCAACCGAAAACAAAAATTGCCGACGATACGGAGCGCGATCGCTTTATGACGTCTGAAGAGGCCAAGGTCTACGGCTTGATCGACGAGGTTATCGTCTCACGCACTGGCAAACGGAATGCCCCGAGCACGCCCACAGAGTGAGCGTGGATCCTGTCGGAGAACCGAGGCACATAGCGCGAGCTTGGACAAGAGCGGGAGGGAGCATGCATGCCGCGGAAAGACGTACAAGGAGAGAAACGGCGTTGTTCGTTTTGTGGTAAGTCTCAAGCCGAGGTCAAGAGGCTCATTGCAGGACCAGCGGCATACATCTGTGATGAATGTATCGATCTCTGTAACGATATTATCGTGGAAGAGGGCGTCGCCGAACAAAGTAAGGGGCGAGCCCAATTGCTCACACCCAAAGAAATCAATCAAAAACTTGATGAGTATATCATCGGTCAGACGAAGGCCAAGAAGATTTTGTCCGTCGCTGTCTACAATCATTACAAACGCATTGAGGCCAATGCCCAACGCAGTGACGTAGAATTACAGAAAAGCAATGTTCTCATCATGGGCCCTACAGGGTCGGGTAAGACATTGTTGGCGCAAACCTTAGCGCGGATCCTGGATGTGCCTTGGACCATTGCCGACGCGACAACACTCACTGAGGCGGGCTACGTCGGTGAAGACGTCGAACACATCATTCTCCGGCTGTTGCAAGCGGCGGATTATGACGTGGCACGTGCTGAAAAAGGTATTATCTACCTCGATGAAATCGATAAAATTAGCCGTAAATCGGAAAACCCCTCCATCACACGCGATGTCTCCGGTGAAGGGGTCCAACAAGCGCTCTTAAAAATCATCGAGGGCACGGTGGCAAGTGTTCCCCCCCAGGGTGGACGCAAACATCCCCATCAAGAATACCTGCAGGTTGATACCACGAACATTCTCTTCCTCTGCGGTGGTGCCTTTCATGGGATTGAAAAGATCATCGAGCGTCGCATAAGCAAACGTACCATGGGATTCGAGGCACAGCTCTATACGAAGGAGGAAAAACCGCTCGGCCAGTTGTTTGCGCAAGTGCAGTCTGAGGATCTCCTAAAATTCGGCTTAATCCCAGAGTTTATTGGTCGTTTGCCCATCATCGCGACTCTCGATGAACTGACAGAAGACGATTTCGTGCGGATCTTAACCACACCGAAAAATTCTTTAGTACGTCAGTATCAGAAATATTTTGATTTTGAACAAGTTAAGCTCAAGTTTACGGATGAAGCCCTGCGTGCTATTGCGAAAGAAGCGTTGCGTCGTAATACTGGAGCCCGTGGTCTCCGTTCCATCATGGAAGAGGTCATGCTTGAGACAATGTACGAATTGCCCTCACGGGATGATGTGCAGGAATGTATGGTGACGGCGGAAGCTGTGGCGCGCCGGCAACAACCGGATTTGCTTTATAAACAGGCAAGTTAAGGGACGAGAAGCCGCGGTATTTTTTGCTTGACAAGTATTCTGGTGGACGTTAATCTCAGCCAAGATTCCCTTGTATAGGCACGTAGCTCAGGGGGAGAGCGCTTGCTTGACACGCAAGAGGTCGGCGGTTCAAAACCGCCCGTGCCTACTTCTAGTTCAATGTCCCTCACGGGCCCAGTAGGAGGTGAAAGCTTATTGCTAAGCAACAACGTGTTAATGAATTGATTCGTGTGCGTGACGTACGTGTTGTGGGTCATGATGGTGCACAACTTGGCATCATGTTGACCGCAGAGGCTCTGCAACTTGCTGAAGAGCAGGGTCTTGATCTGGTCGAGGTGGCACCCAACGAAAAGCCGCCGGTATGCCGGGTCATGGATTATGGGAAGTATAAGTATCAGCAAAGCAAACGTCTTCAGCAAGCCAAGAAAAAACAAAAAGTTATCTCAGTTAAAGAGATTAAGTTACGGCCAAAAACCGAGGAACATGACTATCAGTTTAAGAGTGAACATGTACGCCGTTTCTTAGAGGATGGGCACAAGGCGAAAGTGACCGTCGTATTTCGCGGACGAGAAATGGCCCATACAGAGATTGGCCGGCGGATGTTAGATCGTATTGTCGAAGACATGGAAGACATCAGTACGGTTGAACAGACCCCACGTCAGGAAGGCCGTAATATGTCACTCGTCTTAAGTCCACGCTCAGCATGAGTTTGTGCCGATGGTGTTCAGGCTGATATTTTCACCTGTGTATTATAGATTTTCTTGTCATGGTAGGGCGCCTCATGCCAAAGATGAAGAGTAATCGAAGTGCCGCAAAGCGGTTTCGGCTGACTGCGACAGGGAAAGTACGGCGTAATCGGGCTTTTGTGCGCCATATTCTCACGAAAAAAACGCGTAAAAGAAAGCGGAATCTCCGCCATTCCGTCATCGTTTCTGCGGCGGATGCGCCACGTATTAAGAAGCTTCTACTCGCCTAAATGGTCTTCTGAAGAGAGACATTGTTCGTGTGAAGGGGATGGATTATGCCACGAGCGGTAAGTGGCCCAGTGACCACTCGGCGCCATAAGCGCCTGCTGGACCATGCAAAAGGGAATCGCGGGGCGCGTGGAAAGCTGTTCAGAAGAGCCCGAGAAACAGTCGAGCGCGGTTGGAAGTTTGCCTATCGCGATCGGAAAACTCGGCAGCGTAATTTTCGTCAATTATGGATTGTCCGCATTAATGCCGCAGCACGTCTCCACGGCCTTTCTTACAGTAAATTTATGGCAGGTCTCAAAGAAGCCAACGTTGGTCTTGACCGCAAAGCTCTCGCAAATGTTGCGATGCATGATCCGGAAGCGTTTGCGCAAGTGGTTGCCCTCGTGAAAAGGCATGTACTACAATCAGCGCCACAAGTCGTATAACCTAGACTCTCGCTTGTTCATCGGGGAGCATGTGGGAGTTGCCTATGACTTCCAGATACTTTCTCTCTCGCATATACCCTCCCGACAAGGCGATAGTGTCTGGAGGGTGTTTATTCATCAGACTGTCTTCCCTCATTCCGGTGAAGCCAAAGGGGCTCAACCCTGAGGTTGCCTCATGGATACGACACGACTTGAGGCCCTGGAGAACCAGATTGTACAACTGATCCAAGCCTATACACAGGTCAAAGAAGAAAATACGCGTCTCGTGCAACATCTCGCACAAGGCCAACAGACGCTGTATCGTTCACCACCCCTCTCTGAATGTCCACCATCTATGCTGGAAGAGCTTGCCGCCCTACGTACAATGATGCAAACATTGCAACATGAACGAGAGATCGTCCGTGCGCGGCTTGCCGAGATGCTCGTGACTGTTGAACGTTTGGAAGGGCTCTTGTATGCTCCGAGCCATTCCCCTGGCTAAAGGACTGCGAGAAAGGTTATGGCAGAAGATATCGAGGTCGAAATTTTTGGGCAAGTGTTCCATGTTGCTGCCGGGGATGCGACAGCAGCGTATGTCCAGCGTCTCGCCGGTTACGTTGATGAAAAGATGCGCACTATCGTCTCTACCACCAAGGCTATGCCACTGCATCGGATGGCAGTGTTGACCGCCTTAAACATCGCCGATGATCTCTTCAAACTCCGTGATTCCTACGAACAATCGACCCGCCTAGTGGATACGAAGACTGACCAACTCATCTCCCTCGTGCGTGAGCAACTGGCCCAGGACTAGCACGTATTCTGTCTGATGTGCCACCATAGGGCCCTGATGCAAGGATGTAAAGCACGGCATACTCCAGTAATATCAGTCATATCAGTAATCTATAATGGATCTTGCCAAGTCCACGTGCGCAGCAGATGAGCGTGTGGCACGCCATGGTACATGATGAGCAGACGGTATGCCGGCGGGCGACTCGCCGTGGGTCGCGTCCGCTCGCTCAGCGCGCGGCCTACAGTTGACCCCGTAGGCGCTGCGTTAAACGATCCGCCAACAACGCCCCCTGGCGTGGCGGGCTGAGGGCGCGGATGCCTTGCTGCGTTTCCGCAATACGGCTCGAAAAGTTGGGATGGGTCTTAAAAAAGGCCTGATCATCGCCTTTCAGCGTGCGTAAGCGCTGTAAAAACCCCACATACGCCTGCGGGTCATAGCCGACGCGGGCCGCAAAAGCCACCCCCAGGCGATCCGCCTCCAGTTCCTTCCCCTGATCGAGGCCTTCATCCAGCAGCTTCTTGGCCACAGCATCAATCAAACTCTTAAACACCACCGGATTGTGCCCGGCAGCCGAGAGGCCCGCTTCGGAGATGCCGGCGAGCTGCTTGCTGCGTTGCAACACCGCCAACACGTGTTTCTCGCTGATGTGCGTAATCTCATGGCCCAGCACTGCCGCCAGTTCCGCCTCATTGCGGATCTGCTTGAGCAGGCCCTTGGTGATAAACACATACCCCGCCGGGGCGGCAAAGGCATTGATCGAGTCGTGATTGAGCACCGCAAAATGATAGGCGATAGTGGGGCGATCCGCGGTCAAGGCCACGGCCCGGCCCACGAGGTTGATATACCGGGTGAGTTGCGGCTTGTCATAGACGCCGTTGTAGCGCGCCAGAACCTGCAGCGCCAGGGCTTCACCGATGACTTTTTCTTCGTCGTAGCTGATGGGCAGCAAGCCACTCATCACGGTCCCGGCCCCGCGTACCACGCCCGCGGCACGCTCCCCGCCGGCCTGGTAGGCCACATCTTCCGCCATGCCTTGGAGGGCGGCACACCCCACGAGGGCGCTGAGACCCAGCGCCGCGAGGAGGCCCAACGGCCGCGACCATTTACCTGGCATATTCCCCCAGCCTCCCCTCTTGCAGAAACGCTTCCACCTCCCGGTCACTGAGCGTATAGGCTGTCATGCGGTCCACTGCGGCTCGGTAGCGCTGTGGAATCCCAGCACGCCGGGCATACTCGTCGGACACTTTATCGAGCCCACGCGCACCCGTCGAGGCCGTCACCGGCGTTGCCTCGCCCTGGCGCATGGATTGGCCGAGTTTCGCCAGCGTGCCGTCCCCGCCGGACGGGCGGCTGGGGCTGGTCTTGTTGGCAAAAATCCACCCGGTGACGCCCGCCGTAGTGCGCACTTGGTACCAATCGTCCTCCTGGCGTAATTTCTCCAGAGCCTCGCGAAACTGCACGGTGGCCACGACCGGGCTTAACGACGTTTTCCCGGAGCGCAACTGTGCGCTCTTGGCCTGTACATAAACCGTTTCAGCATACCCGACACTGACCAGCCAGCCGAGACTGGCCAACCAGACGAGCACGGCGAGCCGACCATAGCGCCTGACGTGCATACGACCCTCCTGGCGATTATTTGGACGTGAGCACATAAACCCCGTCCCAATCTGCGGGTGGGGGAGCCACCTGATATTCGGCGGCGCGGCGGGCATACTCTAACGCTGGACCATCGTGCGGATCCCACTGTAAAGCCTCGGTAAAGCAGCGCTCCGCCGTGGCAAAGGCGCACTGTTTATAGGCCGCTAAACCTGCCTCAAAGGCTTTCACTACCTGCTGTTTCTGGGCGGAAAGTTCACCCTTGCGACCGAGCAATTCATAGACCACCACGGGTTCATACTTGCCCTTCACCCGGATATGATCCACTTCGCGGGCCTCGATGGCATCCTGCGCCAGTTCATAGGTACGCGGCCCAAGGAGGATGCGCGTGTCATATTCCTTATTCGCCCCCTCCAGACGCGCAGCGAGATTGACGCTATCGCCCATTACGGTGTACTCCAGGCGCTTTTCGGAGCCCATATTCCCGAGGACCAACTGGCCGGAGTTGATGCCAATACGCGTCGTCATGGCTGGGAAGCCTTGCGCCCGCCAGGATTCAGCCTGAGCCGCGAGCATGATCTGGCAGTCGAGCGCGGCATAACAGGCCAGCACGGCATGGTTGGGCTCGTGGTTCGGCGCACCGAACAGGGCCATAATGCCGTCCCCGAGGTATTTGTTGACGTTGCCGCGGTGCTGCATCAAATTCTCGGTCATGGCGGAGAGGTAGGTATTTAATAAGACGACCAGGGCCTCTGGCGTCAAACCCTCAGAAATGGTCGTAAAACCAGCCACATCGGAAAAGAACACGCTGATTTCCCGCCGTTCGCCGCCGAGCTTGATGCCGTCGGGATGGCGCATGATCGCATCGACCACATCGGCGGACATATATTTGTCGAACGCCACACGCAGTTGCCGGCGTCGTTTGCCTTCGGTGAGATATTGCCCTGTGGCGGTGAGCGCATAGGTCAGGCCTAGCGCCGCGCCGGGCAGGGCCAGTTGCAGCCACAGGCCGTGCGCCTGGAAAGCATACACCGTGAGGGCGTAATAGCCTGCGGCCAGTGCGCCGATCAGACTTACGCCCAGGGCGTGCGGCTGCACCAGCATCAGGCTCCAGGAGGTGCCGAGGCACAGGACCACCAGCGTCAGCAGCGTCATCCAGAGCGGGGCCGGACGCAGAAAGTCGCCGTGCAGGAGATTGTCGAGCACGGTCATGTGCGTCAGCACCCCCGGCGTAAACGGCGACAGTGGGGTGACCCGCAGATCGTACGTGCCCGCTGCAGTGGCGCCAATAAAGACAATTTTATCGTGGAACGTGGCCGGCGGTAGCAGCGGGGTGCGGCCCTCTTGGCGTTCCAGAAACGATTGCAGCACCGCGCCAGCGGCATAGGAGCGGTAGGTGTCTTCGAGCCGGCCATGCCAGTTGATCACCATCGTCCCCTGCGCGGTCAGTGGCACGGTGCGGTTGCCAAACTGCAAGACCCCAAGCTGCGGAGCCAGCCGCTCAGCACCGAGCATCGCACGCGCCACCGCCGCGGCGAGCTGGGGCTCGGTGCGCTGCTGCACCTGGGCCAGGAGGGGGAGATGACGCAGGGTGCCATCGCTATCCGGGAACAGATCGACGAAGCCCAGCCCCTGCGCCACCGCGGCCAGGCCTGGCATGGGCAGGGTCGCGGCGTGTGCCTGGGGCATGGGCACCGGCAGCATCGCGTTGCCTGGCGCATCCGGCGCCGGACTGGCGGCGGTGGACTCCAGCATGAAGGGCAGAAAGACGTTGCCAGCCGAGCGCAGCGCCGCGATGAAGGTCTGGTCAAATTCTTCGTTCTCGGTATCTGGCTCGGGAAACAAGATATCGAACACGATGGCTTTGGCTCCGGCTTCTTGGAGATACTGCACCATATAGCCATGCCGATCCCGTGGCCACGGCCAGCGGCCAAACACGCGCAAGCTTTCTTCGTCAACGGCCACGAGGACAATCTCAGGGCTGGCCTGACCTGGGTTGGCATAATGCAGAAACCGATGATCAAGCGTCGTATGCTCCAGCCGTGCGAGGAGTCCAAACCAGCCGACAGCCAGGGCCGCGAGGCACACGACACCCCCGAGCAGCGTGGCCAGGAGGAATTTTTTCAGTGCTGGAGACCAGGTGGTAACGGCCTGAAGGTGCATCACTCGGACGCCTTTGCTGCAAGTGCGCTGGCAGCGTAATTTGACACTGCTGATCCTATTGCCTGAACGCCAAGTGGGCGACTGAGTATAGGCCATGCCTCCGGTATATTCCAGCGGCTGGACCGTATCCGCACGGCTCAGTGAGCTGCCGAGCGCCGTCACCACTTCCCTCGTAAGCTCCTTGGCAAATCCTGCGCATTTCCTCATGGTTTCCCCAAGTATTGTCTAGAGGTAGAGTTCTATAGTCTTGCCATGCATGGTGTGTTGGTGGCAACACGAAAAGAGGAGCGAATGCGTGGTGTGCCTCCTGATGAGCCCTCGCGGGCAATGTCTGGGCACAACATGTCCAATTTATAACACGACAGACCAGAGCTTTTCTGGAGTTCTGCAACGCTCACCCTCACTTATTGGAGAATAGTCGTGAATAGTTCTGTACTCGATTTGCCTTATGCTCCTGCGCTCAGAGAAGAGGTGAAGGAGACCGCTGCCCCGTGGAGCACACCACAGATACTCTCTGCAGCAGTAGGTTTTACATGGTTTGTACTTATAGGTCTTGGTGTGTTGTTGATAGGACGTCTGTTCCTTATGCAGCCCTGGGCGGAAGGCTTCGCAGTGTTAGGGACGACCCTGGCCAGTACGATGTTTTGGAGTGCCGTGCTGGTGGAGGTCCTGGCGCAGTCGGTCGATGGTGCCCTGGGGATGGCGTACGGAGTCACCGCCACAACGTTCCTGCTGGGGGCTGGGATCCATCCGGTCATGGCAAGTGCCGGGGTGCATATTGCCAAGATCTTTACCGGCGGTGTTTCGGGCCTGGCGCACGTACGTTATGGGAACGTGGACAAGGCCTTATTCATGCGTTTGCTGGTGCCGGGCATGTTGGGGGGCGTGGTGGGGACCGTGGTGGTGACGCGCTTCGATGGTCGCATCCTCACCCCGTTCATTTCCGGTTACTTAGTCCTCATGGGGTTGCATATCCTCAGGAAAGCGGGGGGTTACCAGCAGTTGCGTGTGCAGCCTTCCACACATGTAGCACGGCTCGGCTTGTGTGGTGGTTTCGTGGATGCTGTCGGTGGAGGGGGTTGGGGACCGGTGGTGACCACGACGCTCCTGGGGTCGGGCAATAATCCACGCCTGACGGTCGGCTCGGTCAATTTCGCTGAGTTTTTTGTGGCGCTGGCGAGCGCGGCCTCCTTCTCCATGCTGGTGGAGACAAATATCTGGCCCATCGTTGGCAGTCTGGTGTGCGGCGGGTTGGTGGCCTCGCCCTTCGCCGCCATGATGTGCAAGCATCTCCACCCGCGGGTGCTTATGCTACTGGTGGGAGGGTTGATCACCCTGCTGAGTCTCTATAATCTGTACCGCGCTTTGGCCTAGTGCATCTCCAAAGAAGTGCTTAGGCCATCCCTGGGAGCGCGGGCGTCCCGCCCGCTGCGAAGGCGGGCAAGATGCCCGCGCTCCCAGGTAGGAGATTGCTGCCGGGCGGGGGCGTCGCGCTTATGGCGGCCTTGAGGCGTGGTGTCCTAACCGCTAGACGTCAGAGGCGTGGTCAAAGGCCGCCGTGCCGGACAACTCGCGGGACCGGAGGTGGAGCCGATGTTCCACGCGGTACACGCCAGGGATACTCAGGAGCGGCGGTTTCACCAGGGTTTCGACGGTGAGCATGGAGGCCGGACAGTTCGTGCAACTGCCGGCAAAGCGTACCGTGACCTGGCCCGTGGTGTCATCAAAGCTTACCAGCTCCAGCTTGCCGCCATCGTTGTAGATGACGGGCGCGATAAAGCGCTCGATGACCTCCTGGACCTTCTGCCCGGGAGACAACGACGCGTTGCCTACCAGCTCGGCAAACGTCTGCGAGCTGTAGGCGTCGTCCAAGAGCGGCAGAGGCGCCAGCGCCGGAGAGGCCTGCAGCAGACGTTGGATCAAATCAGCATCCTGCGTCGCGTCGAGGACTTCCAGATCCACGAGCCCCTGGACGAGCGCCGGCGAGAGCTGCGAGCGTTCCAGATACTGACAGAATGCCTCACGTCCTGCCGGGACGAACGCGAGCTTAGCGGCGAACTCCTCCCAGGGAAACGACACGGGACCGATAACGCGGAAATTGTCCTCACCCGTGCGCACAAAATGCACCATCAATTCAGGCAAGCGATCAAAGAAGCGGCGATGCTCATCGCGTTCCGCCGTGCGCTTGTTCATGATCACCTTGGAGCGCAGCCGCAACAGCTCGCGGTCTTTGGGCAGCACGCCGGTGGCAATGTCGATCTTGACGGCGCGTTGCTGCCGCCGATCCACCACCACCAGGGCATAGCCCCCAATCACATGGCAGTGCACCAGACGGCTAGTCTCCAGGTCGGCAGGGGAAATACCCATAAAGTACGCCGGCACATCCGAGGCGCACGGAATGCGGATGCCGGAGATCAGCGCCACATCCTCGCGTGGGATCGGGCCGCCAGCCCCATAGAGGAGTTCTAAAGCGTGCTTGATGGCGACAAAAATCTGCACCGCCACTACCTCTTCCTTGATTTCGATCACGGCATGTTGATGCGCATCGTGCAGGTTGGCCACCTCCACCCGCCCTGAGGCCTCGTGCAACGGCAGCCCGCCCAGGACGTGCGACAGAATTGACAGCAGCAGCGTCTCGTAGTCGAGGAGGCGCAACAGTGGCAACAAGATCGTCAGGAAGCTATCCCGGACCGCACGTGGCAGGCCTTGGAACATGGCGGCGGCCAACGCGCGGTAGTCGGCATCCTCGGCAAAGCGCTGCAAGAACGTGGCGCCGGCCCCGAGCGCTTGGGCCAGTTGCTGTTCCACAACCCCGACAGGCGTGCGCAACGTGGCGCGTGGGAACCACTCGGGGGCATCCGGCTCGCCACGGGCAAAACGATCGGCGTCCTCGTCGGTGGGATAAACGCTGCGATACCTGGCGCTCAGAAGCGCGATGACCTCAGCGAAAGCCTGCGGCTCGGGCTGCTGCCACAAGACCTGTTCATCAGGGCTCAGCGGCTCGATACGGACCGGGGTGCGCTTGATCAGGCTCTGGTTGGTAAAGCGGTCGGCATCGAGGTAATCGGTCAGACGGTTGGCCTCGCCCGGCACGAAATCGAGAAAGGGAAACTCGACCGGCACGTGCGCGTTCAGGCTCACGCAGCCGATCACCGTGCCGTGGTGGCTGGTGATGCGCACCGGGTCGCCCGCCTGCAAGCCGGCGCCGGCGGCGTAGGTGGGATGCAGTTCAATCCAGTAGGTGTGCGCTGCCGGGGCGGTGATGGGTAGGGTCTTGATGCCGGAGTTATAGCGTGCCACGTAGCGTTTGGCGTTGTGCCCAGGGCGGCCACGTCCGGTGATCAGGCTGCGCAGCTTGTCATCGCCACGGGTCACCAGGTGGGCGAGGAAGCTGTCCGGGGGGCGGACGAGGCGAGCCCGGCCCCGCTCCCCATGGCGCAGGCGTGGGAACACGGCGCCCTGCGTGCGCGCCGCGGCATAGCGCCCATCGCCTTGCCATTGCACCCCGAGTCCGGCCCGCGCCTGTAACATGGCGTGTGAGATGGGCTGCCCCTCGGCATCGACCAACTGGTTGTAAACGCCCAACTGCTGCGACACGGCCACCACGTGATCGAAGACCTGAGCCGCATCGACGTGGCCCGCGGCGTCGACGTAGCGCCCAAACGTGCGCTGAATGACCGCGGCATCCAGGTTGTTGAGCGCCGCGGTATCGGGATCGTGCAGGCGGGCGGCAATAGCCAGGGCCAGGCGGGCCAGAATTTGCTCGTCGGACCAGGCCATGGGCGGGGGTGGGCTGAGGGCCTGTTGCAGTTGCAAGGTCCGATCGCCGCGCTGGATCACGCCAGTGCGTTCGGTATAGCTCAAGGCCGGCAACAGCACGTCGGCATATTCCATGGCGCCTTCTGGGAGAAACGAGTCGATCACAATACAAAAACTGCGCCCCAGGCGCGTCAACCAATGCCCCAGACGCGGCATGTTCTTGGTAAACTGCGTGCCCATAAAGATGAAGCCGTAGAGATAATCATCATCGGCCATGCGCGACACCGGCGTGCCGTGGTGATCAGGGATGTTGGGCTCGGGGATGTCGAGAATCTGCGCCAGTTCACGGCGATGCTCAGGGTTGGTCGGGTCAAGGTTGAACAACAGGCGCCGCGAGTTAAAACCCAACATGAGCTCGCTGGTGGCATTGGACTGCCCGGCGATACGCAGCGAGCCGGCTCCACGGCGTCCGACGTTGCCGGTGAGCAGCAGCAAGTTGAGGTTGGTCGAGAAGCCGTAAGAACCGGTGCTCTGGTTGATGCCCATGCTGGAGACAAAGGCCGGGCGTGGGCGCTCGCCGTCGGGTCGCGGTTGGGCAATGAGGGCAGCGTAGCGCCGGATGGTCGCGGCCAGGGCTGCCGGGTCGTCGCCTTCCAAAGCGATCTGCGCCGCCACGGCTTCTGGGGTGCAGCGCTCTTGCCGGCAGAGATCCCGCAGCTCGTGGAGGCTGGCTGGCTCCACCGCCTGCGCCAGATAGTCACGATCCTCCCAGCCGTGCTCCAGGATCAGCCGCGCTACGGCCAGGTTAAACAGCACGTCACCACCTTGCGCGAAGCGAATGTGCAGGGTGCGCGGGTCGGTGCGCAGGAGATCGAGCGCCGTATCGCTCTCGATAGGGTCAATCACCACCTTGACGGCGGCGGTATTGCGCTTGAGCTTGGCGTAGGCCTGGGGAAACGTCACCAGCGGGTTGGTGCCGTGTAGCACCGCCACATCACACAGGGCCAGTTCCTCAAATTCCTGCCAGGTGAAGGCGGCTTCGTTGCCGAAATTGAGTTCATGGGCCGCCCCGGCGCTCGATAGACAATGCTCCGAGTTGGCCCCCATGGTGGCGATGCGAAAGACCAACTTGTAGAGCGAAGCCATCCAGATGGCTTCAATGGTCTGCTGCCCATTGCCATAAATCGCCACGCCCTCGGGTCCGACCCATTCCCGAATATGCAGCAAGAGCCAGGCGGCGCGGTCTAGGGCGCGCTCCCACGATACCTCGGTCCAGCGTCCGTCGTGGCCACGGATCATGGGGGCGCGGATGCGGTCGTCGGGCCGGGCGCGGTGCTGCAGTTTGGCCACACGTTGCTGGTTGCCGCCGGTCAGCAGGGAGGTTTCGCCTTTAACGCATAAGCCCAAATCGCTCAGTGGAATCAACGTCTCCTTACCGCTCGCCCCCTGGACCCTGGTATAGGGACAGCCCACACCACAGAAACTACAGACGGAGGCGTGGCTCACCAGGGCCATGTGGAGCTGCTGCAGCGCCGGGTCGCTCTGCAGGCCGGGGTCGGCGAGGTAGCGCCGCACAAACGTAGGCGCGCCGCCCCAGGTCGCGACATCTTGGGCCTTGGCCATGGGCAACTGGGCACACTTGCTAGAGGTCGTCTGCATATCTGCCGTCTCCTTAAGGAAGAGTGTACCCGCACAAGGATGCTGAGGGTAACGCCGGGCCGGTGCATTTCTTCGGTCGTTGGCGTA
Source organism: Pseudomonadota bacterium (assembly GCA_005777235.1). GTDB lineage: Bacteria > Tectomicrobia > Entotheonellia > Entotheonellales > Entotheonellaceae > SXND01. Next base: position 38,639 of record SXND01000155.1, read on the forward strand.
GGGGACATTGGCCGGTTGCCCTATTGGCGGTGGAACACGGCCTTGGTGAGCTGCGTCTTGAACGTCTCACTCAAATTGAGGGCCATCTCAAAATTGCCTTTATCTAACACATAGAGTTGCACCTCCTCTTGCGCCCGCACCGTCGCATTGCGCGGCTGGCCGGTGAGCAGCGCCGCTTCGCCAAAGAAGCCGCCGCTGGTCAGCGTGGCGACACGGTGTGGTGCGGTCCGATCATCCACGACGACGTCTACCGTGCCCTGTTTGATCAGGTAGAATTTATCGCCGGCCTCTCCCTGGCGGATAATCTCCGTACCAACGGCGTAGCGCTCCTGCGTCATCGTGTCGGCAATGCGCGTCAGCGTACTCAAATCCAAATGAGCAAAGGTCGGACACTGCATGAGAAAGGCGCAGGTGGTGACCGACTCCTGCACTGCCACGTTCGAGACGATTTGGCCATCGACCATATTCACGAGGCGGTCCGCGACATCCAAAATGCGGTTGTCATGCGTGACGATGAGCACCGTGGTGCGGTGCGCATGGGCCAGTTCCTGGAACAGTGTCACCACCTGCTGCCCGGCGTCTTTATCCAGGGCCGCGGTGGGCTCGTCGGCGAGAATGAGCGGCGGCTCATGCACCAAAGCGCGCGCACTCGCCACGCGCTGCCGTTGCCCGCCCGACAGGGCCTGCGGTTTATAGTGCAGACGATGCCCCAACCCGAGGCGTGTCAGCATGTCGGTCACCCGCGGCGCTTTATCGGGCCACTTGTGGGGTTGTAGTTCCAGGGCCAGCATGACGTTTTGATAGGCGGTGAGGGAGGCAAACAGGTTGTGGGCTTGAAAAATGAAGCCGATATGACGCCGGACTGCCACACGTGCCTTGTGGCTCAGGCCGCGCAGCTCACGACCGTTGATCTGCACACTGCCTTCTTGCACCGAGCGTAAGGCCCCGATCAGGGTCAACAGCGTGGTTTTGCCAGACCCGGATGGCCCGGTCATGATGACGATCTCGCCGGGCATCAAGTCGAGGGTATTCTCAAACAACACCTGATGGCGCAGCGCTCCCACGCCAAAACCATGCTGCAAGTGGCGGATACGCACCGTGGGTTCGCTCGTCTCCATCACGAAAATCCCTCAGCAGGATCGGCAGACAACACTTTGCGCACGGCCAGACTGCCAGCGCCGAGACACATCACCACAGTGAGCCCAAATACTACCAGCACCCGTGGGAGGCTCAGGAAGAGTAACAAACCAGTCCACTGCGCCAGCAGGTCGTAACACCCCACTGCCAGCAGCAGGCCCGGCACAAAGCCCAGACAGGCCAGGTACCAGGCTTGCAGCAGCACCAGGCGCAGCAGAACGCTATTATGATAACCGATGGCCTTCAATGTGGCAAATTGTGGCAGATGATCCACCACGTCCGTATAGAGAATCTGATAACAGATAATCACCCCGATGGCAAACCCCATCACCGCGCCGAGGCCGAAGACCACCCCGATCGGCGTACTCTGCTGCCAGTAATGCCGCTCACGCGCAAAGAACTCGGCTTTCGTGTACAGCGCCACATCCGTCGGCAAAGCCTGCCGCAAGGCCGCCAACACGGTGGCGACGTCGGCCTGCGGCGCTACCTGCACGACCCCCAGTTCCACCTGGCTCAGGCGGTCTATCGGCCCCCCTGGCGCTGAAAAATACGTCAGGAAGGTGCGATCGCTCATCAGCACCGTGCCATCGTTGGAAAAATCCGTGCCCAGGCGAAACGTGCCGAGCACCCGAATCGCCCGACCTGCTAACTCAGTGACCAGGCCAGCCTCGCGCTTGCCAAAGGCGGCCTTGGATTGGCGGTCAATGAGCGCCGTGTCGGGCCGGCGCAGCGCGGCGCTTTGGGCACGAATTTCGGGATTGACGAACACTGGCGCTTCCGGGGGAAAGGCAATGACGCGGATTTGACGCCGCGTGTACGTCTCGGCATTGCGCCACCAGGCTCGCTCATCCTCGATATACACAGGATACGCCGCCTGCACCCCAGGCACGGCCAGCGCCTGCGTCACCCGGCGTCTGGCAAACGGCTCATTGTAGCTCAGCGTATGCTTCAGGGCGTTGGTGATGATGACGTCAGCCTGCAGTTGGCGGATCAGCTCCACCTGACTGTCATACAAGCCGTTGAGGAAGCCGACCTCCATAAACATCAGAAACACTGCAAAGGCAATGCCCGCCACCGAGGTCAGGAGACGCCGCGTATCGTGGGTCAGATTCTGGCGCGCTAAGGGCACCTTGCGGTGATACCACATGGTTACCACAGCTCCGCCGGATCGGCCCGGTGCACTTTGCGCACCGCCACCAGGGCCGAGAGGGCACACATCAGCACCGTCAACGCCAGGACCGTCACCAGACGCGCCAGCGTCATGTGAATGGGGAAATAGGCGGTGTGACGAATCACCGCGTAGACGCCAAAGGCCAGGCCCAGGGCAGGGGGAAAGCCCATAACGGCTAGACACAGCGCCTGGGACAGCACCACAGCCGAGAGAAACGTGTTGCGATAGCCCAGGGCTTTGAGGGTGGCATATTCCACCAGATGATTGGCAATGTCCGTGGCCAGGACTTGATAGATCACCACAGCACCCACCAGGAAGGCCAGCAAGGAGCCCGTGCCAAAGATGATGCCCGTGGAGGTGGCTTCGACCCAGTAGCGCTGCTCGACGTGGGCCAGCGCCGCACGGGTGAGCGGTAGCACATCAGGCGGCAGCGCCTGCCGCAGATGCTGCGCCATCAGGTCTGGGTCAACGCCGGAGGCCACTTTCACCAGACCCAGGTGCACGTTGGCCAGATCATGGCCGGGGAGGATGCGGGCAAAGTTTTGCGCGCTGACCATGATGGAGCCAATGGCACGCAAGTCGAGTCCCAAGGTGTAATGCCCGCCAATAGTGACCGTGCGCCGTTCGACCTCGGTGACGCTGCCAACGGCCAGCGGCCCGCACTCAGGGCGTGAGCGGCTATCGATGAGCACCGTGTCCGGGGCACGCAGCACGGCCTGCTGGGCCGCTGGTTCTGGCAGCAAGAAGACCGCATCCTCGGGGTGAAACCCTAGCATGCGCAAGCGGTAGCGCAAGCGAGTGTGGGCATTTTGCCACATGGGCAGGGCGAGGTAGAGTGGCGTGGCCCTGGCAACTCCAGGCTGCGTGGCGGCTTGATGCAGGCGATGGCGTGGGAATGTGCCAGTGTGGTTAAGAAAGACGTAATGCGGTGACACCAGCATGATCTCAAAGTCGAGCTGATCGTAGACCAGCACCGCGGCTTGCACAATCGCCGCCAGGAGGCCAAATTGCACAAAGATCAGCAGCACGACAAACGTAATGCCAGCCGTGGCCGCGGCGGTGCGCATCCTGGTGTGCAGCAAATTGGACCACGCGAGCAACAGAGGTCTCATGGCACGTCAGTCCTTGTCAGTATCCTCTTAAGTACCTGGCCATAAGTTTGAGCCCATGGTCGTCTGGTGGTCCTACCCTGGGAGCGCGGCCATCTTGGCCGCTTCCGGAGCGGGAGAGACGCCCGCGCTCCCAGGAAAAACCAGGCAGAATTTTTGTCCAGGTACTTACGGCGTGCGCGCTGGCGGAGTGCTGCCGTCGAGGTGCACCACGACCTGGAGGTTGATCAAACGCGCTGCCATGGTACTGCGATCGAGCTGGATGTTGACTTCCACGACGCGGACATCGGTGGCCGCTGCAGGGTCTACTGCCAGGACATCGTTCTTCGCCACCATGTGGCCGATGTGCACAACGGTCCCGCTGAGCGGCTCAGGCAACGCCGGGCTGATGACCGTAGCGCGTTGGCCCAGAGACACGCGGCGCATATCGGTTTCGTAAACTTCTGCCACGGCATACATCTGCTGCGTGTGGCCCATTTTGAGGATGGGCTGGGCGCCGGTGGTCTCCCCCGGACGGACCAAGATGCGCAGGATCATACCACTGATTGGCGCCCGCAGCACCGTGCGCTCGACACGGACCTGCGCGAGGACCAGGTTGTCCCGCAAGGAGCCGATCCGCAGGGCGGTGTGGGCGCGGGTGGCGTTGCGCTGCGCCGTACTGCGCTGCGCCCGTGCCAGGCGCAGATTCAGATCGTACGCCGCTTTCAGCTTGGCCAGGACCGCTCTAGCGTTGGTGAGCTGTTCCTGGGCTCGACGCACCAGGAGTTGCTGGTTCTCGGCGTTCTGGGGCGCCGTGATGCCTTTCTGGCGCAGCCCCTCGGTCCGTTGCCTCTCGACCTCAGCGCTGGCCAGGTCGGCCTCAAGCTGCCGCACCGTCGCTTCTTGGGCCTGGATATCTAGCGGCGGGAGGGCCTGGAGCTGCTGGACATGCAGTTCCGCCTCGGCAAGCGTCGCTTGCCAATAGGCGGCTTCCGCCGCGCCCTGCGCTTCGGCATCACGCAGCTGGCTCTCGGCGTACTGGCGTTCGGCGAGACGTTCCGTATAGCTCTCCAGGTAGGCGAGGATCGCGCCAGCTTCCACCAGCTGGTTTTCTTGCACCAATAAACGGGCCAGGCGGTCGTTACTGGCCGTACCGATAGCTACGATGGCCCCTTCAGGTTCCAAGCGGCCCAGGGCAACCACTAATGGCTGGGGGCTCAGGGGAACACCCGGGGCTGCCGCGTCACCGGACACGCTACCTGTGTGACCTTCTCCAGGCGGTTGGCCCCGCGTGGGCCGCGTCGAGAACACGTTGTAGGCCATCAAACCGCCGGCGGAGAGTAGCACCACGATCAGGGAAGCCAAGAGGAACCGTTGCACGGCGGCCAATCCTTTCAGGTGTGAAACGCCTCGACGTGGCGCGGGCCGGTTTTCCACGCTGGAGCAAACGCTGTATACTGCACGACAGAGCTGCACGCTCGTCCTTCCTGACATGGCGCACGCGGCCATGCTGGGGGAAGTGCACCGAGAGTCGTAGGAGACACAATGCGGGTGCTGGCATGTTGCGCCGTAACGCTGGCCACCTCGCTCGCCCTCTCCCATTGCGAGCAGGGACAACCCAGGAGCATCGTGTATGGCGACCATCCCAATAGCACCCGAGGACTATCTGGTCAAGATCCTCACGGCGCAGGTGTATGACGTGGTTATCGAGAGTCCGCTCGACCTCGCCCCCTTGTTGTCCCGTCGCCTCAACAACCGCGTGCGGCTCAAGCGTGAGGACATGCAGGAGGTCTTCTCCTTCAAACTGCGTGGCGCCTACAACAAAATGGTGCACCTATCACCGGAAGCCCGCACCCGGGGGGTGCTGACCGCCTCGGCTGGGAATCATGCCCAGGGTGTGGCGCTGGCGGCGCGGCAGCTGCACTGCCCAGCGCTGATTGTCATGCCCGTGACCACGCCGCGCATCAAAATTGATGCGGTGCAGCGCCGTGGGGCGCAGGTCATTCTGCACGGCGATACGTATGATGACGCCTACACCCACGCGGGGCACCTGGCTGCCGAACGGGCGCTGACGTTTGTGCATCCCTACGACGATCCCGAGGTGATTGCGGGCCAAGGCACGGTGGGCATGGAGATTGTACGCCAGTGCAGCCCGCCGCCGCAGGCGATTTTTGTGCCGGTGGGTGGTGGCGGGCTCATCGCGGGGATCGCCGCCTATGTCAAACGGTTGTATCCACACGTCAAAATCATTGGCGTGGAACCCACGGATGCCGACGCCATGACACGTTCGCTGCAGCACGGCGCCCGCGTGCGGTTGACGCAGGTGGGCCTGTTTGCCGATGGCGTGGCGGTCAAATATGTGGGTGCTGAGACGTTTCGCCTCTGCCAGGAGCTGGTGGATGACATGGTGCTGGTGGACACGGATGCCATCTGCGCCGCTATGAAAGACGTGTTTGAAGACACGCGCTCCATCCTCGAACCCGCCGGGGCGCTGCGTATCGCCGGACTCAAGGCCTATGTGGCCCGCGAAAAGCTACACGATACCACCCTGGTGGCGGTGGCCTCTGGGGCGAACATGAACTTTGACCGGCTGCGCCACGTCGCCGAACACGCCGAACTCGGCGGCGAGCGCGAGGCGGTGCTGGCCATTGTCATCCCGGAGCGCCCTGGGAGTTTTCAGGCCTTGTGCCAGCTCCTGGGGGTGCATAAGATCACGGAGTTTAACTACCGTTACGCTGACCCAGAGAAAGCGGTGGTGTTTGTCGGCGTGGAAGTGCAAAATCGCCAGGCATGCGTCGCCCTCATCGCGACCCTTCAAGCACAGGGTCTGCAAACCTCTGATTTTACAGACAACGAGATGGCCAAGCTGCACGTGCGGCACATGGTCGGAGGGCATGCCCCGCAGGCGCAGCACGAGCGCTTATACCGCTTCGAGTTCCCGGAGCGCCCTGGGGCCCTGCTCGCATTTTTGACGCGCCTGAGCCAGACGTGGAACATCAGCCTGTTTCACTATCGTAATCATGGCACGGACCACGGGCGTGTCCTGATTGGTATCCAAGTGCCGCCGCCGGACCAGGCCGCGTTTCAGGATTTTTTAACAGGGGTGGGGTATGCGTATGATGAGGAAAGCCAGAATCCGGCTTACCGGCTGTTTCTGAGCTGAGAGGAATGGTCGTCTGTGGCGCCACGCAATTTTATGACCAAGTGCAGGATGCGTGACGCAATCCGCAGGCCATCATTGCTGTCCTGCCGCCGTCTACACAAGCCTTTGATCGCGGTGACACGTTTCGACGCTATCGCGCCTAGCTGCCGACCTTGACCGACTCTGTCCTGGTGACGCCAACGCGGATGGCCATTGACCACTACCATCTTGCCAGAACCCACCGCTGCGGAGGACCGCCCGATCTCTACGCCAGCCCGCGCTGAGCTCAAGCGCGACCGAGAGCTCAAGACCTCCTGCTTCATGTCTGCTCACCACTGTCGACTTCCAGGACATTGTCGGCAATCAAGCGGGCAATCTCCTCATCCGCCATGCTCAAAATGTCTTTGCAGACCTGGACCGTGTGCTGCCCAAGGTTCGGCGCTGGCCAGTGGAACTCCGCTGCGGTGTTGGAGAGGCGGAATTCCGAACGTTGTACCGGATGATACCCCACGTCGGGGTGATCCATGTACACGAAGGCACCGCGCTGCTGCATCTGCGGATCGTCAATCACATCCTGGTTGGTCTGCACCACCCCAGCCGGCACGCCAGCCTGCTGCAGCGTGTGCATCAAGCCAAAGGCCTCATGCTGCTGCGTCCAGGCACTGAGCAAGGTATCCAGCGCCTCCTCGTGCTGTTTGCGGCTGAACATGCTGGCAAAACGCGACGCACTGCTCCAAGCGGGATGGCCCATCACCTGGCACAGAGCCTGCCACTCCGTCTCGGTCATGCAGGCAATGGTGCACCAGCGACCCTCTCCCAGACAGGGATAGGCGGCGTGCGGCGCCACCGAGGGATGGCGGTTCCCCATGCGGGTTTGTACGTGGCCATTGTTGGCGGCATCCATGACGGGCGGGGCCATGAAGTGCAGGGCGGCTTCGAGCTGTGAAATATCAATATGCTGTCCCTGACCGGTGCGGCGGCGGTAGTCCAGGGCCGCGACCAACGTGGGCAGGGCAAAACGCGGCACCACAAAGTCGGTATAGGCGCCGTAGGGCGTGCTGGGCGCGCGGTCGGGCCAGCCGGTGAGATCGGTCATGCCGCTCAAGGACGACAGCACCGGGCCAAAGCCCGGTTGGCGTGAGTGTGGGCCATCACGGCCCAGCATAGAGGCGCTGATCATGATGAGGTCGGGCTTGATGGCACGCAGCACGTCATAGCCTAAACCCCATTTTTCGATGGTGCCTGGCGTAAAATTTTCGGTGACGACATCAGCCCAGGCGACAAAACGTTTCACGATGTCTAGGGCCTGCGGATGGCCCATGTTGAGGCCAAAGCCGTATTTGTTGACGTTGTAATTGGCGTAGTAGGCGCTGCGATTGAGGCCGCGCTTGCCACCGCCAAACGGTGGGGCAGTGCGCAGCACTTCCGGGCGGCCACGCGATTCAATACGGACAATGGTGGCGCCGTATTCGGCCAGATAACTGGTGGTCATGGGGCCGATCACTACCCAGAAAAAGTCCAACACTTTTAAGCCTTCAAACGGTCGCACGGGTATCTCCTCCAAGGGCAGAGGGGGCCGGGATGGCGCCCGGCGCTCCCAGTGGGCAAACGCGCTCCTCGGTGCGCAGCGCAGCACCAGCCTTACAGCACACCTTGCTCACGCAGCATGGCCACGGCGGCAGGTGACAGGCCGAGTTCGTCCTGGTAGATGGCGCGATTGTGCTCGCCCAGGCTCGGCGGCAGGCGCTGCAGGGTCAGCGGTGTGGCACTGAGCCGGGCAAAGGGTCCGAGAAAGGTCATCGGGGTGTGCAGCTCGGGATGCGTCAGATGCTGAAAATACTGCCGGGCCTGCAACTGCGGGTCCATGACGATATCGGCACTGGTCGAGACCGGAAACAGCATAATGCGCCGCGTGACGGCGCCCTCAAATAACTCTCTTTTGGTCTTGCTCAAGATAAAACGTTCAATCGGTGGGACCATCCACGCCATCATCTCCGGGGTCATGAGCCCATAGCCCAGCGTGGTAAAATCCACCGCTTCGAGCTCCGGGCACGGCATGCCCTCTTCGGCCATCCAGCGCACGATCTGGTTCACGCCCAGCCCAGAGCCCTGGCCTCCAGAAAATTGAAAATTGACGTAGCCATCTTGGCACGGCCAGGTCAGGCGCATAAACGACGTGGGGCCCATCTGGCGGTAGGCGCCCTGGCGCTGGATGATGGCGTGTTCCATGGTGTAACTCTGCGGTGCATTGGCCAGCGCACGTGCCATGGCTTCCTGGCACGACACATCAACGTGTTGCCCCTTGCCGGTGAGCACGCGGTGCATATGCGCCACCATGGCCCCACTGGCCCCCGCCCCAGCGCCGTGCAGGGCAAAATGCGGAAAGCCGACGCGCACCGGAGCCCGGTCGGGCTCGCCGGTGACGAACATAAAACCCGACATGGCCATACCCACGAGGTCCGGGGCTTTGTAGTGCGCATAGGGGCCCTGCTGGCCAAACGGTGTGATCGAGACCATGATCAAGGCCGGATGGAGGGCCGCCAGGGTCTCATAGCCCAGCCCAAGCGCCTCCAGGGCACCGGGTGGGCCAGACTCCAGGAGAAAATCCGCTGTCGGCACCAGACGCTTCAGTAAGGCCTGGCCCCCAGGCGTGGTCACATCGAGGGTGATGCTGCGCTTGTTGGCGGTATACGACCACCAGTATAAGCTGCGCTCCGCCTGCACCTCGTCGTGGTAAAACGGTCCGATATGCCGCGCTGGATGGCCGTCTGGAGGTTCAATCTGCAGCACATCGGCCCCGAGGTCGGCGAGAATTTTGCCACACAGGAGACATTCGGGGCCGGTCAGATCCAGGACGCGATAAGGATTGAGCATCCCCACGCCATTGGTTGCTTCCACGCTCTTCCTCCAGTCTACACGGCTCGCATCCAGTCGTCAGCAGGCGGTATGCCGCGGTGATTCTCACCCGTGCAGCAACTGCCGTGCAATGACTTTGAGGGCCAGGATAGGCCGCACGCCTTCAAAAATCGGCAGCACCTGCGCATCCACCACATAACGCGAGATGGGCGTCTCCTCCGCGTAGCCCCAGCCACCATGCAGCAACTGGCCCTCCTGCGTCAGCCACACCGCCACATCGCTGGCCAGCAATTTGGCCATAGCGGCTTCCAGACCCGTTTCGGAGCCCTGATCAATGGCCTGGGCCGCGGCATAGGTCAGGTGCCGCGCCGCGGCCAGCCGGGTCGCCATGCGCCCGATTTTGTACTGCGTCAGGGGATACGCCGCAATGGGCTGTCCAAATTGCCGCCGAGTTTTGACGTAGGCAACGGTTTTTTCCAAGGCCGCCTGGCTGAGGCCGACGGCCCGCCCACCGGTTTGCAAGCGTCCATTGGCAAAGCCACGCATCTGTAAATAAAACCCGCGATTGTGCCCGGCTTCTTCGCCTACCAGACAGTCGGCTGGCAGGAAAAACTGCTCGTACTGCATGGTAAAGGAGTGCATGCCACGATACCCTGGCGTGGCATCCGCCTTGGCACGCAGCGTGCCACCCTGCGGTTGGGTGATCGCAAAATCATGCCCGTAGAAGCGCGGTTTTTCCAAGATGAAGAGCGACACGCCGCGCGCCCCACGACTGCCATCACCGTCGGTGCGGGCCAGCAGACCAATGAGATCGGCCCGCCCGGCAAACGTGCACCAGGCTTTGGCGCCGTTGAGCACATAGCCCCGCTGGCCACCGATCTCCGCTGCGTCAGCGCGACAGGTAATCGAGGCGACGTCGGAACCGGTATCTGGCTCCGTCACCGACACCGCTACCATAAGGGCCCCCGAGGCGATCGGGGGCAGCCAGCGCTGCTTTTGCGCCTCGGTGCCGCCATCGAGGAGGGCGCGCGCCACAATCTCTGGACGCGTAATCAGACTCCCGGCGGCGCCGAGCGACCCACGCGACAGCTCTTCCGTGGTGATGACCATGACCAACATGCCCATGCCAGTCCCACCGTAGGCTTCGGGGATCGACATGGCGAAAAAGCCGAGTGCGCCCATCTGGGTAATAAGTTCGTCCGGTGCCAGGGCGTCATGGCGATGCACCCACTCGGCAATGGGCTCCACTTCCTGGCGCGTAAAATCCCGCACCGCTTGTCGCGTCAGCTCCGCCATCTCATCACCCAGACGGCTGGTATGCACGCCATTGCTGTCCAGCACCGCCTGCCCGATCCCACAGACGAGCGCCTCAGCAGCCCCCGTGCGCGCGGCCTGGCGTACCGCCTCTGCCGCACACGTCTCGGCCAGCACCGCTTCACTGAGCCCATACGCGCTCCAATGCGCGCCCACCTCGGCCAGCATGTTCTGGTGCACCTCGGCGGCATAGGCCAGGGCCGTGTGCGCCATCATGGCGTCATCCTGGCCGTGCATCTCGGCAGCGTGCAGCAGCGCTTGGGCAGCACGCACTTCCGTGGCGCGGTAGGCCAGGCGTTCGCAGTGTACTTGATGCGCGTCGATGTCGTGCCCATGTTGGGTGAGATGCCGTGCGCGGGCCAGAGCCTCCTCGCGCACCTGCACGAGTGCTGTAAGAATGAGGCGTGCCTGAGTCAGCGCCTCCTGGGTGGTCAACATGCAGAGCCTCCTGACGATGCCGTGTCGTGGTGAGAGATGCCAAGTGCGCCCCCTGTCCCCCTGCACACGATACGCCAAACCACTGGCTAACGCCAGCGCCCGCCATCGTCCCGCCCGTTCGGCACACGGCCAAGCTGGCCACTCGCCCTAGATCAGGCCCAAGCGCGGCGGTAGAGAGGCGCCAGGTCACCACCTCATGCGAAGATCCAGGCTGAGCGCAGCGTCTCTTGGGACACCGCAGCCCTCCACGCAGAGAAGCACGTATACGGTGGTCACGCAGAGGTAGAGGCGGATGTGAGAGCAACCAGACGTCCTGACCTCAGCCATGGCCCGCTGGCACGTGGCGACAGCCCATCGCCTCACGCCAATGTGGCCCCTGGCCAAAAGCTAGTCAGGCATCATAGACATATATTACTTTAAAAAATTAGAAATTATATAGTATTTTAAATATTCATTTCTTTGTTTACTTGTTTGTGGCACACGTGAGGTGGAGAGGTGGGGGGGGACACGTCGCAGACGTGCCGGATGGCTGGCGCACGCGCCTGGGGCCGATGGCCCCTGCCCCTATCCTGCGGCTCGTGCGGCCCGTCACACCGCGACACCCACGCCCGTCGTCTCTGGGAGGCTTACCGTACGCGCAGCCTCCCCAGCCCTGCGTGGCCTAAGATGAGTGCGCAGCACGTAAGCGCAAACGTAAAACTGACGAGATGCGGAATGTTGCAAAGCGCAATGAGACCACCGGAGTTGAGCCAAGACAATACTGAAAATCCTATATAATTCGCCATGCCAATCGTCAGCAGCGGTCGTGCCGTGGCCGTCGCGTGATTGAGCACCGTCCGTGTCAGGGCCACGACGACACCGGCGAGGGCTGCAAAAACGAGGTAGCCCGGCGACCCGAGGGCTATGAGCCCCTCGCCAAAGACGGTAGAGGTGACATTGCTGGTCAGCGTATTGACACCGAGAGCATAGTCTTTGACGGTGGCTGTCGCGAGGGCAGAAAAATCTGTCTGCATGAGCTCATCTTGGTTCGTGCGTGAGAGATCAGCGACCAGAGCCCCCAGATTACCACCAAGGGCCTGGAGCCACGTCGGCAGGTAGGGAGCAAAGACATAGCCCTCGATGTGCAGATCCCACAGGCGCCAGAGCGTATCGCCAGAGCCCACAGTGGCACGCCAGAGGACGAAGTTCCATGCCTCAGCGAGTGGTAGATGATCAAAGAGCATAGCAGAGCCAACAGCTGAGCAGAAAGCTGGGAGGGCAATCATCAGCAGATAGGACACTCTTATTTTGGGCCATACGGCTATGACGGTGGGCACAAGCGCCTGGAGAGCAGCGGTCTTGTACCCCCAGACAGCGGGGTAGGACGACGTCAGCAGTATTGTGACCCCAAAGAGTGCATGCTCTGTAGCACCTGCAGGGCATCGGCGCCAGACCCAGCCCACGAGAGCACAGAGCATGGGGATGAGGAAGTCCCGCAGTGAGTATGCCAGAGGACCAAGAGCCCCTAGAGTAGAGCGAAATTCTCCCTTGCCTATTTCTCCTGCGAGTACCGCAGAGACCCCAGCGCCAACAAACAGAAACACCAACGCCCCGAGCTCCACGGCGATGACCACGGAGGCGACCCGATGCATGGCACGCCGCGTGATGGGTACCACACGGTGGGGCTCAGACGGGCACTGCCAGTGTCTGTAGAGCAGCAGGTAGACCAGGGTGCCCACGAGCACATACCATCCATAGGCAAGCGTCGCGCCGTTGGGAGATCCTATCTGCAAGATATTTAATCCAGGCGCTCCTTCCTCCATCATATAGATGCCTATCCAGGGCAGGACGACGACGACGGCAAGCATAATGGTCAGGCTCGACAGCTCATGCATAACGCACCTCTCTAGGCTCAGGTCTGGTGCCGAGAAGATATTCCATATCACCGCGGTACGCACAGTCTATCCTGGGAAAGAGAGCGTGTGCTGACGCTGTCGTATAGTGCAGGCGATCCGTGGAACACGTCCGGCACATGGCCAGCCCCTGCGGCCCGTGCGGCCCGTCACGCTGACTCATCGTCGTGGTCATGATGGTGTGGATAGAGCGCCGCGGTGGGGCCATAGAGTTGGAACAGTGTTTCTGGTGTGAGCATCTGTGTGGGCGGGCCGATGCCAAAAAGGCGGCGATTCAGACAGATCACCTGCGTGGCCACGCGTAGCACCATATTGAGTTCGTGTGAACTAATCAACGCGGTGACTTGGCGCTCTTCCACCTGCTGTGCCAGCACCTGATATAGCGTCTGCTCGCCGCCAATATCGACCCCGGCTTCCGGCTCATCCAGCAAGACGAGACGCGGTTGACGCAGCATCGCCCGTGCCAGCATGAGACGTTTGAGCTGTCCACCGGACACCGTGCCGACTGGTTGGTATAAAAAAGGTGCGAGGCGAAATGTTTCGACGGCCCAATCCAGTGGCGCCTGTCGTGCTTTGCGGGGCAGGGAACGCAGCGGCATGGTGAGCATCTCATGGCCAGTCAGCGGCAAGGAGGGATCAAAGCGCAAGTGCTGCGGCACATAGCCGATATATGTATGGGCCTGCCGCATGGATTGGCCATACACCTGCACCGTGCCACGCGCCGGGATCAGCCCCAGAATAGCCCGCAACAGCGTGGTCTTTCCCGAGCCGTTGGGACCAATGAGCATGACCATCTGCCCAGGAGGCAGGGCAAACGAAACGTCATCGACGGCTGGACGCTCAGCCCCGTCAAAGTGTACGGACAAATGCTCCACTGCAAGCGCATCCATGCCTGGCGTTATCCTTTCGCCGCGGTGACGAGCATCCGATTGGTGGCGAGCCCGTAGTCGGTTCCTGCCGCGGGGTCATACACCAAAGCCCCGTGTTGGATAACAATGTCACGGAAGCCGACCTGGGTGAGCAAGGCGCTGATCGTCTCCGGGCTGTACAAGCGTTCGGCGTAGGCACGATCCCGCAGCAGCCCGGTGGTTTTGGAGAGGACCAGCTCGCGGACGCGGACGACGTCATGCGCCAGTTCGCGCTTCCAGCATACCACCACATCGTCGGTCGCTTCGTGCCAGGATTCCGCACAGAAGTGCCGCCTTGCCAGGTCGTAATCAATCATGTCGAGCAGCAAGCGCCCGCCGGAGGCGAGGACGCGGGCGACTTCGACCACCACCCGGTGGTCATCCGCCACATCCACGAAATAGCCAAAGGAGTTTGCCATGAGCAGCACCACATCCGCGCTGGCGCTGGGCAGCGCCATGGCCCGCGCATCGCCGTGACAAAACGCCACGTGGAGCCCCGCGGCGGTGGCCTCCCAGCGCCCCCGGTCCAGTAAAAAATGGGAGTAGTCCAGCACGGTGAGATGCTGATACCCCCGCCGCGCCAGCTCCAGCGCATGGCGTCCCTGGCCCCCGCAGACATCCAGGATGCGGCTGGCCGGGTGGAGTGGCACCACGGTCTCGATAACGTCCACTTCCTGTTTCGTCAGCACCGGATTGCACACAAATGGCGCATCCGTCACCAGATAGACCTCATCGAATAGCGTTTGCCACCAGTCGTGCTCCACACGAATCATCGAGCGCTACCTTCCAACAGAGGTTGCATGGTGGCCGTCCCCGGGCGGATCACTTCCACCGAGCAGTGCGCCCGAGCTGCCACAGTGGCTGAGACGCTGCCCATGAGGAAACGTTCCACGCGGCTCAGCCCCCGTGCTCCGACCACGAGACTCTCGACCTCCCACTCTGCCGCCAGCGCGGGCAGGAGTCGCTTGGGGTCGCCGTCGTGGATCGAGGTGGTGACGGTGAGTCCGGCCGCTTGCAAGGGCTGTTGCATGGCTTCCAGCATCGTTGCGAGCCATCCCGTGGCTGCGGCGGTGTGCGGTGTGACCCATTTTTCGAGGAAGGCAGCGCCGGGGGCCAGGACGGCCGGCATACGGGCTTCGCGCACGGCAACGAGGGAGGCCGTGCTGCCGGGGGGCCAGATCCGCGCCGCCATGGCCGCGACCACGGCTTCCGCATCCGGGGAACCATCCACACCGAGCAGCACGTGTACCGGCGCTGTGGGCGGGCGGCTCGACGGACGGGCCACGCGGACAGAGTGGCGGGCGTGCATCACTACGGTTTGTGACACACTCCCCAGCACCAGACGGCCCAGGGCGGAGCGGCCATGCGACCCCACAACGATGAGATCAGGCGACCAGGCATCGGCTTGCTTAATCACGCCCCAGCCTGGGGAGTCCGCCGACACGTCCGTGTGCACGGCCCAACCGGGAAACAGGGCCTGCACTCGCGCTTTGGCCTGCATCGCGTCGTGCTGAGCCGCCTCCATTTCCTGCACCACGAGAGCGCGGGCCTGCTGCACCTCGGGAAAGGGTGTCTCAGACGCGGGGCTGTCCGCTGACTCGAGGGGTGGGACAAAGACCTCGGCGATGACAACAATGCGCGCCTCGGCTTGCGCCGGGAGCCCAGCACGCTGCAGATCCTCAAGGGCCCTCTCAGCACACGGAGAACCGTCATACGCAATCAGGATTTTCATGGTTTGGCTCATTCACAATCTGTGAGACATGACGAGTGATGATGCCCCCATAGCGGTGGCGATCGCTATGTAGCGCACCGTGCAGCATAACACGAGCCAGGGGATGCGCGCCATGGGCCTCTCAGGGATCGGCGTCGCAGCTACGTGGGAGGCGGCCCCGCGCCAGGTGGGTTATGGGGTCGGCCCTGCCCCGTCTTCCGTCAGGAGTTGCTCCACCAGGAGACGGACGGAGCGCGTCTGCCAATCATGCGCCCCGACCGCGAAGCTGACGATGCGTCCCCATTTATCGAGGAGATAGGTGGCGGGAATGCCAGGCACCTGCAAACGTGCTCCGAGCATATTTTGGGGATCAAGGAGTACAGGGAACGTCCACTGCTGCTGCTGGACAAACGGTGCCACGACGGTGTGTCCCGCGGTATCCAGTGCAACGGCCAGCACCTCAAAACCCCGTGCCCAGTAGTCTTGGTAGAGGAGTTGTATCGACGGCATCTCGATCCGGCAAGGAGAGCACCACGTGGCCCAGAGATTCAGGAGCACGGGTCGCCCGCGCAGGGCCGACCATTGTACGAGGGTGCCTTCCAAGTCTGGCAAGGCAAACTCCGTGACGAAGGGCATCCGCGCCTCTGGAGGCGATACCGTGAGCGTTGGCCCGTCCATCGTCGCGCTGATGTGGCGGACGACGAGGTAGACGACGAGGAGCAAGAGCCCCGCGAGCCAGCGATAGGTCTGCAATTGTACCACAGTGGCTCATCCTTCTCGTCGGTGTGTATACGTGCTGCCGCGTCGCACGAGCCACCGCTGTTTTTCAGGCCTGCAGACACCAGCCAGACCCCAACGGCTCCGCTGCGCAGCCCAAACCACCCGGAGGCCACGGCGCCTAATACGGTCCCAAGCAGCCCCAGGCTGGCTGCGGGGATAGGCGCCGTCGCATACTCGGGGGGGCTCGCGCACGTCCACCAGGAACGCTGCACCGCGCTGTAGCCACGCGTTGAGCGTGATGGCATCCACGTCGGGGATGCTGGGCGTTGCTGGGTTTTCCATCACAGGGACTCCTTACTGTCGTCGCGGGGGGAGTGTATCAGAGCATGCCAGCGCCCGCGGGATCGGCCGTCGTGGGCACGACAGCTCATTATAGCATTGGAGCCTCGCGCCATGTATTTCTGTCACAGACAACGTGTCAGAGAGTATGCTATTGTACGTGACCGCAAAACCGTGAGCGCGAACAAGTAGAAGCCAGCACAGATGCAAGCCAGGCGTGAGAGTAAAGGAGACGACCGGCATGATGATGCGTGTTCCCTGGGTGACGTACCTGTCCTTACTGTGCTTTCTGAGCCTGGTAGGCTGTCAGGGACCGCAGGCGTCGCCACCAGCGGTCGGCACGATTGACGCCGCTGTGACCGCCACACGGGGCGCTCCAGGCCTGCCGGCCACCGGGCTCCTGGCCGCGGCGCAGGGGGCGTTGGGGCAGATCTACACGCAAGTCAATCCGTCCGTCGTCAATATCCGCACGGTGCAACGCCAGACCGTGATGTTTCCCGTCGTGCCGGAAGTACCCGGCTATCCTTTTCCGCAGGGCCCCCAAGAATTTGTCCGCCAAGGGTCTGGCTCGGGTTTTGTCTGGGACACTTTGGGACACATTGTGACCAATAACCATGTGGTCGAAGGGGCTGAGCGGCTCAGCGTGACCTTCGCTGACGACACGGTGGTGACAGCCAAAGTCATCGGCACGGACCCAGACAGTGACCTGGCAGTGATCAAGGTTGATGCCGCGGCAGAGACGTTACGCCCCGCGCAACTCGGCGATTCCACGCAGGTGAACGTTGGGGAGCTTGCCGTCACCATTGGCAATCCGTTTGGCTTGCAGAGTACCATGACCGTCGGCATCATCAGCGCCTTGGGTCGGGTACTACCGATCGACTCCGATGATCCACCGGATGCCGAGTACACCATCCCTGACGTGTTACAGACCGATGCCCCGATCAATCCGGGGAGTTCCGGCGGGGTACTGGTCAATGGCAATGGCCTGGTCATCGGCGTCACCTCGGCGATTATCTCCCCTCTAGGCGTGTCGATTGGCATTGGTTTTGCCATCCCGGCGGTGATTGTGCAGAAGGTCGTGCCCGCCTTGATTAAAACCAAGGGCTACAAGCATCCCTGGCTGGGCATCAGTGGTACGTCCTTAACGTCGGACCTGGCAGGGGCCATGGGACTCCCGTCCACCCAGCGTGGCGCCCTCGTCATTGAAGTCCTGCCCAAGAGTCCCGCCGAGGAAGCCGGCTTGCGCGGCAGTGACCGGGAGATGCTGATCGAAGGGGAGTCCATACGCCTTGGTGGGGATGTGGTGACGACGATTGATACCCGCACCGTGAAGACGTTTGACGATTTGCTCACCTATCTCGCCCGTGCCACAGAGGTTGGACAGACCGTCGCCCTCACGCTGTTACGTCGGGACAAGGAAGAGACCCTGCGCGTCACGCTCACCGCCCGCCCCCGCTCCGAGGCGCCGCGTAATCGTGCGGGCCGTGGGGGGATGGGTGGCTCCTGGCTAGGCATTATCGGCCAGACCTTAACGCCACAAGTGGCGAAAGCCATGCGACTCTCCGCCACGCAGCGGGGCGTCCTGGTCGAGAAGGTGGAGCGCGGCAGCCCGGCGGATCAGGCAGGCCTGCGGGGCAACGATAAGACCGTCTCTTTTGAAGGGCGGCGGGTGTCCGTGGGCGGCGATATCATCGTCGCCATGGACGATAAACCCGTGGTCCAACTGCAAGAACTGATGACGCTGATCCAGCGCTCGCCGCCGGGGCAGTCCATCAAGCTCACAGTGCTACGCCACGGCAAGCGGATGCACGTGTATGTGACGCTGACTGAGCGCCCGCCTGCCCGCCCGTAACAGCGCTACGGGCCAGGCGAGAGACGTGCGAGCCCAGCGCGCGCCGGCCCACCTTCTCTCATATCGGCTCCAACGGCTCGTTATCGTCCGTATCCGGTTGTGGTGCGGGCGCCATCTCCCAGCCACAGCGGCTGCAGGCCTCGTAGGCCACCGGCAGCTCCCAACCGTCTGGCGCAGACGGCACCGCCGCCCGGCCACACCACCCACACGGCTCGCCACACACGTAGACCGCGTGCAACAACGCCGCCAGTTCCGCACGGTCGCGGCGCCGCACACGCTGCGTCCGGACAAAAGCCGCATGGAAGGTTAGGAGGCGCTGCTGGCGATACAGCGGTCCCTCGGTATAGGCCCGTTGCAGAGCCTGGAGCTCGCGGCGCACGGCACGCTGTTCCAGTTTGTCGAGCACAAACGCTACGCCAAAAGGCACGGCAAAGATGGAAACGAAGAAATAGAGGAGGAGTCCACTGTAGAGCGCCAGGCCTGTCCCCAAACGGGCCAGACGCGTGCGCAGACGTTCCCAGACACCACTGGGATACTCGCAGGGATAGAGTCGCTGTAAATACTGGCCGGCGGTGTGGGCGTTGAGCAGGCCGGCGCCCATGGCGTACTGTGGATCGGGTGACGGCTCGGCGGTGCGTCGCAAGGCCCGCAGCCCAGCGCGCGGACTGGCACACGGCGCCTCCAGCAACAGGTGTCCCAGCACCCCAGCCACCATCGGGCTGGCAAACGACGTGCCACTGGCCAGATCGCCCTGCTGGAGTGGACGCATCACGTATTGCAGACCAGGGGCACAGAGGCTGACCCATGGGCCAAAGTTGGAGTACGAGGCTTTCACACGTGTATAGCGCGTGCTTGAACACACGCCGAGCACCTCGGGAAACGCCGCGGGATAAAACGGCGTGCTGATGTGGTCATTGCCGGCCGAGGCAATAATCGGCAGCCCGGCGAGGTCCAGGGCCCGAACCCGGTCATGCAGCAGGGCATCATAGGTGTAGGTACCAAGGCTCAGATTGACCAGGGCGGTCGTCCCCGTGGGCTGCTGCTGGGCCAGGGTGAGGACGCGCTCCAGCGCCTCGCGCAGGCTCGCCAGGCTGAGATCGCCGTGCAGGTTCACGGGCTGGACAGCGCACGCCGCGCACTGCTGCTGGACGACGCTCTGCACCGACACGCCATGGTCGTCCAACGCATCAAACGTATCGACCAGAAAAATGACCACCCGTTGCCGGGTCGCCATCGGCAGGAGGGCTGGGTCCGTCTCGGCGAGCCACCCAGGGGTAGGGTCCGCGGTGTACAGGAGGAGACAACCCAGGGCTACCACGCTCCCGCACGCCATGAGCACGAGGTATCGGGTCACCGGACACCCTTTCTCTCCCCGCCCGACACGGCGGGGTGTTGCGTGAGAGAGGCATCTGCTAAGATACCCCCTCACATCGACTGCATAAAGGAATCGCCATGGATCTCATCCCGTTTATCGAACAGACACTCGACGAATGTAAGCGGCGTCTCTACCGCACCCTGCAAGGGCTGACGCCTGCCGAGGTGGCCTGGCGTCCCGGTCCAGAGGCCAACTCGATCGGCTTTATGGTCTGGCATGTGGCGCGGGTCGAAGATCGCTGGTTGCACCGTTTTGCCTACGACACCGCCGAGGTCTGGCAGCGTGACGGCTGGTATCAGCGCTGCGGCCTGCCGGAACACGATACCGGCGTGGGCTACACCGCTGTCCAAGTCACCAGCTTTCCTCACCCGGATCTCGCCACGTTGCAGGCGTATTTTGATGCGGTACGGCACGCCTTGGTGACGTATGTGCGGAGCCTCGACACCAGCGCCCTGGATGTGCATCCCCAGCGCATCCCGTTTCCAGAGGTCAGCGGTGGACGGCCTCTCCCTGCCGATTTTACCATTGGCCGCATGTTTCGCCAGCTTATTGGCGAGGAAAATCAGCATTTTGGGCAGATCGCGTACCTGCGCGGTTTGCAGCGTGGCTTGGATCAGTGAGGCGTGCGCGAACGCGTCCCAACCTTGAAGCGGCCAGGAGGCGCTGTTAGAATGCGCCAACAGCTCTCGGAAAAGGAGATGGCATGGAGACAGTCGGATTCATTGGTCTTGGAAATATGGGCATGGGCATGGCGGGGAACATCCAGAAAGCGGATTATCCCATGGTGGTCTTCGACATTCGCGCCAGTGCCATGCAATCCTTTATCAGTAACGGCGCGCGCGTTGCCGCGTCCCCGGCGGACGTGGCGCGGATGAGCGACGTGGTCTTTACCTCGCTCCCAGGACCCAAAGAAGTCGAGCAAGTGGCCACCGGAACCAACGGCGTCTTAGAGGGCATCAAACCCGGTGGGATCTACGTCGATCTGTCGACCAGTCGTCCGACGCTCATTCGGCAGATCGCCCCGCTGTTCCTGCAGAAGGGGGCCCATATCCTCGACGCGCCGGTCAGCGGCGGCAAGAGTGGGGCGGCGTCGCGGAACCTGGCGGTGATGGTCGGCGGCGAGCGGGCGATTTACGAGCGCATCAAGCCCCTCTTGGATGCCTTTGGCGATAAGGTCTTTTATGCCGGAGCCATTGGGGCCGGCAGTGTGTGTAAGCTCGTGCACAACATGATTGGTCACGGCATTCGTCAGGCCATTGCCGAAGGCTTAACATTGGGCGTCAAAGCCGGTGTCGAAGCCGAGGCGCTGTGGGAATGCGTGCGCCGAGGCGCGGTGGGCCGCATGAGTGGACTGCACGAAGGGATTCCCCGCATGGTCTTCCGTGGCGAGTTCGATCCCCCAAGTTTTGCCCTCGGGCTGGCCCGCAAGGATATCGGCCTCGCCACCGAACTGGCCCGCGAGTATAACGTCTCGATGCCGGTGGCGACGCTAGCCGAGCAAATCGCCATCCAGGGCATGGAGCGCGGCTGGGGGCATCGGGATAGTAACGTCACGTTCTTACTACAAGAAGAAGCGGCCGGCGTGCAGGTGCGGGCACCGCATGTTGATGCGGACAAGGCCGCGCAATTTATTTCCACGCATCCAGAGATCCCCTAAGGAGGGATACCAGACCAATCTGTCTCCACGCGCCATGGCAGTGTAGCGCGTTCCCTCCCCTGCGTGATCACACCGACGCGAGATGATACGTGTAGGTCTTGTCAGCGCAACGTATGTGGGATACCCTTAACCTCAGAGGTAGAGGTATCGGCGCAGGGTAGGGATCGCTCAGGCCTTTTACTGGGGCACAGACCCTCCTTCTCCCCTAATCCTCGTGGGCGAGGGCGTCGCAGCCCTGCCTGTTCTCTCGGCTCGATATTCTCCTCCTGTCGATGCCCTCCCTGCATATGGAGTCAAGAAAAAGTCATGGCACTTCCCAGAGATGCATCCACTCCCAAGGTTGGCTTGCCTGCCTCTCAACCTGCAGCCCGCCCTGGCACACCCAGTGGCCCTGGTGTCAGAAGTCCGACTGCGTCGATACCGGCTGCCGACTGGAATCGTCTGGTGGGGATCGATATCGAACGTTTTCATATTGAAAAGTCCTTGTATACTGACCGGACGCGTGGCACGTTTGCCGCCCACCACACACGCCTCAATTTCCGCGTCATTGTGCGGGCCTTCAACCTTGGGGCCGCCACCCCCGGACCCGCCTTGGTCGATCTGCTCAGTCAGCAGGCCCGGGCCACCTCCCAGCTCAGACACCCCAACGTCACACGCATCCTCGCCTGCACGCTCCATGAGCGTTTCCTGATCATCGTGAGTGAATTTGCCGCCGGGGTCACCCTCACCGAGCGCCTGGCCAGCGAGCCCTCTCTGGCGGAGGAACAGGTCTTAAGTATCGCGCAACAAGCCGCAGAGGGTCTACAAGCAGGGATGCAGCATGGCTTTCGGCATGGCGGGGTGTGCCCCATACATATCCGTGTGACCACACAGCACAGGTTGAAACTCGCCGATTATTGTTGGCACATCCCGCACGACTTGTTCGCTACCCCGACGCCGCAGGGGAAGTCCACTGAGCCCGATGCCGCGACCAATGCCGTGTTGCCCTATCGCGCCCCAGAACATCTGCTGGGCACGGATAGTGACCATCGCGCCGATATCTACTCCCTCGGTGCCACGCTGTATCATCTGTTGACTGGCCGCCCCTGTTTTCGCGCCACGAGCGTTGAACGCCTCATGGCCGTACAACGCCAGGGGGCTCCGCAGGCCCCGAAGCTCGTCAATCCGGCCATTTCGCAATCGACATCGGATCTGCTCATGACCATGCTGGCCCATGATCGCACCCAGAGACCACCGGACTATAAGTCGTTAATCGCCAAGATAGAGACCTGTCGGCTCGGTTCGCGTTTGCAGCAGGCCCGGAAATATATGCTAGAGTCGCAGACCGTTAGTATCCCGCCGCCCACCTCGTAAGCCCCAACGAGCGCTGGCGCACGCGGTGACCGGGCGGCTCCCATCGTTGCTTAGCGGTATTCCTGGCGTAACACTTCGGCAGCCTGATACAGCACGCGCAGCTTCTGGGTGGCGACCTCCATACTGTTGACCGGGCGCTCGGCAAAGGTGCCGAAGCCGCAGTCTGGATTGAGGTAAATCTGTTCCGGCTGACGATGCCGCAGCAGCGCGTGGACTTTGCCGACGATAAACTCCACCGACTCGATGTCCGCCGAGCGTGGATTGCACACCCCCAGGCCAATTTCCTTATCGGGCGGCAGATCGCCGAGTACCTCGACACTGCCGGCGCGCTCGGTGGCGTATTCCAACACCAGTTGCTGCACCTGCATACGACTGAAATAGGGGATGAGCGGATCATACGCCCCTTGCAACAGCACCGACTCCTGGCGGCTCCAGTTGCCCCGACAGACGTGTAGACCGGTCTTAATGCCCTCCACGCCCTGCACCACACGATTGATCAGATCGACCGCAAAGCTTAACTCTTCCTCCGGGCTGCTTTTTTCGGACAGGGCTGCACACATGAACGTATGCGTCGCATGCGGTCCGGCAAAGGCCACTTCCGTCAGCACCGGCTCGTCAAATTGCACAAAGGCACAACCAGCGTCGCGCAGGGCCAGCAGTTCAGCGCGCAGCAACGCCACCACGTCATTGCCCAGAGCCTCTTTGGTGGGATAATCCTCGGCGGAGAGTCGTTTCACCCACATCGAGCGTGTGAGTAAATACGGGCCGGGCAAGGCAATTTTGATCGGACGTGTGGTCTGGGCCGCCACACCCTGGTATTCGCCCAGCGCCAGAGGCTCGCGCCGCCGTACCGGCCCGATGACCACCGGATTCTTGATGGCAAAGGCTGGCACATCCAGCGCATTGAGCAAGCGCTCAAAGGCGGCTTTGTTTTCGACGTAATCGAGCAACTCGGCCAAGCTCATGAGCCGCACGCCGTCGACATGCTCGACGATGAACGAATAGAAATTGTCGCGCCATTGCTCGCCATCGCTCACGATATCCACCCCGGCCTGCTCCTGCAGCGCGACGGCTTCCTGCACCGCCTGCGTGGCGATGGGCGCGAACTCCGCCGCGCTCAGGCGTCCGGCCTGTTTGCGGCGTAAGGCGTTGAGGAGGGCTGGGGAGCGCGGCAAGCTACCGACAACCGTGACGGGGAATAATGGCCAGGTGTGCATAGGATGTGTGCTTTCTTGTGAGCAGACACGGCCAGGGCCCCCTGGAAGCGCCACGCTCCAGCGTGGCTGTTGGAGCCGGGCTGGAGCCCGGAGTGCCCAGGGGGCCATTGGTGTAGGACTGACGCCATGGACAGCGTGCGCTAAAAAATCTGCCGCAGCGCAATGTCCAGCGTCACTGGACGCGCCAGGGTATTGGTCAGCGGCGAGACAGCCAGCGTGTGGCGCCAGATCTCCTCCAGCACGGCTTCGTCCGCATCAGCTTGCACATAGAGCGTGCCGCTGATGTTGCGAAAGCCGCTGTGGCCGGCGGATTCGACGCCCAGAAAGACAAAGATATTATCGATTTGCCCACTCAAGGCAATCTCCAGCGCTTCCACCTGAATGCCGCGCCGCGAGGCGTGGATCTGGAAACCCATGGCCAGACAGGAAGCCAACGCACCCAGAACATACTCCACGGCACTGGGTGCTGCGTCCTCGACATCAAAACTCGCCGGCTGGCCGACCTCCCAGCTGTGGTTGCGGCAATAGACCGTGGTGTGCAGGCCACCGGACCAGCGCACCCGACACTGCCAGCGATACTCGCGGGCTTGCTGCTCGGCCAGAGTGGCCTCGGGCTGGACGCTGCCGCCCTTGCGCACAAAATACTTGTTATGCGTCGGATCCGGCGCCCAGCCCAGGTAGGGATTCTTGGTCATGCGGCACCAGGCTGGGAGGTCTTCGCGCACGCTAATTTCCGTGCTACGAATTTCCAGCACCCCGCCCGGTGGCACGGCATTGACGGCCTTGCGAATAATCAACAGCAGGCCAGAACCGCAGTCGAGATTCCCCCCATCACACACGGCATCCGGCGTGAGGTCCGCCGGAGCGTGTACGACTGCTTCCATGCCGGGCACTCCTTAATAACTCATGGACGAAGCACCCGTCGAGAGAAACTCCACGGCTTTGGCGCCCCCGACGATGGTGGCCCCAGAGATCAGCTTGTGCTCGTCCAGATTGCGCTTCTTAAAGCACGGCGAACATACCCAGATGGTGCCACCGGCCTCGACAAAATCGGTGAGCAATTTCTTCGCCGGGGCAAACCCCTCTTCATGGATGTCGTCCGCATAGCCTTCCTGCGCCAGACGCACGCCTTCGGTGCTCAAGAAGATCACCGTTTCGACCCCTGAGGCCACCGAGGCATTAGCCACCACACAACCGACCGTGGCGCGGTCCGTATCATTTTTGGCATTGGTAATGCTGATCAGTAACTTCGCCATTAGGAAACTCCTCCCTTGCGTATGAGATAATGTACCTTCTCCGGGCCACTGGCGCGCTGCACCAACGCATGCCCGACCATCCGACACCAGGCAGGGATGTCGATGGGCGCTCCAGGATCAAGCGCCCGCACCTCGACCAGGGTGCCCGAGGCCAGCGGACGCATAGCCTTCATCAGGGCCATGAGTAACTCGCCGCAACTCATCTCCCCAAAGTCATAAAATATGTCGCTTCCAAGTTGGGCCATCGGCTCTGTCATGGCATGCCTTTAGAGGCTCTTCTAGGAGGCCATCCAGCGGCCCACCCGTAAGCCCAATGCACCCGTCCTCGTTGTCGGGACGACCGGCCAGTCGCTCCTTCCTGGGATAGGCTCTTAATTGGTCGCCAGTTCTTTGTAGGTAAAATGGCGCGTCCAGTCGGTAGACTGCTTGCCATCAATTTCGACATACATTTTGTGCATGGCATTCACTGGCCCGTCCTCTTGCGGTGGGTCCAGACGCAAATCGCGGCCGATAGACCATACGACGCGGCGTTCGTCCAGATTGCCGAAATAATAATCCACCATGGCAGGATCGGCGCCACGATAGCCCACCGCCGTGGTGAGTTCCACCAGCTTCTGATTCTTCTCAGTGAGCGCAAAATCGCCCATATAGATGTCGGCTACGGAGACATCGAGCGTCACCCAGTCGAGATTCGGGGCATAGAACTGGATCCAGCAGTGATAGCTCGCATCCACGTCTAGGCCGTTGAGCGTCGGCTTGAGCAGCGAGCCGTAGACCATGCGCGTCGGAATCCCCAGGGCCAGGGTGAGCGACGAGAACAGCGAATGGAAATCGGTGCAATTGCCGGTTTTGGTGCGCAAGCAGTACTCCGTACTACCCACCGGCGAAGCCTTGAGGTGCTCGGGATCCTTCACCCAGTAATCGATGTTCTGCAGTGTCCAGTCATACACTTTGCGCGCCGCCACGACGGGATTTGTCTCGCCCCCGGCGATCTGCTGCGCCAGCGCCTTGATGTCGTCACTCACCTTACGCGGAGCCCTGTACGGGGGTGAGGGCCCGTAAAGTGGCGAAAGCGGAGCGGAGGGCATTGAGGTAGAGTTTGGACTTTAGGGCAAAATGATGAAGCTTGGTCCTCATTTTCAGCCGCTCTAGTTTAA